>JAFPLH010000053.1 GCA_017402845.1 Clostridia bacterium
GGATAAAAAAATAATCACCGATACCGAAACAGAAAACGATACTTATACAGAAACTGACTCTCAGACAGAAACAGATACAGATACGGAAACTGACTCCCAGACAGAAACAGATACGTATACGGAAACTGACTCCCAGACAGAAACAGATACAGATACGGAAACAGACTCTCAGACGGAAACAGATACAGATACGGAAACAGACTCTCAGACGGAAACAGATACAGATACGGAAACTGACTCTCAGACGGAAACAGATACAGATACGGAAACTGACAACGAAACTGATACCGAAACAGAAACCGATATAGATACGGAAACTGATACAGAAACTGATACCGATATAGATACGGAAACTGATACAGAAACCGATATCGACACTGAAACCGATACCGATACAGACTCAGACACCGACAGCGATATAGAAACAGATAATGATATTGAAACTGACAGCGACGATTGTTATATTGATTCTGATGATGATTCTGACGAAGAATTATTGATACTCGGTGATGTAACAGGCGACGAGGAGGTTACATTGGCAGACTCGCTTGCTATATTAAGGCACGTTTTAGGCATTGAAACGCTTGATGATGAACTGCTGTTTTTGGCAGATGTTAATGAGAATTATGTTGTCAATACCGCAGATGCATTTCTTGTTCAGCGTTATGCTATCGGAATTTATTTGGGGTATGATATAGGAGTACCGATAAACTGATAAAATAGCACTTTTACCGCAGACTAACTAAAGTCTGCGGTGTTTTTTTTGGAATAAAAAAACAATGTCAATTTTTGAATAATAGAACATATAATTCATAAACTAATTAGGCGTAAAACTATTAAATTAATAGGGGAGAAAAAAATGAAAGCCACCGGAATTGTCCGCAGAATAGACGACTTGGGCAGAGTGGTGATTCCCAAGGAGATAAGAAGAACTCTCAGAATCAGAGAGGGCGATCCTCTTGAGATATATACCGACTCAAACGGCGAAGTCATATTCAAAAAATATTCACCCGTTGGTGAATTGAGTGCATTTGCTGCACAGTATGCCGAGGTATTAAGTCGTGTGAGCAATCTGCCCACACTTATTTCAGACAGAGATCATATTGTCGCAGCGGCAGGAGTACCGAAAAGAGAATATCTTGAACGCAGAATCACGCCCGTTATTGAAGAACTTATGGAGTCACGCCGAAGCTATATTGCGCAAAACGGCGGTATCGGAGAGCTGCAGCCTGTTGAGGGGCTGGAACGAGGCGCAAGTATTGTATATCCGATAATTGCGTCGGGTGATGTTACCGGAGCTGTTATTATGCTTACCGGAGAAAAAAGAGGTGCTCCTGCTGAAGCTGAGATAAAACTTGCACAATCGGCGTCTGCATTTTTAGGCAAACAAATGGAGGAGTAAGGGCAAGTTGTAATGTACAATGCAGACTCTTACTCATACTCACAAAAAAGTCCCGCTTTTCTATAAGGCGGGACTTTGTTATTTTTATCGTATCACTGTATAACAATAGTGTCAAGTGATTTTTCATAATCTTCAAGATAATCCTTGCTGTTGGTAGTGAATGTTACAACGAAAACATCATTATCTGTAAAGATAAAGCATTGGTGCTGTTCAACACTAATGTTTTTGTCGTTTTTGTCTTTTATTGTGGTATTATAATAAATCTTAATTGCAGTATATCCGGCAACCTCTGTTTGCTCGTAGGCTTTTAAGCCGCTGTAAGCTTCTAAGAAATCAGAGTATAATGCGTCGATCTTTTCCTGCGAATAGTCAGAGGGCTCCTGCTTCATTGAAAGTGCGGTGAAGGTGTAATTATCGGTGTGTTTCGGATAATCGGGCGCATACGCAACAGGTATCTCGTTATTTGCGGGATCTTTATTGATGTAAAAGCCCTCAGGAAGATCAATTGCAAATTCTCCGAAGGTAAGCGGATTGCTCATCTGAGAGATCTGATAAGCTTTTTTTGCGGCTTCTTTGTCATCAGAACAGCCAGCAATGCTTATTAATACAAGCAGTATAGTAATAATTGAAATAAATCTTTTCATAAAAAATACCTTTCTGATTTTTTCTTATTATATCATAATGTAATAAAAAACACAAGGGCAGTTTTATATTATAAACATTGAATATCAAAAATCATATCCCTGATAATGTGCGTATAGCTTTACCAATTTTTCGGGTATTCCGCTTATTGCAGCAATATCGCTTGCGGTAAGCGTTTGATCTGTATAGCTGCTTTTAAGCTCGTTTTCATCTATAAGCAGGCATGAAGCAAAATAATCGGCTTCATTTTCAAGCCTTTGCAGAGGTATGTCGGTATTTTCGATAAGCTGAAATGTATTTGTGGTATTATGCAGCAAAATATGCCCAAGCTCGTGAGCCGCCGTAACTCTTGCGCTGTCGTACTCTAAATTTTCGTTGATTATGATTATGTAATTCTTGAGGTATTTGTAATAGAAACCGTTTACGTTTTCGGGCAAGTCGAAACGTAAAACGGTTATACCCATTGACTCGCACAGCTCAAACGGACAGCTTGTGCGATATTTCTTTTTTATGGTATCTGCACGTTTTTTTATATACTCCAAATTATTTATCCCCCTGCATATTGCGCTTATCGGGCAGTACGATCGCCGCCGCAGAACGAATTGCTATTACAATTTTTTCTCTGTCAGATTCCGAAATCGGCTGACCGTTGAACATTAATCCCTGCTGATTCATCAGCACCTTTGTAAAATCGTTTATTACTTGTCCGACTTCTTCGTTCTTTGTTTGTGTTATGCCTAAGAGATTATCAGTTGTTGTATCTAAAATATAACACAGTTGTGATAGTATTGCGTTGTCGGGTTCTCGTCTGCCTTGCTCGTACATTCCTACCGCCGAGGGACTTATTCCAAGCTTTTCAGCAAGAGCTTTTTGAGTATAACCCTTTTCGGTTCGCAGAGCCTTTAATCGTATGCCAAAGCTGTTATCCATGTTTATCAGTCCTCTATGTATTAATTAGAGAAAATTATACCACACATTACGTGTAATTGCAAGTGTTATGAAAAAATTTTTTTATTTATGGGGAAATAATACCGCATAAATAAAAAATCGAAAATTTGTTCGATTTTAGTATTGATTTTTTGCAAAATATATGTTATGTTTAAATTAGAGGGGGAAAATATCGCCGTTTTCCCCTTGAAAGAAGAACAGAAAGCATACGTAAATAATGCATGTCTTTTCGGTGTGAAGTCAGATAAATTATTTACATACGCTTGTAGGTATAAATCTTTATTTTTTTTATTAAACAACTACACGTAATGTGTAAAGGAGGACTTATGACATATCAGGATTATATAGCATGGGCAAAGGAATATAAAAGCCAGGCAGACATTATTTGTAAAAAGCTTAACGAGAAAAAGGGAAGAATCCGTTATGCAAGCGCACAGGAGCGAAGCGAGGAGGAGAAGAAGGAACAGCTTCTCTACGCTATGAAGCTTGACTGTTTAAAAACAATGGCAGAGCTTGAAGCTATCGCAAAGCATATTAAGGAGAGTGAACGCCGTGAAAAAGTATAAAAAAAGGGTAATGCTCGACGAACACATGGAGGCGGTGTATGCACGCAGTTTAATGAGCCGAAGGGGTACAAATACCGCAGATGTTATGATAATGAAAAAAATGCTTGCAAAAGCAATGGACGCAGCATTGACAGACAGACAAAAAACCTGCTTATGCAAATACTACTATGAGAACAAGACACAGAAGGAGATAGGACAAGATATGGGGCTTAATCCGTCTACTGTAAACAGACATATAAACGCTGCTATCAGAACATTAAGAAAGCTTCAGGCTTTTGTAGATTATTAGTGATTAAAATACGTCAATATTCCGATAGCCGTTATATGCGTTCTGTCGAAAGCATTACTGAACATCTTTGTTCATTGAATCAATGATCTTGTCAAAGATCTTTTCTGCAACCTTTTGTTTGCTCATAAGCTCAAGCTTTTCGATACCGTCTTTGGTAATAATAGTAACAGCGTTTGTATCGGCGGCAAAGCCTGCGCCCTTAGTTTTTAGATTATTTGCGCATATCATATCAAGATCTTTCTTTTCAAGCTTTTTTCTTGAGTTTTCCTCAAGGTTTTCAGTTTCCATGGAAAAGCCGCATAAAAACTGATTTTTCTTTCTTCTGCCGAGTTCGGCTAAAATATCTTGTGTGCGTTCAAACTCAATGTCGGGTGAATTGTCGTGCTTTTTTATCTTGTTTTCTGCAACGGTGCGGGCACGCCAATCGGCAACGGCTGCGGCTTTTACAACGATATCGCAGTTATCAAATCTTTCGGTAACGGCGTTATACATATCGGCGGCAGTTTCTGCCTTTACAACGGTAATAAACGGCGGCGCAGGTACGTCTGTATGTGCGGCAACAAGAGTGACCTCAGCACCACGCAGCATAGCATTTTCTGCAAGTGCGATACCCATTTTACCTGTTGAATGGTTGCTGATAAATCTTACGGGATCAAGCGGTTCTCTTGTTGCGCCTGCCGTTACGAGTACCTTTTTGCCTGCAAGGTCTTTTTCAAAAGCACATTCCTTTAAAACATAGTTTACAAGAAGCTGTTCGTCGGGCATTCTGCCGTCGCCAATATCGCCGTTAGCGAGCATGCCTCTGTCGGGCGCTGCTATTTCGTATCCGTATGACGCAAGCTTTTTTATGTTGTCCTGTACAATAGGGTTATGGAACATATTGTGATTCATAGCCGGTGAAATAATTTTTTTACAGGTGCAAGCCATAATAGTTGTGGTCAGCATATCGTCTGCAATACCGTTTGCGATCTTGCCTATTACGTTTGCGCTTGCGGGAGCAACGAGTACAACGCTTGCTCTTTTAGCAAGTGCAACGTGTTCAACGCTGTACTGAAAGCTTCTGTCAAACGTGTCTATCAGACATTTGTTTCCTGTAAGACTTTCAAAAGTAATAGGGTTTATAAAATTCTCGGCGTTCTTTGTCATAAGCACTTGTACGTCGGCGTTTAATTTTTTGCACATTCTTGCAATATTTGCCGCTTTATAGGCGGCTATGCTGCCGCTTACGGCGAGGACTACTGTTTTTCCTGTCAACATATATATTATCTCCTTTGTTTTTATGATTTTATTTTATCAAAAAATTAATATAAAAGCTATGGATTTTTTATTAATTAACTGTTATAATATCTCTTGTACTGTATTGTATCCGAGATATTCGGAATGATAACAAGGAGATTTTTATTATGAACAAAAAAACAAAAACAAACGAGCTTGTTCTTTTGGGCCTTTTAGCAGCGGTGCTTATAGTTATGTCTTGCACTCCGCTTGGATTTTTGAACATCGGCCCTCTTGCAATAACGCTCAACATTATCCCCGTTGCAATTGCGGCAGTTGCCATAGGCCCTAAAGGCGGTTTGACCATGGGAGCAATTTTTGGCATTATGAGCTTTTTGCAGTGTATCGGAATAGGCGGCACAAGTGCCATGGGTGCGGTTTTGTTTGAGATCAACCCTGTATTGGCTTTCTTGCAGAGATTTGTGCCGAGAGCACTTGACGGCTTTTTGGTTGCGCTTATCTACATTGCGCTTAGAAAAAAGCTTAATGTGTATGTATCATCTGCAATTGCAGGCTTCTGCTCGGCTTTTCTGAACACATTGTTTTTCATGAGCTCGCTTATACTTATGTTTGGTAATACAGAGTATGTACAAAACCTTATCAACGGCAGAAATGTAGTAGTATTTGTATGTACATTCGTAGGTATCAACGCTGTGTTTGAGATGATAGCGTCCACAATAATTACATGTGCTGTTTGTACGGCACTTCATAAAGCAAAGCTTCTGCCGGCAGAAAAGGTGAAGATCACCGAAAAGGCTCCGGCTGCAAGTGCGGCATGAGTACAAATAATAAAAGAAATGAGCTGTAAAATATGATCTTAGCAGTAGATATAGGCAACTCAAATATTGTAATAGGCTGTTTTGAAAATGACGAGGTGCTGTTCATAGAACGGCTTTCGACTAATCTTCAATATACTGCGCTTGAATATGTGATATCAGTCAAGAATATTTTAGAGATAAATAATGCTGATCCGCTGAAAATAGAGGGGTGTATTATTTCGTCTGTTGTTCCGAGTGTAACTCAGACTGTACGCTCAGCGCTTGAAAGACTTACAAACGCTGATGTACTTACAGTAGGACCGGGAATAAAAACGGGACTGAAAATAATGCTTGACAATCCTGCGCAGCTTGGCTCTGACAGAGTTGCAGACGCAGTTGCCGGAATTAACCTTTATCCCGTACCGCTTATTATTATTGATATGGGTACAGCAACAACCGTATCGGTTATTGACAAGGACAAAAATTATCTCGGTGGAATGATTATCCCCGGACTTAGGGTGTCGCTTGATTCTTTGACTAAACGCACTTCGCAGTTACCTAAGATAGGACTTGAACCGCCGAAAAAGATAATCGGTACGAATACGGTCGAATGTATGAAAAGCGGTATTATTTATTACTCCGCAGCAGGAATTGACGGCGTTGTTCAGAGAATTGAAAAGGATATGGGAGAAAGCTGTACGGTTGTATCTACGGGCGGTCTGGCAACAAAAATTATACCGCACTGCGAGAGAGAGATTATTATTGACGAACAGCTTTTACTTAAAGGTCTTATGATCATTTACAAGAAAAACAAAAAGTAAACTTTCATTTATATACAGTACAAAACGGTACAGCGTGCGCTGTACCGTATTTTTTTACATAAGAATATTGTCTGTTTAAAAATGTCGTCACAACTGAAAAAAATCTCCCCGAAAAGGGGAGATAGTATTTTTCAGAGCGCTGCACATTATGTATTAAACATGCATAAGATTGAAAATTTCCTCAATGTCATCTGCCGGAATAACAACAGGTGAGCTGTGCTGTTCTTTGAGATATACTGTATATTTGTTATCCTTTGCAGCTTTTGCAAACTCTGCAACAAGCTTTTTCTGCTCAAAGCCGTCTGTCATGGTGTAAGTGTCGTCATCATTGAAAATCATCTTTCCGCAGGTGTCGTTTTCACATAAGAAGATAGACTCCATAAGCTTGTCACCCTCGTTTTTTGTAACAGAAATCTGATATTTAGCTTTAAGCATCACATAAGTAAGGTTTGTAAACTCATAGCTTTCCATAATACCCATTTGTTCAAAGCGTTTTTTGCTGTCTTTAATTACCTTGTCAAACATAAAGCTTGGCTTCCATTTATAAACATTTTCAACACCGTGCGGCAGAATGGTTTTTAGTCCCATAAACGGTACAGAGCCGTTATTCATCATTACGGCAATGCCGATAATTTCATCGGCTGTAAACTGAATCTCCAAAATTATTCACCTCGTAAAAAATCCCTAAAAAACATAAATAAAACGCTGCAATTTGACGTATTGCTTTAACGCTATTGTACCACACTAACAAGTTAAAATCTACTTGTTTTTTGTGTTTTTTTATATTTATACATTTATGAACATTTTAGGCAACAAAACGGCGTGTTTTTTGTAATAAACTACAAATTATATAACATTACAGCATAAAAACTAAATAATTTATTTTTGTTCGGCTTGCATAGGATAAATAACCGTCTGTCAATTATACTGACAGACGGCAGGAGGTTTTTTATATGTACTCTGTAATGTTACATGGATTCGGGAACTGTTATTTTAAGCATGGTGAGTACATTGAAAATAACTGTTTTAACGGCTAAGCAAAGGTTAAGTCTTGCCTGCATAAGGGCTTTATCGTCGCCCTTAACACGGCATGCATTATAGAACTTGTGGAAAAGCGTTGCAAGCTGTGTAACATAGCGTGTGATTTTGGTTGGATCATAACTCTTTGCGCACGAAATTATCTCCTCTGTGTAGCTTGCAAGATGTGAGATAAGCTCTTTTTCTTCAGGAGCATTAAGGAGAAGCAGTTCTTCTTTTGTGCAGGTCTGCGGAGTAATACCCTCTGCGGCGAGAGTTCTGAGTATACTGCAAATTCTTGCGTGTGCATACTGAACATAGTACACGGGATTCTGATTATCCTGCTTAACTGCAACGCCTATATCGAAATCCATTTGTGTGTTGGCTTCTCTTGTGTTAAACAAAAAGCGTGCGGAGTCTACGGGTACTTCTTCAAGAAGATCTGCAAGCTGAACAGCCTTTCCTGTACGTTTGCTCATACGTTCGGGCTTACCGTCACGCAAGAGCTTTACAAGCTGCATGAGTACGATATTAAGACTATCGCCGTCATAGCCTATTGCAGTCATAGCGCCCTTCATTCTTGCAACGTGTCCGTGATGATCTGCGCCCCAAACATCTATTAAAGTCTTAAAGCCTCTGTCAAACTTGTTTTTGTGGTATGCAATATCTGCGGCAAAATATGTGGGAGTACCGCCTGCTCTGATAATAACGTCATCTTTAAGCTCAAGGGTTTCTATTTCTTTATCGGTTTTGCCCTGCTTTTTGAGAAGCTCTGTTACTACCTCTTTGTTTTTATACCATACTGCGCCGTCTTTTTCGTATGTAAGACCTTTTTCTTTTAAAAGCTCAATGACCTGTGCAACTGCGCCGCTTTTGTGCAGCTCGCTTTCAAAGAACCATTTGTCGTATTCTATGCGGTACTTTTTTGTATCATTCTGCATTTTTGCAATATTCAGCGGCAAAGCAAAATCAACAAGCGCTTTTTTGCGTGTCTGTTCGTCTGTGTTTATAATGTCTGTGCCGTTCTTTTCAATATACAGCTTTGCAAGATCGGTAATATCTGCGCCTTGGTAGCCGTCTTCGGGAAACTCGATTGCGTCTGCGCCTTTTACCTGCTGTATAAAACGAGCGTTAAGCGATACTGCGAATTTCTCTATCTGGTTGCCTGCGTCGTTTACGTAAAATTCACGCCACACATCAAAGCCGGCTTTTTCCATAACAGAAGAAAGACAATCGCCCAAAGCGCCGCCTCTTGCGTTGCCCATATGCATGGGACCTGTCGGGTTAGCGGAAATGAATTCAACCATAACCTTTTCGCCTTTTCCGAAGTCTGTTGAACCGTAGCATTCACCCTTTGCGAGAACGTCAGCGAGTATATCTGCGTAATAATCGGGGGATAAAAAGAAGTTGATAAATCCGGGACCTGCCGTTTCGCAGCGGTCAAAATATGTTTTTGACAAGTCGATATTTGCAGTAATAGCCGCTGCTATTTTTACAGGCGCTGTACGAAACGCCCTTGCGCATACCATTGCTGCATTGGCGGCAAAATCGCCGTTTGTCTTATCGGCGGGTTTTTCTATGATAAAGTCGGGAATTTCTGCTTTTGCAAGCTCTCCCTTTTCTATTGCTGCTGCAAGTGCGTTTTGTACGGCAGCTTTAAGATCTTTTACTGCGTTTAATGCAATTTCTGACATATTATGTTTCTCCTTTTTTCTTCAGTACTATTTCAAGATGATGTTCGCTTTGTATATCGGTATTGAAATCTATTGTATAATCAATAACTATCGTACCGCCGTTTTTGCTAATATCGGTCACAATGCTTTCGGCGTATATTCCTATCGACATATAACCAATAGGCGTGGTATACATACACTGATGACGAACACCTCTGTCAAGAATAAGCTCTGTGGGTTTTCCTTCAAAGAGCTTTCGCAGGATTATTTTCTTTTCTGATTCTATTATTATAGTATTGCTTACATATTCTCCGTCGGAATTTGGGTTGTATTCTTTGTATCTTATATATTTTTTTCCGCTTCGTTCTGTATAAGAAGCAGAAGTTGTGATATCTATTGTGTCGGATTCGTCGTCTACTGTCTGAGTTCCGCTAATTGTAATAATGTAATTATCCAAATTAAAACCTCTCTTAATACTTTTGTATATCTACACGGCTTACACTTTCACCGATATTTGAGTTGAGGAATATCGACGCAATATTTGAAAATCCCTCTGTACGGTCGCTGACAAAGAATTTACATTCGCCCGGTTTTCCTGATTTGTTGAGCAAGTTGTTTTCTTCGAGAACGGCGGCTGCACGTCGGGCGGTTTCTTTGCCGCTGTCTATGAGAACAACGTCTCTGCCTGCATACTCGCCAATAACGGGCTTTAGTATGGGGTAGTGTGTACAGCCTAAAATAATGGTATCAATGCCGTTTTCTTTAAATCCGCACAAATATCTTTCAACCGTGAGTCTTGCTATCGGATCCTGCGCAGATATGAACCCTTCTTCTACAAGCGGAACAAACAGCGGACATTCACGCTGAAATACCTGTAATGACGAGTCTGCTTCTTCCAAAGCCTTTTTGTAAGCGCAGCTCAGAATTGTTGCACGAGTTCCAATAACGCCTATTTTACCGTTTTTTGTCGCCTGAACCGCAGCCGCAGCCGTGGGCGCAATAACGTTGATATACGGCACAGAAAGCATTTCGCTAAGCTCGACAGATGCATTAGAGCTTACAGTACCGCAGGCGGCAATAACCATTTTTACGTTATGACTCAGCAGAAATCGGGCGTCTTGTGCGGCGTATCTTTTTATGGTTTCAACGCTTCGGTTGCCGTAAGGCACTCTGCCCGTATCTCCGAAATATATAATATCTTCATCAGGCATAAGAGCGTGAAGCTGCTTAACGGCAGTTAAACCTCCCAAGCCTGAATCGAATACGCCAATAGGACGGTTACACATAATAAAACCTCCGTAAAGTTGGATTTTGCAGCGGGCGAATACCCGCAGGTCATAATGCGGTATACACAACAAAACAAAAGCTGTGCCGTCCGCAGTCAAAACTGAATTTTGTAACAACGGGAATTCCGTTATCGCTCGTACCTCTTATTTTATCATAAATAGGGCATATATGCAATTATTATTTGAAAATTAAAAAAAGTAGTGACAAATTAAAGAAGATAGGTTATAATCATAATGTTGTATTATAATTATATTGAAAGGAATGCTCAACTTATGATAAATAAGGCATTTGACATTGTAACAAAAAAAGTAGACTCTGCACTTTCTTCACAGGGTTATACCATGCAGAATGTTCCGAGTACCGATTCAAATGAAATGGTAAAGCTGTTCACGGGTGAAAGTGCGGCTTATTCTGTTATATATTATAAAGACAAAAAGCACATGGTAATGCGTACTTGCGGTATGACGGACGACGGTCCCGACAATGAATGGAAAACTATCGGTACGTGGATGTTTGATCCTGCAACCGATAAAGAAAAAGAGGCTGAATCTATCGGTAACGATTTTGCCGAGAATGTATCAGCCCCCATTTTTACACAGGCGGCTAAACAGCAGAAGAAGAAAAAGAAGAATAACGAGGAGGGCAGCGGTGATCCGTTGTTTTTCTCTAAAAGACTTATAGCTGTGTTTCCTGAGCTTAAAGACGAGGTTAAAAACGAGGAGGACTCATACGAGCAGTTCAGAGGAGTTACTTTTGCAAGAGAGCATATTGTACCAAAGGTTATTGCGTTGTTAAAAGATGACGATACAGAAAACATAGATAAGCTTTCGCAGGTGTTGTCTGCACAGTATTCATACGGCGATATTGACACACGCTCGATAATTACAATGGCAGTGCTTAATGCAATAACAGAGGATTCGCAAAAAGCGGCGATCAAAGCCGAAATGAGCGACGAGCTTAAAAAGGCGTGGAAGGCTGCCGAAAAGTACAGAGGTAAAAAGGTTAAGCCCGCAAAGAAACAAAAACAAAGCTTTATGCAGAAAATGATGGAACAGAGCATTGAAAACAAAAAGCTTTATGACGAGGGCAAATGGTAATTATCAATGTGCAAAAAAAATTAAGTTTTCGGTCAAGCCTTTTTCAAAAGGCTTGCAGGGGTGTGGGGAC
>JAFPLH010000054.1 GCA_017402845.1 Clostridia bacterium
GCCGCGTAATTGCCTGCGTGCGCTCGCCCGCCTTGATTAGTTTTGTTGATAATAAATTCTACTTTAAACGTGAGCTATGAAATTTCGGTCTTATTGTGTACAACCGCGTAATTGCCTGCGGGCGCTCGCCCGCCGCCTGTATAATCAAGCACCGCACAACAGATAGCAAATGCAAGCTGTTTTTGATATTCTTCTGTGTTAAGAAGTGCAGCCTCGTCGGGATTCGACAAAAATCCGCACTCTACAAGCACACACGGCTTTTTACAATTATACAGCAGATATATCTCACTTCCGGATTCTTTGTTTTGTCTCTTGTTTTGCGGCTGTATCAGCCCTGTGACCGAACTGCGTATACACTCTGCAAGCTTTCCGCTTTCTGCGTTGTTTGGCGAATAGAAAACCTGCGCTCCGCTGTACTGCGGTTCTGTAAATTTGTTCTGATGTATGCTTATTGCTATATCTGTATTATCACTGTTGAAAAGCTTTAGTCTTTCGGCAAAATCAGAGCGTCTGCGTTCTGCGAGTGTCGGCAAAGATGTATCACCCATGGGCGTATCGTCCTCACGAGTCATTTTTACTTCATAGCCCGAAAGCACGAGAAAATCTCTTGTATACCTTGCAATATTCAGGTTTATACCCTTCTCGGCAACTCCGTCTGCGGACTGCGCACCGCCGTCCTCTCCCCCATGACCTGCGTCTATTACGATACACATTGATTTTTCGGGGTGCTCCTCTGCTGCATACACATTAAGCTTTAGTACTGCAAAAAATACGAGAGTACCTGTAATAATAATGAGCGCTATTACGACTATGTAAAATAATATATTAAATAAACTTTGCTTTAATTTTTCCATAAAAAAACCACCTCGATAAATATTATTCATTTATCGGGGTGGGTATTCGTTTATAATACAACAATGTGCAGATTTTTGAAGTTCTCTAATCTACATAACTTCCGTCAACAAGCTTTGACGCATTTCTTACCAATGTGAGATCGTCAAAGCTGTTTTCGTATTCTCTTATGTTGTTTATCTTATAAAAGCCTTTTTTGATAGAAGTCAGATACTCGCTGTGCTTATTCAGAAGATCTATCATAAGTGTGATCTCGTCTTTGATATCCTGCTGACATGCGCTGTCGCTTCTGTTCAGATTATCCATATCAAGCTTCATTTTGGCAATATCACGCACTACGTATTCTATAACCGTTACTGCGTCCATACTTGTTTCACGCACTTCGTCCATAAGCTTTAAGGATTCCTTTTTCATTTCTGTTTTTGCCTCGGTAACAGTCGAATATATACGGTCATTCTTTTGTACTTCTACTTTGAGTATGTCAAGATCCTTTGCAAGCTCAGACTTTTCCTTTGCAAGCTCTGCAATTTTTTCTTCGTAGAATACACGGTCACGCTCAAGCTCGGTTTTATACATTGACGCTTGCTCCATAGACTGCTTTACGCTGTCATACAGTTTTGCGTTATCTTTTTTAAGAGAAAGCATTTTCTGCTTGATATCTTCTAATTCATATTGAAGTCTTAGCTTTTCTTCGTTCAAAGCTTCTAATTTTTCATCATATGCGCTCATATCAATATATCCTCCTTGCGCTGCGGTTATATTAATATTATATCAAAGTTCTTTTATTATTACAATATTTTTATAAAAAATAATTAATTAATACTCTGTGACGTAGAGAGTATCTACAAATACATTTTGACACAGAGTATATTAACAAAACAGAAATGCAATAATACTCTTGCTTTATGATCGTGTCTTGTATTACCGCTTTCAAAAATTATTGAACCCTTTCAAAATCGCAAAATAAATAAAAATTGCACGTGTTTTATTGACGTATTAAAGATTTTGTAGTATTATTAATCTGTATATGTAAAAAATTTAATTGATTTTAATAAGATTGACACATTTATTCTTTTAATTAATAATATATAACATCGAGCCATAAAAAGTACGTTTGGAACGAAGATTTTCTATTTTCGTATACTCACAGTACAAATAAATATTTGTCAATTTTATAACAGAAATTTCGGAGATCAGAGAAATATGAAAATTGTAATTGTTGGCTGCGGTAAGGTTGGAAGAACTATCGCCGAACAGCTAAACGGAGAAAAACACGATATCGTCGTCATTGATAACAACGAAGCAGTAATTGAAAGAATGAACGACACGCTCGACCTTATTGGCATTGACGGCGACGGTTCAAGTATGGAGGTGCTGCGTGAAGCAGGCGCTGAAAATGCCGATCTGCTTATTGCCGTTACCGATTCCGATGAGCTGAACCTGTATATTTGTCTTATGGCAAATTCTTTAGGTTCTTCAAACACTATCGCAAGAGTACGCAAGCCCATTTATCACAAAGATCTCGGCTATAACTCAAAGCTCAGAGATTCATTGGGGCTTGCACTTATGATAAATCCTGAAATGATTGCAGCCCTTGAAATGCACCGCCTTATTCGTGTGCCTTCTGCTATTGAGGTTGATACGTTTGCACGGGGTACTGTCGAAATATATACATTCAGAGGAGCTGCTCAGCCTGCTTTGCTCGGAAAAAAGCTTAAAGATATCTCGTTCCAGAAGGTAGGTATAAGAATTTGCTGCATTGAACGTGACGACAAAGTTATTATTCCCAACGGAGAATTCGTTATTGCTCCCGATGATATGGTGTCGCTTATCTGCACACCAAAGAACTTTTCTAAATTCTTTAAAAAATCAGCTAAGGCTAAGAATGTTATGATAATCGGCGGCAGCCGTACTGCGTATTATCTTGCTGATCTTTTAACGGGCGAAAGCTTTCACGTTAAGATCATAGAAAAAGATCCAAAACGCTGTATGGAGCTTTCAGAGCTTTTGCCAAACGCTACTATTCTTCGCGGCGACGGTATGAATCAGGATCTATTGAAGGCTGAACGTATAGACGAAATGGACTCTGTTGTAACACTTACCGATCTCGACGAAGAAAATATTATGCTTTCGCTTTATGTCAAGCAGAAAACAAAAGCTAAATGTATTACCAAAATAGACAGAATAGTTTTCGACAATCTCGTTGAAACGCTGCCGCTTGACAGTATCATTCGTCCGAGAGAGCTTACCGCCGAGCATATTGTAAGATATGTTCGTGCAGTTAAAAACTCAATGGGCAGCAACGTAGAAACACTATATAAACTAAACGACGGCAAAACCGAAGCGCTCGAATTCAACGTTGCCAAAGACAGCGCTGTTATCTCGAAGCCGCTTAAAAACCTGAAATTTATCAAGAATCTCCAGGTTGCCTGCATTACAAGAGGCGCAAAGGTCATTATTCCAAGCGGTAACGATACAATAGAACCTGACGACAAAGTTATAATCGTTACAACCCATAAAGGGCTTAACGATCTTGACGATATCCTATTGTAACTGCGGAGTGTAAATATATGAACAGAAATCTGGTACGTTACGTTTTAGGCTTTGTTTTGATAATACTTTCACTTATGCTCTTACTGCCTGTTATAGTAGCCTTTATTTACAGAGAAAACGACTGGAAATACTTTTTGCTGATAAGCGGTGCATGCGGTCTTGTGGGCGGTATATCTTCTCAATTCAAGCCAAAGAATTCACAAATGCTCATAAAAGAAGGCTTTATCTCTTGTGCGCTTACCTGGATACTTATGAGTATTATCGGTTGTCTGCCCTTTGTAATAAGCGGTCAGATACCAAACTTTACAAACGCTCTTTTTGAAACTGTTTCGGGCTTTACTACTACGGGCGCTACAATTCTTGGCACAGACAGACAAATCGAAGATCTGAGTCACAGTATGCTTTTCTGGAGAAGCTTCACAAACTGGGCAGGCGGTATGGGTATTCTGGTATTCATTCTTGCTGTTGTTTCCCAACTCAGCGGACAGTCAAATATGCACCTTATGAAGGCTGAAAGCCCCGGTCCCGTTGTTTCAAAGCTTATTCCCAAGCTTAAAAATACTGCCGTACTGCTGTACGTTATGTATTTTGTAATGAGCTTTATTGAGTTTATCTTGCTCATTATCGGCAAAATGCCTTTGTTTGACGCTATTACAGTCACATTCTCAACAGCAGGCACAGGCGGTTTTTCAGTTCTCAACGAAGGCATTATGGCTTATAACGGCAATTATTATCAGCAAGCTGTAATTACTGCGTTTATGGTGCTTTTCGGTGTAAACTTTTCTGTATACTATTTGCTTATTTGCCGAAAGTTCAGTCAGATATTCAAATTTGAAGAGCTGCGCTGGTATCTTATCATTTATGCCGCTGCTGTTGCTGCTATAGGGCTTAACCTTACATTCGGGAGTAATATTTATACCTCAAAGCTTGATATCTGGCACCACGCAGCCTTTCAGGTTGCAACCTACATTTCTTCAACAGGCTTTGCAACACAAGATTTCGACAAGTGGCCGGAGTTTTCAAAAGCCGTTCTTTTGCTTGTTGCCTTTATAGGCGCCTGCGCAGGCAGTACGGGCGGCGGCTTAAAGGTGAGCAGAGTTATTATTTTGTGGCGCAGCGCAATTAAGTCGCTCAAAACCTTGCTTCACCCGAATTCAGTTGTTACAGTAAAAATGGACGGAAAAACCGTTAAAGAGGACGTTATTCGTTCAACGTCAGTTTACTTTTCTATTTTTATTCTCGTGTTTATGTGTTCTGTACTGCTGATTTCTTTGGATAACATGGACTTTACCACAAACTTTACAGCGGTGCTTGCAACACTCAACAATATGGGGCCCGGACTTAATCTTGTAGGCCCTACACGAAACTTCTATGAATATTCAGATTTCTCAAAATACGTTTTAATATTCGATATGCTTGCAGGCAGACTTGAACTATTACCCATGCTTATGCTCTTTGAACCGTTTGTCTGGAAGAAAAAATTATAATCAACGTCATAATTAACACCTTGCGGGGGCATACTCCTTGTGAGGTGTTTTTATGAATATAGTAAAAAATGATACTATTCTTTGTACAAAGAAAAGACTCTTTCTTCTTTTTATCCTTAACTTTTCAGACTGGATATGTACTCTTTCTCTGCTCAGCACAGGATATTTTGAAGAAGCTAATCCTTTGATGAAAACAGTGATCGCAAATCCGCTTGCAGGCTTTATCGTAAAAGCTGCAATGCCTTTTATGCTTATAATGCTTGCGCTTAATAAAATCAAAGACTCCGACAGCAAACAACTGCTAATTGCAAATAACATATGCTTGCTTGGCGTAAGTGTTTATTTACTCATAAATCTTTACCATATCGCTTGTTTTTCACTTATACAATTTGTTTTTTGAGGTTTAACTGTATGGCAATTTTAACTGTCAGCAATCTTTCTAAGACGTTTATTGAAAGAGTGCTTTTTGAAAACGTATCCTTTCACCTTGAAAAGGGTGATAAAGTCGGTCTTATAGGTGCAAACGGAGTAGGAAAAACTACTCTGTTTAAAATAATCACGGGGCAGGAATCCCCCACGGGCGGCGGCATTACAAAAGAAAAGGGTTCTGTTGTCGGCTATATGGAGCAGCATAGCTGCTCTGTACCCGACAGAAGCGTATACAACGAGCTGCTTAGTATTTTTCAGCCGCTTATTGACGCCGAAAAAAGACTTGACGAAATAACATACTTATTAGAAAATCATATCGGTGACCATGATTCTCTTATTTCAGAGCAATTCTATCTCAGAGAACGCTTTGAACGTGACGGCGGTTTAACATATGTCAGCCGTACTCGTTCGGCGCTTATCGGTCTCGGTTTTTCAGAAACTGAATTTGATATGCCCACAGAAAAGCTCAGCGGCGGTCAGCGTTCTAAGCTATGCCTTGCAAAGCTGCTTTTAAGCGGCGCTGATATTCTGCTGCTTGACGAGCCTACAAATCATCTCGATATTTCTGCTGTAAACTGGCTCGAAAGCTTTATCAAGGAATATCGAGGTACGGTACTCACAGTTTCTCATGACCGCTACTTCTTAGACGCTGTTACAAACAAAACGCTCGAAATTGAACACGGACGTTCACAGCTCTACACAGGTTCATACTCCGTATTCATGGAGAAAAAGAAAAAGCAACAGGAGATCCTTATTCAGCAGTACAATAATCAGATAAAAGAGATACAGCGAATAGAGGGTATTATAGAACAGCAAAAACGCTGGGGACGTGAACACAACTTTATTACTGCCGAAAGCAAACAAAAACAGGTTGACCGCCTGAAAAGTGAATTGGTAATACCCGACGGCGAGCTTGACGAAGTACATTTTTCCTTTACCGCAAGATGTACAAGCGGCGACGATGTTTTGATATGCGAGGAGCTTTCAAAGTCATTTGGCGACAAACGCCTTTTCCACGACGTAAGCTTTCATATCAGACGAGGCGAAAAGGTATTCATTCTCGGTGAAAACGGGTGCGGAAAAACTACGCTGTTCAAGATTCTTCAAAGAAAATACGAGCAGGACTACGGAAGTATTATTTTCGGTACAAATGTTGAAACAGGCTACTTTGACCAAGTACAGGCAGACCTGCACCTGAACAAATCAGCGCTTAATGAAGTGTGGGACGAGTACCCATTCTTGACCGAAACTCAGGTGCGAACTGTTCTCGGAAGATTTTTATTCAAGGGCGATACTGTTTTTCGTACTCTCAGAGAGATGAGCGGCGGCGAACGTGCAAGAATAGCATTACTAAAGCTTATGCTTAAAGGCTCTAATTTTCTTTTGCTTGACGAACCTACTAATCATCTTGATACATCTTTCAGAGAACAGCTTGAAAACGCACTTATGAATTATGACGGTACTATGCTCATAATCTCGCACGACAGATATTTTATAAACAAGCTTGCCGACCGTATACTTGTACTCAGCGAAAACGGAGTTACAGAGTATTTGGGAGGATATGACTACTACATAGAAAAAACCGGACAAACATTTAACAAAAGCATTTTTTCATCAGCCGACAAGAAACCCGAAAATAATAAAAAACAAAACGATTATAATATAAAAAAGCAAAGACAATCCGAGCTTCGCAAGGCAAAAACAAGACTGAAAAAATGTGAAGAAGATATTGCCGAAACTGAACAGGAAATAGAGCAGACACAACAGCTTCTTGAATCACCTGAGCTATCTTCGGACTACGAGAACATCTTGATTCATACTAACAGACTTAACGAATTAAACGAAAAACTTGAAAACCTATATACACAGTGGGAAAAGTATTCAGAACAGCTTGAGGAGCTTGAACGAGCTCAATAAGGGGGAAGCCTTATGGACGAGAAGAAAAAAGCATATACAAGACCGTGGTTCTGGCTTTTGATAATACTTATAGTATCTGTTATCATCAAAGCCGTAGACAATGCAGAAAAGGTAGAACAGCTATTATCACCGCAGGATAATTACGGTGAAGAAGAATACATAACAGCTTCAAAGAAAGCCGTTACAGAAGAACCCGAACAGCCCGAACAAATTGACGAAACGGCAGAAACGACTGCCGAACAAATTACTGAAACCGCCGCACAAACATTTCACTTTATTATGAACAAGAGTACAAAGAAATACCACACAGAACATTGTACCGCAGCGGCAAAGATCACTGAGAGCAAACGAGAAGAAACCGACATTGAGGCAAGCTCTGTTGAAGCTGCAAAGCAGATACTTGAACAACAGGGTTATTCACCTTGTACAAGATGCAATTCAGTCGGAAATTAAGGAAGTGTTACACTGTGAATGACGGAAAGGCATACTGTGAAAGAAAGTATAAAAAAAATAAGTGGACAATATATTTCTTGATAGCGCTGATCTGTTTTTTCTTTTCGTGTTTTGTTCGGCAAATATATTAGTCCCCATGAAGGAATTATTGTTTTCTTTTCTGCTTTTTTGATAAATATAATACACAATATATTTTTCTAAACTAATGCCTTGCTTAAACAAGAGCTTAGAAAACAAAAAGAAATGGGTACTCTTATTGCGCTTTCAGATGATTTTGAAAACGCCAAGAAGCTTTACGGAGATAACTGCAGAATTGGCAAGATGTATATTTACGGCAAAAATACAGGTGCGCTTATCTCTTACAGTAATTAATATCTGCCGAATATTTAAGAATACATAACGAAGAAAACTCCGACTCCGATATTTACTTTATACAGATGTTAAAAAAATATCGTTTTTTGCAAATACCCGGCAAAATATGAGGACGAAAATGTAAGGAAATGTTTTTGCGGAGACCTTATCTATAAAAACAAGAATATAATATGTTCAACTGATGTGAAGTTGATCTGTTCATAAGGCAATATCACTTTTCCTTTTTTACTGCCAATTGTTTTTCCGTCCATTTGATAATATCCTCAATAGCCTGTTCTTTGCTTACATCATGCAAAAGCTCATGACGGCAGGCGCTGTATAATTTGAGTGTTACGTCTTTCATTCCGTTTTCTTTAAGCTTATTATATACCTGAGCAACACCCTTGCCGTATGAGCCGACAGGATCATTTTCGCCCGATAATATCAATACAGGCATATTATTATCTATACTCTTATACCACTTATCTCGATTACACCGTGTACAAAGGTCAACTACATCACGCATTGCACTTATCGAAAAAGTAAAATTATAAAACGGATCTTTGCTGTGTTCATCAGTCACTTTGCTGTCACTTGAAGTCCATTCATAGTCGTTGTGCTTTTCTTTAAAATCACGGTTATATACGTCAAGAAAGATCTTCTGCGTTATCTCCGATCTAAAGCTTGCGCCCTTCACATGCTTAGCTGCATTTGTGAGCGCAAGTCCCAAAGCTGCGCCGTGCTGTACGCCCGAAGTACCCTCTAATATCAATAGATCTGCCATTTGCGGATATTTTTCAGCGCATAGCCTTGCTGTAAAGCTGCCCATGCTGTGACCGTATAAAATACGCTTTAATCCCGTATAATCGTTCAATATCTTATCAGCGGCATTAAATGCGTCGTTTATCAATATATCACTGCCGCCGTATTCTGCAAAAAAACCTAACTCGTCTTTTGTTTTTGCGGTCTTGCCGTGTCCCAACTGGTCATAAACAAAAACAACATAACCGATCTTTGCAAGACGATCTGCAAATTCTATGTATGAATCGGTATGCTCTGACATTCCGTGAATGATCTGCACTACTGCCTTCGGAGTACCAATTGGAATATATATTTCTCCGTATAATGTATGTATGCTGTCCGTACTCGGACATTTTACCACTGAAGATATGTATTTCATGTTACACTCACCTTTTAGGAATAATTAACGCTTGTCTGCAAAAAATAACTTACGGTGATGATAATGCACAAACCGTTAAGAAACACAATTATTTTTGCGGCAGGCGGTTCGGCTTACGGACTTATTGAAATTCTTTGGCGGGGTTACACTCATTTCAGTATGATTTTTGCAGGCGGTTTTTGTTTTCTTATGATTTATCTGATATATACAAAATTTCCACGGCTCAACATACTGTTAAAGGCTGTTATCGGTTCGGCTGTTATAACCGCAGCCGAGCTTGTTCTCGGACTTATACTCAACTATAAGCTTCACCTTGATATCTGGGACTACTCTGACCTGAAATTTAATTTGTTCGGGCAGATCTCTTTGCTTTACAGTACATTCTGGGCGATACTTTCTGTACTCATATCACCCCTATGTACGGCAATAAACAAAATGACTCAACAAAGCAAAAATAATACCTAATTTTTTAAAAAAGACAGCCGACAATATATCGACTGTCTTTTGTTTTATATATAAATTAATTACTCTGCGCCGGCGTCAGGTGCTGTCGGATCGGGCGCTACGGGATCTGGCGCTGCCGGATCGGGTGCTACGGGATCGGGCGCTGCCGGATCGGGTACTACGGGATCGGGCGCTGCCGGATCAGGTACTACGGGATCGGGTACTGACGGTTCTTCTATTCCGGGATCTACACTTCCCCCGTCATTATCATAATCATAATCGCCATTGTTATTATCATAATAACCGCCGTCCTCGTCTATACTTTGCGTGTTATCATGGTTATTGTTATTGTTGTTATTATTATTCTGATAATAATAATCGTCCTCGTTGTAATAATCGTAATAGAAATCTGCCTTTGAATTAACTGCCTGCTCACTTACGGTATTCTGCTGATTAGCTGCGTTCAAGTCGCCCCATGTTGTATACTCTGTATTGAAGCCTGAATGGTATGTGCAGTATTCGGGCAAGTTACTCTTATTGTAATAACCGTAATGTCCGGCGCCGCAGCCCGTATTCGCGAGAAGTCCTGTATATGGGCAATACTGCGCAACTATCAGGTCATCAGGGAATACATATTCCTTATGCTCCTTGCCCTGCAAATACTGCTCCATGAGTACCTTCCATAGCTTTGTTGAAATGGTAGTATCCGGCACTGTCGCAGGAGTATCGTAACCTGTCCAGATAGCCGCTGCGCAATAAGGCGAGCAGCCGCAGAACCAGCTGTTCTGGTCGGCATCTGTTGTACCTGTTTTACCGATAATATCCCAGCCGGGTATTCTCGTTTCACCTGCGTTTGTGCTGTGGCTTGTCTGAATGTTATAGTTAAGCAAGCGGTTCATAATAGCCGCTGTTTCTTCTGTAAGTGCCTGTATAGGATCCTGCTCACGGTTATCTATGATAACTTTATCGTCAGCGTCTGTTACATAATAATACGTATACGGCTTGTAGGACTTTCCGCCGTTGCCAAGAAGCGTATAAGCTTTTGTCATTTCACGAACAGTAGTACCGCCGTTGAAACCACCGATAGAAAGACCAGCCATATTCTGTGAGTCTATCTCAAAGTTGAGGTGAGTCCAGCCGAGTTTATTTGTAACATAGTCATAGCTGTAACGCACACCGTCCTGACCGTTTGGATCTACAAGATCTCTGAGTACGTTTGCAACAGAGGCGTTACAGGATATCTCAATAGCGTCGGGCAGAAGCATATCGCCCATATAGCTCAGATACCAGTTATTCGGACCGGGTGCGCCTGTATCCTGGAACCAGTTGTCCATAGGCACATCATGTACGATTGATGAATAATAGAGATTTCCGTTATTGATCGCAACAGGATAAGCCGCTACACCTTTGATTGTTGAACCGGGCTGTAATGCTGAGTCGGTTGCTCTGTTCCATTCAAGGTTACCCTGTTTCTCTTTGTTTGAACCAACGATAGCAATAATCTTGCCGTCGTAGTCCATCATACAGAAGCCACATTCAAGATCAGAATAAGCGCCCGGCGCAAAATACGGATAAGTCTTTATAGTCTTTTCCATTTGCTCCTGAACTTCAAGGTCAAGTGCGCAATATATCTTCAAGCCCTCTGTATAAATCTTATTTGAAGCAGCCGTTTCGCTGATATCAAGATATTCTGCAAGGTCGGAGGTAAGGTCGCTGAATACCGTTTCAATATACCAGTTCTGAATCTGCTCTATATCTACCTGTTCTGTTTCTTCTTCAATATAGTTGTTGGGATCAACAAATGTCATGTGTGCCGATTCGTCCATAGCCTGCTTGTATTCTGAGTCTGTGATCTTGCCCTGTTCAAGCATAGCATATAGTACGGTTTCTCGTCTTTCTCTGTTATACTCAGGAAAATACAGAGGATTGTAACGGCTCGGATTCTGTGTGATACCTACAATTGCGGCACACTGTGCAAGAGTAAGGTCTTTAACGTCTTTATCGAAATAAGCCGTTGCAGCAGCCTGAATACCGTTATTGTTACCACCGAAGTTTACCGTATTCAGATATGATTCAAGAATTTCGTCTTTTGTAAATTCACGCTCAACATTCAAAGCTCTGAAAATTTCTTTAAGCTTACGGGAAATACTAACATCTTTATCGTTAGTAATATTCTTGATAAGCTGCTGTGTGAGCGTAGAACCACCGAACTGTGAACCGCCCGTTGAAAGGCTGAAAATAGCGCCTGCGGTACGGTACCAGTCAACGCCGTGATGTTCATAAAAACGCTTATCCTCGATTGCGACAATAGCCTTTTTCATATAGTCGGGTATATCGTCAAAATCAACTGTTACTCTGTTTTCAGATGTATAAAGCTGCATATACTGCTGAGGATTATCGTTTTTATCGTATATATAAATATAGCTTGTTTCATTAAGCTTTGCACTGTGAAGATCTATTCCTGTGGGTTCTCTTGCAATGCTTGCTACATACATAACCATAGAAATTCCTATAATAACGCATGCTATAAACAGTATCGTTATCAGCGTCAATAATGTACGCCAGATCAGCAAAAAAGTATTTTTTATTACTGATCCCGCAACGCTGTTGTGTTTAGCAGACGGCTTTTCAGAAATTTCAGTATAATCGGAAATGTCAGTTTTTCTCATATCATATCCTCCAAATATGAACTACACATAAATAATACTATCTTAAAATTCACCATCTTTTTTATTATACCATTAATAATAGAAAAAATAAATATGCTAAGTTATCAATTTTAGAAAATATTTGTATTTGAATTGTGCAAATTAACAGAATAACAGTGAATAATAATTTTATTACCACAAATACTATTTTCGGAAGTGATAAAATGAAACGTCTTATAATAATAACGCTTGCGGTACTCTCCGTAAACTTTGCGGTTAATAAAGCAATTGCAAAAGCCGAAACACAAGAAACGCTTTCTGCAAACAGAATTTATATAATCAAAGAATACAACGGTAAAGTTGCCTGCTTTGAAAAAGAAACAGACTCACCATTCATAGTTACAGATATTAAAGTGATCGACTTGCCGCCTCTTGACAGGAAAATGCTTTCAAGCGGAGTTGAAGTGAACGGTTCAAGAGAAATGTCACGGGCACTTGAAGATTATAAGGGATAAATAATATCATTGACGAATACAGAATGTGTACAATAAGTACTGTTGTTTTTGTTTTATCTCTGTCAAACTGTGTTGCGCCGCCGTGTCACGGCGAGGCGACTTTAGCTCAAAACGGTACTTAGGGGCATTTTCTGCCAAAATGCCCCTCTTTCAAAAACAGTCGTTTAGACTGTTTTTGAAATTCACCACTAAAAGGGCTTTTGCGTGCCTCCGGCGGGCATGGGCTCCCCTCTGCACACCGCAAGCCTTTTGAAAAAGGCTTGCGCGAAAACTTTATTTTGTTTTTTCACAGTTTGTATGAATAATGTGTTTTAGCTGCAATAGATATTCGTTTCCCATGAAGGATAGTATCTGTGATGACGAAGGTATATTTTATATGTAGGACAAAGTGAATTTATCAGCAGCGGCAAAGAAAAAATATCGCCTGTTCTGTGATATGCAGATACTGCCAATTTAGGTCGGTACTGAGAAATAATTCTTTTGCACCCCAATAATGTTTCATACTCTGCGCCTTCAACGTCCATTTTTATGTATGTTGCAGCGCTGCATACATTGTCAACGGAATCTGCGTGTACCGTAAAGCCGTCATTATCGTAGCACGACATTCTGCCGCCTTTGCCGCTGAACGTCTTTTCACATGCACAATTCCATGAAGCATACTGATATATATTGCAGTTATCCAATGTGCCGATATTTTTTGTAAGCTTTTTCATGTTTTTTACATCAGGTTCAAAAGCCGTTATGCTTGAATATCCCTTTGTAAGACTCAAAAACTCCTTAATAGTATCACCGTCATACGCCCCCAAATCGACATAATGTTCAGTATCACTCAATTTTATAATATTTTCAAAAACCTCTGCCCTTTCGGTTTCACATTCTCTGAGCAGGAACGGATCACCCGTTAAACGAAAATTTATCACATCAACAAAGGCTTTCTTCGACTGCTCATCTGCGAGAAGATCATACACCTTTTCAATATTTGCAATATTGGCGCATAAGAAATCGTAGTCAAACAAGCCGCCTCCGAACAGCGGTACATCAGGTATAAGCAGAGTATACCTCTTGCCGATATTAAATATCCTGTCTACAAGATCGCTGCGAAATACCGCAAATGCAAGCAATACAACAGCGTCGCTGTATTGCTCTGTGATCTGCGTATATGTTTTCACCTTGTATCCCCTGAAGCTGTGCCCACGCACAAACTCATCACTTGCAAAAATATCGCTTATCTTTATACTCTTACTTTCGCAAATATCCATGATCTTATCTGCGCCGTTACCCATGCCGTAAATAATTATAGGGCGAGTTTCTCTTTTCAGCTTTTCAAACAGCGTATTCTCACGCTGCGCAAATCTATTAAACACAATAATACCTCATTATCAGTTATTTTATACGTCGTTGCTAACGCAATTTATTATACTACATCATTATTAAATTTTTTATTTCTAATTTTTAAGTAAGTATAAACAAAAACGGACGATCAAAAAGACCGTCCGTTAGCTGCGTCAAGCTTTAGCATGCAAATTTAGCTTAACAATAATATTAATAGTGAATTATTATCTTACAGGTATCTGTGCAAGACCGATCGACGCACGAAGAACGAGCATAGCGTCTTTCATATCTACCTTACCGTCGCCGTTAAAATCTGCGACAGCAAGCATAAATGCCACTGTATATATGTTATTCTTATCAAGCTTGAGGATCCATCTCTGAACGATAAGTGAATCTCTTGCTGTTATTTTGCCGTCACCGTTGAGGTCGCCTATATCAGGTGTATCAATTGTATCGGTTGTTTCTGTATCCGTATCAGAGTTATCGGTGTTGTCTGTATCAGTTACGATATCCGGTGTATCTGTTGTTTCCGAACTATCTGTATTGTCAGATTCTGTGTTGGAATCAGTTGTATCTGTATTATCAGACTCTGTACCGTTATCTGTTACATCTGAATTATCAGACTCTGAACCGTTATCTGTTACATCTGAATTATCAGACTCTGAACCGTTATCTGTTACATCTGAATTATCAGACTCCGAGCCATTATCTGTTACATCTGAATTATCAGACTCCGAGCCGTTATCTGTTGCATCTGTACCATCCGAGTTAGGTTCGCTGTCAGTGGTACTCGTATTCTCCGAATCAGAAGTATCGGGCGTATCCTGAGTATCTGTCTTATTATCGGAATTTGTATCGGTTTCAGTATTATCAGTATCAGTATTATCTGCATCAGGAGTATCTACGGTATCAGTCTTTGTTTCAGAATCAGTATCAGCAACATCTTGTGTTTCAGCAGAATCAGTATCGGGGGTTTCTGCTGTATCAGGGGTATCATCTGAATCTTTCTGGTCATCTTGACCGCAAACTCTAATGTCTACTTCTTCAATAACCTTACCGTCTTTTCTAACAATGATATTCCACCATTCCTTGATAAAGAATACTCCTGAAGGGTTAGAAGCATAATCACCAATACTGTACATATCGGCAGTATCTAATGTTTCATCTTCTTCAGGGAATTCAGGATCATCTTCTGTTTCCTCGGGTACTGTTGAATCGGTATCTTCCTCAGGTTCTTCTTCTGTTTCTTCCGGCACTGTTGAATCGGTGTTTGAATCAGAATCGGTTGTTACTTCTGAATCTGTCTGTGTGTCTGTGCTTACAGGCGTTTCTGCTGTATCTTCTGTTTCAGTTACATCACTGCCGGTATCTGAATCTTTTACACCTGTATCTGTAACCACAGTTTCTGTAAGTGAAAAACCATTATCTGAGTTTAAAATAACCGTCTCACCATTTACTATAACATCAAGATCTGCAGCATCTTCATGCCTGATCGTTATATGAACCTTGTCCTTAAAAAATTCTTGACCTGAATATGTTGGGCTGCCATCAACATAAATGTAGCGTGTATACTGAACAGCGCCGCTTACATAAGACGAACCGGTAATCATGAGCATAGCGAGCATCAAGCTCAAAAGACGTCTGAACGAACTAAACACATTCATATTTTTTCTTCTCCTTCTGTCGTATTCGTTTAATAAATAGATCTAATAAAACAGACAATTGTTTTACCTGATCTTATAACAAAATGCATGCACTTTTTGTTATGAAAACATTTTAACACACCTTATAGATAAATGCAATAGAACAAATGTAACAAAATATGCAAATTACTCGAACATTTGCAGTGCTTTTTGTAAATACTTCAAGGGTATTATCTGAAAAAGCATAATTTTTTATCAATAAAACTTATAAAAGTAATACGATACACTATTCAGTGTTTCCATAATTCCGCTAAATCTGTTCTTTCTGAAAATTCAGGCTCTACAAAGCAATAGAATATAGAATTTGCGAGCTACTTTCTACTATGCCAGCAAACAAAAACGGACGATCATAAAGACCGTCCGTAAGTTGTGTCAAGCTATAGCATGCAAATATGGCTTAACAGGAATAAGTAATGTTGTTAAATCAGGATACAATCGGTAAAGTCTCAAGGTTCAAGGAAGCACGAAGAATGTAAATTGCATCCTTATTTTCTACCTTACCGTTCTTGTTTACATCTGCAACAGCAAGCATATATTCATCAGTATACGGCTGGCCCTTAAGGTTTTTGCCCTTTTCGAGCTTAATAAGCCATCTCTGAACAATGAGTGAATCCTTAGCAGTAATCTTGCCGTCAGCGTTTACATCACCCAACATCGGATAATCAGGTGTATCGGGTGTATCAGGTGTATCATCTGTATCTGATGTATCAGAATTATCACTGTTATCACTGTTATCACTGTTATCACTGTTGTCGCTGTTATCACTGTTGTCGCTGTTATCGCTGTTATCGCTGTTGTCGCTGTTATCGCTATCATCAGAATCGTCTGTATCTGACTGATCGGGTGTTTCAGCTGTATCTACTGTATCTGTCTTGTCACTATCAATATCATCAGAATCAGACTCGGAATCAGCGTCAGTAGGTGTATCTGTCTTATCAGAATCAGATTCTGAGTTAGGTTCATCCTCAGACTCATCAGAATCAGAGCCCTTATCTGTATCAGACTCATCAGGTGTGTCAACAGTGTCTGTGGACTCAGTGTCTGTATCACTCTCATCCTCGGAATCAGATGTATCTGTTGTATCTGTTTTATCAGCGCCGCATACCTTGATAGTTACTCTTTCAAGCTCATTGCCGTTTACACTTACAACGATCTCCCAAACGCCCTTACCGTATGTTTCACCGGAAGTAGGCTTGTCGCCCTTTGTAAGATCAGGTGTATCTGTTGTAGCTGTATCAGCTGTATCTGATGTTTCAGCTGTATCAGATGTATCAGTTTTATCTGAATCTGTGTCAGACTGAGCATCATCGCCTGATTCTTTTTCATCAGAATCTGAAGTAGGTTCGGGTGTTTCTACATTATCAGACTCTGTGTCGGAATCAGTAGCATCAGGTGTTTCTACATTATCAGATTCTGTGTCGGAATCAGTAGCATCTTCTTTACCTGTGTTTGTAATATCATCTACTGTAAGTGTGAAGCCGTTGTTCTCGTTAAGGATTACATCCTGACCGTTTACAGTAACCTGTACAGTATCTGTGGTCTCAAGATTGATTGTTACGTTAACAGAATCCTTATGGAACTCTTCGATCGAGTAAGTAGGCTGACCGTCAACCATGATGATCTTTGTCTTCTCAACAGCACTTACAGAAAGCATTGCTGCGATCATGA
>JAFPLH010000055.1 GCA_017402845.1 Clostridia bacterium
CCCGCAGGCGATTTCATCCGCAGGATTTCACTGCACCGCAAGTCGCAATTTCTCCTGCCGAAAGGCGGATTTCATTGAAAAAGTCCTGATGCATTAGCATCAGGACTTTTTCAATGGGAGAGGGTGGATTTGAACCACCGAAGTCAGTGACAACAGATTTACAGTCTGCCCCATTTGGCCGCTCTGGAACTCTCCCTTATTAAATTGCGTGCGTTTATACTTTTTTGTATTCATAAGCAATATTTTTAACATACTCTAATTAATACCAAAAATACCTCGCCGCACGTTACAGCCGCAAGCTTATTGCAAGCAGGCATAATAAAGAGCTGGTGGACGGACTCGAACCCCCGACCTGCTGATTACAAATCAGCTGCTCTACCAACTGAGCTACACCAGCACATTTGTTAAACTTGTTTGTTTCTCAAGTGCTTATATATAATAACACATATTCACCCAAATGTCAACACTTTTTAAAAAATTTTTTTAATAAAAGGGTGCAGAAAATCAAACTGAAATTCTGCACCTATAAGTACTTTAAATGATTATTTTTTGTTGTCTTTCATAGCCTTGATTCTTGCGTCCATTTGTTCCTTCATTTTCTTAGCAAACTCAATATTTTGATTTGAAACAAATACCGGTGCTTTTCCGAACGCATTGATTACAAAGCCGCCGTTCTTCAAAGCTACTTCTGAAACCTGATCGAATGTCAAAGCCATACATACAGGATTCGGATCTTTTGCAAGAAGTGCTTTAAACTCTGATACTCCGCCCATATCGGTGAATACCGGCAATACCTTTAGGTCAGCGTCTTGTGGGTGATTTAGCAGAATAAAGCCGATCTTCGAGCCTTTGTCTATATGAGTTACACCGTTTTCAGAAGGCTTGATACTCTCGTCAAGCTTCACGGGTACGATATATACAGATGAGAATACGGTAAACGTGAATATATCGGCAAAGATCTTGTCGCTGATAAGCTTCGGATATTCTCTTGTAAGTCCCAATAAATACGGATTATCTATCGGCTTTTTCGGGCCCGGAGTAAGCTGGGGCAGAATGTTTGTGATAACAGAATACTTAGGAACATTATTCTTGTTTGAAACAGACTTAATAGTTAATCCTGCACGGTGATCTGTTACAAAAGAAACGCTTTCGCCCTTGCCCAATTCGTCTTGTTCGAGCAGCTCTATCGAATCGACTGTTAAAATATCGCTTTCTGTAAGCGACGGATGAACAGCAAGCACTTTATCACCGACATTAAGCGTTCCGTGAACGTTACCGCCGATAATAACACCGCCCTTTTCAAGCTCCTTTATAGACTCAACCAAAAATGTGAATCTTGTTGTTTTTGGCTTTTCTTCTGTCGTGCTTTCTGTTTTCTCGGCTTCTTCGGCAGGCTGTGCAGCTTCTTCTTTTACTTCTTCGGTCTTGATTTCCTGCTGTGCTGTGGTATCTTCGCTTTCTGCTTTATTCTTTTTTGAAAATTTATCAAAAAAACCCATTTCTATTATTCCCCCTGTGATTTTATATTCTTATAGGATCACCGAATCAAGCCGTTGCTGTACTAAGAGCGCAGATCGACCGGTAATTCATTAGGTCTATACCAACCGCATATATAATAACATATTAAACGATTGAATGTCAATCTATTTTATCCTAATAAACAGTATTCGGCACATGCCCGACTATAACCGTTTCTCCAAGCAAAACCGAGCAGGTGTATTGTAACGGCTCCTGTTCTCCGCCGGCAATTACGATAAGATCGCCGGTAATATCAATATATAGTCTGTGCAGCGTCTGATTTATACCGCCTGATTCAAATTCTGTTCTGTACTCGCAGTATACACGCCCCGTAAGCGTATTGTTAAATTTAAGCTTTATTCCCGTTCCACTCAGGAACTCGCTGTCGGTAATGCTGCCGAGAGGAATTTCAACCTCATAGTCATATTCATTGTTAAGCTTTTCGGACAACTCCTGAGTAACTTCATTTTTCAGTTTATTTACAGCCACAACGTCTGTATTAAACATCTGTATTTCGCCTTGATTTGAGAATGATGAGTCGGTCAATTCTTCGTATGTAATGTTAAGCTCTTTCATTTTATTTTCAACTGTACTGCTGAAAAGCTCGCTCATAGTTTGTTCTGCTTTTAGCTTTGTATACTGCTTCATAAACGGTGATACTTTCTTTTCAATATATAATGCAGATAGCAGCAGTATTGCAACGCAGAAAACTAACAAAATACAAATAATAATTTTCGCAGTATTATTTCGGCATTTATATTTTTTACCGAATTTTCTTCGCAGCTCAGATCTTATTGTATCAGTCATAAAAAATCCCCCTTTTAAGCATAATACTCAAAAGGGGGGAATGATGTTAAATCATATATAATAAATTATTCGTCGTCGTCGTCATCATCATCAGACAAGCACTCGTTCATAGTACATTCCGAACAATCAGGGTTTGTACATACATACTCTTTTGTTTTTCCGTCGTCCTCGTCTATAAGGGTAGAGAAGTCAAACTCAAGCAGCTTGCCGCAGTTCGGACACTCGATAGCACCTTCTATAAGGATATCCTCCGATACACAAATTTCATCTCCGCAATCGGGGCATACTACCTCATAATATTCGCTGTCCTCGTCGAAGTCATCGAAATCGTCGTCATCTTCGTCATCATAAAGATCATCTTCAACAATAGAAAGATCCTGATCTATTTCGTCAACCTGTTCGCTGAGCTCGTCATACAAGTCGCCAAGCTCCAGCACTTCCTCTGTAAGGTCCTCCAAAAGCTCGACAACGTTTTTAATTATCTTGACGGTATCATCATTTTCGTTAAGCTTCATACCGTCCATAAGGCCTTTGATATATGCAACCTTTTCGTTCAATTCCATTTGTGCAGCCACCTTTCGTGATATATATAGTATTATCAGCTATTTGAACGGCCGAGATACTCTCCTGTACGTGTATCTATCTGAATAGTTTCGCCCTCGTCAATGAACAGCGGAACTCTTACCTCTGCACCGGTTTCAAGAGTAGCAGGCTTAGTAGCGTTTGTAGCAGTATCGCCCTTGAAGCCCGGCTCTGTTGCGGTAACAACGAGATCTACAAAGTTCGGCGGCTCTACACCGAATACGCTGCCCTTATAAGAAAGGACCTTGCAAACCATGTTTTCTTTAACGAACTTGAAGTTGTCGCCGAGAACAGACTTACCGATCGGAATCTGCTCCCATGTTTCTGTATCCATGAAGTAATAGAGATCGCCGTCAGAGTAGCTGTACTCCATTTCTTTTCTCTCAATATAAGCTGTGGGATACTTATCGTTGGGGTTAAAGGTTTTTTCAACAACTGCGCCTGTAATTACATTTTTGATCTTTGTACGAACAAAAGCTGCGCCCTTACCCGGCTTAACGTGCTGAAATTCAATTATAGAAACAACCTGTCCGTCCATTTCGAATGTAACGCCGTTTCTGAAATCTCCTGCTGAAATCATATAAAATCCTCCTAATACTTAATATTGCAGCTGAATAGAGGCAAAACTGCCGATAAACAATAATACTGCAATTATATACTGATATATTATACTATAACTCAGCAAGAATTTCAAGGGCAATACCGCACAAAGATTGTTACAAAGATGTGCAGCAGCTTTTTTCGGCAGAGTGCATAAAACAAATGCCGAATACTGTCGTATATCAAGGAAGTTTTGTATACTATGCCGAAAAAAGATCAATCAGCTCTGGTTCAAAGCCGCAAGGCGGGCATTATCGGTGTTGTTCAAGGTTTTTAATAATATTTTCCGCTTTACTGCGAAAAATATTCGCCTTTTATCAAATGACGATCAATTCCTTTGGCAAAGTGGCGAAATTATAGCAGCCGTTTTTAGTAACTCTAACCATATCTTCAATTCTAACTCCGAATTTATCGGGCAGATATATGCCGGGTTCAACGGTTATTACCATATTTTCGCTAAGTATAGTATTAGACTTCGGAGATACAAAAGGCTCCTCGTGAATGTTGAGTCCTACGCCGTGACCTGTGGAATGTCTGAAATACTCGCCGTAACCTGCATTTTCGATAATATCCCTTGCGGTTTTATCTATAACAGACGCAGTAACTCCGGCTTTTACACGAGATAGAGCCTGCATTTGGGCTGTATACACGATATTATATATTTCTTTCTGGTACTCGCTTACTTCTTTGACGGCTATTGTACGAGTCATATCGCTGTGATAGCCGTCATACAGAGCGCCTATATCGAATGTGACGAAATCGCCGCTTTGTATGATATAATCATCGGGTACACCATGCGGCATTGACGTTTTTTTGCCTGCAATAGTGATAAGGTCAAATGAAATTCCGTCAGCGCCTTTTCTGCGCATCAAGAATTCAAGCTCGAAAGCAAGCTTGCGTTCGCTTACGCCGGGCTTGACAATATTGAGAAGCTCAAGATATGCTTCTTCTGTTATTTTTTGGGCAGCTTCTATTTTTTCGAGTTCTTCGGCGCTTTTAATAATACGCATATCCCTCAGTGTACTGTCAAGAATATCGTTTGTTATCATAGTACAGCCGTACTGCTCCATGGAATTTTTATATCTTTGCATATCCTTAACGGTCATATATGAGGCTTCAAACAAGACCTCTGTAATACCGTGAAGCTTGAGTACCTCTTTTAAAGACTCAAGCAGCCTGCTGAATACGATCACCCTGCAGCCCGTGACTTGCTTTTGCGCTGCCTCGCCGTATCTGAAATCAACAAAGAAATATACTTCTCCTGCTGTAACAAGCAAAACGCCCTCACTGTTCGGAAAATCTGTAAGATAACGAATATTAGTTTCGCTTGTAATAAGTGCGGCTTGTTTTTTATTTGTACACAGCTTAGAAGAAAGTCTTTTGAACTTTACGTATTTTTTAAGCTTATAAAGCTCGTCTTTATTTTGTGACATGGTTTTTATCCTCTTACAGCATATCTTTCAAAGCTAAAAGTGCAAGCTTATAGCTGTATTTGCCGAAACCGCTGATCTGCCCCTTACAAACTGCGCCGATAACGGTTTTATGTCTGAATTCATCTCTGGCGTGTATATTCGACATGTGAACTTCTATTGTCGGAACAGACGGCACACAAGCTATTGCGTCACGTATTGCATAGCTGTAATGAGTATATGCGCCGGCGTTGATGATAATACCGTCTTTATTGCCCAAAGCGGAATGAATTTTGCTGATGATATCGCCCTCGCAGTTTGACTGGTAGATATCAATATCCATATCAAGCTCGCAAGCCCATTTTCTTATATCGGAGTTTATAGTTTCCGCTGTTTCATCTCCGTATACGTTTTTTTCTCTGAGTCCTACCATATTAAGGTTAGGACCTAAAATTAAAAGAATATTTTTCATGATACACCTCGAAATGATAAATATAACAGGCAATACCGCTTTACACAAGTTTTCGGTACTATACCTGTATTTACTGTTTTGTTATCAAAGATAATTATATCACAAAAAGCAATTTGTGTAAATGATGTGTTCGTTTTTTACAGCGCCAAACACCCCCGATTGAGCAGATTATTTCAGTCGGGGGTGTTTCCTTGATCTTCATAATACAAGCAATTATCCAGAGATTGCCGTTTTCGTCAATGTTGTATACAAGACGATCTGCATGGTCAATGCGTCTGCTCCATGCTTTTCGGAATTTCGGCGGTTCAGGGTGTCCTGTTCCGTTTTGCAAACCGTTGCGTTCTGTGTCCTTAACCATTATCTTGTCTTGTGTCTGCCAATAAAGATAATCGTCCCACGCGCGATCAGACCAAAGCTTATTCATCTTCTACCTCGATCAACTCATGTTTTTGTCCGTTTCCGTTTGCCAACTGATCTATCGCACGGTCAATTTTTGCGAGATACTCTGCATTGCGTGCAGCTTTCATGATCTGATTGTACTGCTCCGGGCTGATGATAACAACGTTTTTTTCGTCTTTACGTGTTACAATAATCGTTTCGTTATTGTCGGTTGCTTCATCGCAGTATTCCTTAAGCTTGCTGCGTATTGTGCTGTAATTAACTGCTAACATACGATTACCGCCTTTCTTGTTCAAAATGTTGTACAATAATTTGTACAATAATATTATATCATATTTGTATTGAATTTGAAACTAATAAAAGTATAATTTCAAAAATCTTGTTGCTGCAAATATAAAAATTGAATTATTCAGATCATATTGCCTATACTATCGTCATAGACAGATAATTTAATATGATAGGGTAGTGTTAATTATGATATGTAAAAAATGTCTTGCGTATAATGATGATCGTGCAAACTTTTGCAGCCAGTGCGGCGGTGAGCTTTACGAGTCAACACTTGTAACTTCACCAATGACCGACAATGTTACTGCGTACAGTATTCCTACAATGGGAGTAAGAGCTTTTTCGGGTATAGGCAGCGGATATTTGCAGAGTGCAGTTCAGAATGTAGCCGAAAGCGGTTCTCCGCAGTCTGAGGCATACCATACCTATTATACGGGTGCGCAGGTCAGACCTGATGAACACGGTCAGTGGATATGTCCTGACTGCGGAGAACGAAATAGAAATAATACGCTGTTTTGCGCAGGCTGCGGCAGATACCGCTGATATTACTTGAATGCGACTGAAGCGTTATTGAGCATTTCGCTCATAGAGCTAATGATCTTGTTTGCGGTACGCTTTAGCTTTTTGCGCTGCTTTCGCATTTTTCTTTTGCCGTATCCTGCAAGTATGCCTGCCGTAACTGCTGCGGCAATTGAATTGAGCGCTGTTGAGTTGTTCCTGCTCGTTTTTGTCATGTTATGGTTTTTCATATTAATATTCCTTTCCGCGGAAGCACCGCACAAAGACCGCCTAACAAATGCGCATTTTTTAAGTGCTGCCTTGTGCGGTGTTGTCCTTGATTATAAACGGTGTTTTCCGTCAATAGATAGAATTCCCCGTTTTGCATGAAAATTTAAGGAAACACTTGTTAATACCGACAAATTCTATTATAATCTATATATCATATTAATTATAATAGGAGTATTAAGTTATGGCAGTATTGAATATTGTTCTGGTTGAACCCGAAATTCCGCAGAATACGGGCAATATCGCACGTACCTGCGCTGTTACAGGCGCAAGACTTCACCTTATAGAGCCTTTAGGCTTCAAAATAGACGACAAAAAGCTAAAGCATGCAGGTCTTGATTATTGGCAGTATCTTGATGTTTTCGTATATAAAGATCTTCATGATTTCTTTGAGAAAAATAAGGGCGCTTTCTTCTTTTTTTCTACAAAGGCAAAAAATGTATATTCAGATATAAAGTATCCCGACAATGCTTATCTGTTTTTCGGAAAAGAAAGCAAAGGCTTGCCCGAAGACCTTTTGTTTGAAAATCCCGATACGACGGTGCGTATTCCCATGATGGACGAAGCAAGAAGTCTGAATTTGTCAAATTCGGCGGCAATTGCCGTATATGAGGTACTCAGACAATGGAATTTCCCTGAGCTTCTCTGTTCGGGTGAGCTGAGAAAATATAAGTGGAGCGACATTAACAATATTTCATAGTGTGTAGGGGAAAGAGGAAAAGGAAAATTGAAAATGTAAAATGGAAAATTTGAGATAATCGCCTTAAGTGTGCCTCTAAAAACTCTGCACGGCAAAATACTGAGTTTTAGCTAACACCGCATTTCGCTTTTTATAATAATTCTGTTTTTGAAAAATAACGCTTATAATATAATAAAAATTTATAAGTTTTTGAAAATCATATTGAAAAAAAGGGTAATATGGTATATAATGTTAATGTATTAACAATGCGGTTTTTGTATTTTGGTATACATTTCTGTGTTGTAAAAATCTTAAAGGAGTTGTTTAAAATGAGCGCTTTAAACAAAAGAACAGTTGAAGATATCGATGTTGCAGGCAAAAGAGTTCTTGTTCGCTGCGACTTCAATGTGCCGCTTAAAGACGGTGTTATTACAAACGATAACAGAATTACAGCGGCTCTTCCCACAATCAAAAAGCTTATAGACAATGGCGGCAAGGTTATTCTTTGCTCACATCTCGGTAAGCCGAAGAACGGCCCTGAGGCTAAATTCTCTCTTGCACCTGTTGCAGTAAGACTTTCAGAGCTTCTCGGAAAAGAAGTTGTATTTGCTGATGATGATACAGTAGTAGGCGATAAGGCTAAAGCAGCTGTTGCAGCTATGAATGACGGCGACGTTGTACTTCTTCAGAATACACGTTTCAGAAAAGAAGAAACAAAGAATCTTGAGCCCTTCTCAGAGGAGCTTGCTTCTCTTGCAGACGTATTTGTAATGGACGCTTTCGGTTCTGCTCACAGAGCTCACTGCTCAACAGCAGGCGTTACAGACCATATCAAAGATACAGCAGTAGGTTACCTCATGCAGAAAGAGATTAACTATCTCGGAAATGCAGTTGAAGTTCCCGAAAGACCGTTCGTTGCTATTCTCGGCGGCGCAAAGGTTGCAGACAAGCTTAATGTTATCTCTAACCTTCTTGAAAAGTGCGATACACTTATCATCGGCGGCGGTATGTCTTATACATTCCTCAAGGCACAGGGCAACGAGGTTGGTAAATCTCTTGTAGACGACGAAAAGCTTGACTACTGCAAAGAGATGATCGCTAAAGCAGAAAAGCTTGGCAAGAAGCTTCTTCTTCCTGTTGATACTGTTGTTGCAGCAGAATTCCCGAATCCTATCGACGCAGAGATCAGCGTAAAGACAGTTTGCGCAACTCAGATCCCCGCAGACGAAATGGGACTCGATATCGGCGAAAAGACACAGGCTTTGTTTGCAGAGGCTGTTAAGTCTGCAAAGACAGTTGTTTGGAATGGTCCTATGGGCGTATTTGAGAATCCCACACTCGCTAAGGGTACAATCGCAGTTGCACAGGCTCTTGCAGAAACAGACGCAACAACGATCATCGGCGGCGGCGACAGCGCAGCGGCTGTGATCTCTTTGGGCTTTGCAGATAAAATGAGTCATATTTCCACAGGCGGCGGCGCTTCTCTCGAATATCTTGAGGGTAAGGTTCTTCCGGGTATTGCAGTTATCGCCGACAAGTAATTTATTGCAAGGTGAAGCATAATAAGGTTTTTAGTATTCAAGAAACCAACAATTCAAGTTTTTTCTCAAACTTTTTTTCAAAAAAGTTTGCGGATCCCAAAGGCAGAGCCTTTGGTCGCCGTCCGCAGACGGCGAAACTCCTTGCGATCCAGCCCTTTGCAAGGGGTGAATTTCAACACAGTCTTTAGGACTGTGTTGAAAGAGGGGACGCTTTGGCAGAAAGCGTCCCCTTATACATAATAATTAATAATTTATTCTTGATTATGAACATTGCGGAACTTATCTTCCGCCTTGTTTTAGTATAATATATAATGAAAGGAAGTTTTTCGTATGAACAAGAATCTCAGAAAAGCAGTTATCGCAGGTAACTGGAAAATGAATAAAACTCCGAGCGAGGCTAAAGAGCTTCTTACTCAGATAGCTCCGCTTGTAAAAGACGCTCAGTGTGAGGTAGTTGCTTGTGTTCCTTATGTTGATCTTGCAGTTGCTGTTGAGGCAGTAAAGGGCACAAATATTAAGATCGGCGCAGAAAATGCTCACTGGGAAGAAAAGGGCGCATTCACAGGCGAAATCTCCACAGGTATGCTTAAAGAAGTAGGCGTTGAATACGTTGTACTCGGACACAGCGAGAGAAGACAGTATTTCGGTGAAACAGACGAAACTGTAAACAAGAGAACAAAGGCTGTTCTAAAAGCAGGTTTAAAGCCTATCGTTTGTGTAGGCGAGCTTCTTTGGGAGCGTGAGTGCAACATTACAGAAGAAGTTGTTGCAAGACAGATCAAGCTTGATTTGTTTGACGTATCCGCAGAAGATGTCAAGAACGTAGTTATCGCTTACGAGCCTGTATGGGCAATCGGTACCGGCAAGGTTGCAACAGCAGATCAGGCTGAGGAGGTTTGCGCGCTCATTCGTGCAACACTTGCAAAGCTTTACAGCAAAGAGATCGCAGACGCTATTACAATTCAGTACGGCGGATCTATGAACGACGCAAACGCAGCTGAGCTTCTTGCAAAAGAAAATGTAGACGGCGGTCTTATCGGCGGTGCGTCACTTGTTGCTGAGAAGTTTGCAGCTATCGCTGCAGCAGCAAATGCATAACAGACGGGAGTACGTATAATATGAAAAAACCTGTTATACTTATTATAATGGACGGCTACGGTATTGCACCCGAACAGGGTAACGCAATAGCAACAGCAAAAAAGCCTAACCTTGACAGACTCTTTGCCGAAAATCCCATAACACAGATAGGCGCCTCCGGAATGGATGTAGGGTTGCCTGATGGTCAGATGGGCAACAGCGAGGTCGGTCATACAAATATGGGCGCCGGCAGAGTTGTTTATCAGGAGCTCACAAGAATTACAAAGTCAATAAACGAGGGCACTATTAACGATAACGAGGCTTTGAACGAGGCGATCGAGAATTGTAAGAAGAATAATTCCGCACTGCATTTTATGGGCCTTGTATCAAACGGCGGTGTACACAGCCACAACACTCATTTGTACGGACTTCTTGAGCTTGCCAAAAAGAAGGGCGTTGAAAAGGTTTATGTTCATGCTTTTCTTGACGGCAGAGATGTTCCCCCGTCAAGTGCAAAGGACTTTGTAGCCGAGCTTGTAGAGAAAACAAAGGAAATAGGCGTTGGCAAGGTCGCAACCGTTGCAGGCAGATATTATGCAATGGACAGAGATACTAACTGGGACAGAGTTGAAAAAGCATATGCAGCTTTGGTATACGGCGAAGGCGTTGAAAGCTGCTGCGCAGTTAAGGCGATCGCTGATTCTTACGAGAATGGTGTTACAGATGAGTTCGTTGTTCCTGCCGTGGTAGATAAAGAGGGTACTGTTAAGCCTAACGATTCAATAGTATTCTTCAACTTCCGCCCCGACAGAGCAAGAGAGATCACAAGAACATTTGTTGATCCCGATTTCAAGGGCTTTGAAAGAAGAAACGGTTTCTTCCCCGTTAAGTTTGTATGCTTTACTCAGTATGACGCTACAATGCCTAATGTATCTGTTGCATTCAAGCCGCAGTCGCTTAAAAACACGCTTGGTGAATATGCTTCTTCTTTGGGTATGACTCAGCTCAGAATTGCCGAAACAGAAAAGTATGCTCATGTAACCTTCTTCTTTAACGGCGGTGTAGAAAAGCAGTACGAGGGCGAGGACAGAATTCTTGTTAATTCACCTAAGGTTGCTACTTATGATATGCAGCCCGAAATGAGCGCTTATGAGGTTGCAGATAAATGCGTAGCCGCAATAGAAAGCGGAAAATACGATATGATCATTCTTAACTTCGCTAACTGCGATATGGTTGGTCATACGGGTGTATTTGAAGCTGCTGTAAAGGCTGTCGAGGCTGTTGACGAGTGTGTAGGCAAGGTCACAGACGCTATTGCTAAAATGGGCGGCGTTTCGCTCATTACGGCAGATCACGGCAACGCTGACAGAATGTATGACGACGACGGCTCACCGTTTACGGCTCATACAACAAATCCTGTTCCGTTCTGTATTGTCGGCTATCCTTGTGAGCTTAGAGAGGGCGGCAGACTTGCAGATATAGCTCCTACTATGCTCCAGATCATGGGTATTGCCCAGCCCGCCGAGATGGACGGAAAGAGTATGATAAAATAATAAACTGCAAATATAAACAAAACAAAAGCGGTTGTTTCGGCAGCCGCTTTTATTTTATATTTATAACAGTTACAATATTGTAATAAACTTAGAAGTAATGACGATTATATAATATATTTTGTTGTATATGACAGAAAGATTATATAAATTTACTAATAATAATTCATATATGGATATATTATTAGGCTAATTTTAGAAGTAAATTTGAAGAAATATTTATAAAAAATAAAAAAAATTTAATATTTAAGTATAAAATGCACAAATATTTGTTGATGAGAATAAAAAAACATATTTTACAAAATAAATACATACAAAGATTATTATAGATAATCAGTAAAAATATACAAAATTCAATAATTTTTTAACAGTATAAAAAAATAGCTTACAAA
>JAFPLH010000056.1 GCA_017402845.1 Clostridia bacterium
CCTCTAAAAACCTCACGCCGTCCATCTGCACCGTATCTTCAGCCGTCATATTGCACAAAAAATCTTGACATACGTCAGTATGCCGGCGATTTTAAAGTGCCGTCTGCCGACTAAATCTACGGCACATCTGAACGACGGCAGATTTTTAGAGATGCCCTATAATCATTACTGTTATTATTCTGTTTCTGTTCATCAATATCACCTTTCATTGAGCGTCTGCTTTTCTCTTGTGTGTTTGTATCTTTCGGGTATTCATCATTTGGTGAGTACAAATAAGAATATAGCCGTTTTATACATTGTATCGTACTTTTATTCAATTGTTATCGACTCACCCGGAAGAACGATCATTTTATTCGGTGCGTCAAATTTCTGTGCAAGCTCTTTATCAAGCAGTTCACCCGTTGCCGGCTCGTTATGATATGGAATATTATGCTTAGCACCAACTGCTTTAGCGCATTTTGCTGCTTCCTCAATATCCATATTATACACACCGTCACAACAGAAAAACGCATAGTCAATATTCATATCACTAAGTTTGCTCATCTGGTCAGTTGTTGAAGTATCTCCTGAAATATAAACCTTCTTTCCATTATTGAAGGTCAGCACATAACCTACGCAGGAGTTTATATCGTGGTTCGGATTATTGCCTGCCTCAACCGCTTTGACCGTTACAAACGGCAGCTCAAACGATTGATACTCTCCGTTTTGCAGCGCTTCATTCTGCGTTATTATCTTGCAGCCGTCATTTCTGTTCTTGATCTTGTCGAGCTGGTTGTGATCGTAATGATCGTGCGTTACAAGTATCAGATCTGCGGCGTATGAATAATCTCCGTCTGCAAACGGATCAACATAAATTACCTTATTGTTTTCGGTATGTATCATCATACTTGCGTGACCAAAATAAACAAGCTCAGGTGACGTATTTATTTCGGTGTTTTCGTTATCATTTTCGCTTTGCTGTGCTATTGCAGCTATGTCTTGTTTGCTGTAAGTGATCTCTGAATCCATAACACTTTCTTCTCCTTTACTACTTGTTGCGGCAGTTGAGCAGCCTGCTGCGATTATTAACAAAAAAAATGCTCCGATCAATAAGCTTAGCTTTTTCATCTGTATTTCCTCCTGTATGTTCAATTTTTCGGCAGAGTACATAAAGATCGGTCGAGTTACCTCATCATATATATTATTGAATATATTATAGATCAGTTTGCAGATATTTGCAATATATTTTGGTCATTAGCTGTGTTGCCTTTGTATTTCAACTTTTCTGAAAAAAATGACTTTGACAGTCTGTTTTACATTACTGTCAAAGTCATTATACGCAAACTAAGATCAATCATCACCTGTATTACGCTCAGATTGTGGAGGGCTGTAATAATCTATATGATAATACAACAGCCGATTTGACGCATATAAAGCGCATTGCTTCTGTTCTATCATATTTTTAAGCTTATCCCACTGTGCCTTGCAGACTTTTGTTTCGGGCAGATCACAAACAGCATAGTGAGGCTTGCCTTTGTTAAATTAATTTCTTTCTTACTGAATGTGCTTGACGCTTTTTCTTCTACTGCCCACATCAGATAACCCTGATCGTCATAGCTGAGAATCGTGCCGTATCCTTTGCCTATAAGAAATTTATTACCTACAATAAGATCGCCCGCAAAGAGTTTTTCTCCGTTCTTAAAATCGTCAAGCAGATTTTTGTACTCTTTTTTCCTTTTGATAAGTGTTATTGTCCTGTCAAATCGTCTTGAGTCTGTAAAATACATTGTTTCCATACTGAATACAATAAATATCCAACCCAAAAGTGCAATTACAGCGAAAAAGTATAACAATATCATTTCACTATTTTTAAAAAACACTTCTCCTGCTAAATATACCTGCCACAAAAAATATATTGCAGCGTCACCGAATATATTTCCGCAAATTATGCCCACAAACAGTAAAAGGGGATTTTTCAAACAATATCTTCTTATTTTCCACATACTTTACTTCATACAAAAAAACTGCCGTTGTTTTATCTACGCGCCCTATTATCAATCATCACTGCTGCGCTCCTGCGGCGGAGAGCTTGCATATCTTATTTCTTTTTCCAAAAATTCCTTTGACGCATATAACCTGCAATGCTTTTGCTCTATCATTTGCTGAAGCTTATCCCACTGTGTATTGCGCTGCTGTGTTTCGGGCAAAGCACAAACAAGATAATCACGTCTGCCTACTCTTAACCGCAGTTCAAACTCAGCATTGCTCGTATGATTTGTGCGAACATCTCTTTTGCGTACTCTTGTGCGCATGAGATACCCCTCGTCGTCATAGCTGATTATCATAGCATTACCTTTACATATAAGGAACGTATTTCCGACAATAAGACCACCTGAAAACATTCTTTCACCGTTTTGAAAGTCTTCTATCAGTTCTTTGTATTTTCCTTGTTTCTTTACACGTTTGATATTTTTTTGAATCGTCTTGCGTCTGCAAAGTAAAATCTGTCAATATTCAGGACAATGATGAAAAGCCAGCACCCAAAAGCAAATGCAGCCATAGCATAAAACAGCATAATGTCTTCTATTTCTTCAATAGAATAACAGAGAATACTTTCCCACAGTTTCAGTATTGCAACGAACCCCAGAATGTTGCATATAAGCAGACCTATAAAAACAAACAATAAATAAAAAGAACCACCCACACAATATTTACGCAGCTTTCTCATAATACACCTCACCTTGTCAGAATTGATATAGTAAGTTTAATTGTATCATCAGGTGAATTGTTTGTCAATGAAAATGACTGCCGCTTATTTCTTGCGGCAGTCAGGTATTATAAATATATCATTTACTGTTTTGCTTCGCCTATAACTCCTATACCAAGCTCTGCAAGCTGTGACTCGTCAACCATAGACGGAGCATTCGTCATAAGCTCGCTTGCGTTCTGCACCTTCGGGAATGCAACAACGTCACGCAGCGTAGAAGCCTTTATCATCTGCATAACAAGTCTGTCAAGACCTATACCCATTCCACCGTGCGGCGGTGCACCGTATTTGAATGCGTCTGTAAGGAAGCCGAACTTTCTGTAAGCTTCTTCATCGCTCAAACCAAGCATACTGAACATACGCTTTTGAAGATCAGGGTTTGTAATTCTGATAGAACCCGATGAAAGCTCAATACCGTTGAGTACCATATCATAAGCTTTAGCGTATACCTTGCTCTTATCTCCCTCAAGGTGATCGAGAGCCTCGTCTGTGGGAGAAGTGAACGGATGGTGCATAGCTACCCATTCGCCTGACTCCTTGTCAAACTCAAAGAACGGGAACTCAACGACCCAAAGGAAATTAAAGCCGTCTTTGATAATATCAAGCTTGCGTGCGGCTTCCAGTCTGAGCGCACCGAGAATAGACATAACAGACGTATCGTTTGTATCTGCAATAATAAATACAACGTCGCCCTTTTGTGCGCCTGCTCTTTCGATAACAGCATTCATTTGCTCGTCGGTCATAAATTTTCCGAAAGAAGAAGCAACGCCGTCATCTGTCATTCTTATCCACGCCATACCCTTTGCGCCTATGCCCTTGGCTGTTTCGGTAAGCTTGTCGATCTCTTTTCTTGAGTACGTTTTAACAGCGTTCTTTGCGGTAATGCCTCTTACGCTTCCGCCGCCCTCAATTGCCGATTTAAATACAACAAAATCTGTATCCTTAACAACATCTGTAAGGTTGAAAAGCTCCATTCCAAAACGTGTGTCGGGCTTATCTGAACCAAAGCGCTCCATTACCTCGTTATATGTATAGCGTGGGAACGGTGTGGGAATATCAATATCAAGCGACTTTTTAAACACATACTTAATAAATCCCTCGCCCAATTCGAGAATATCTTCCATATCAACGAAAGACATTTCAATATCTATCTGAGTAAACTCAGGCTGTCTGTCTGCACGCAGGTCTTCATCACGGAAGCAGCGTGCTATCTGCATATACTTGTCAAAGCCTGCAACCATACAAAGCTGCTTGTATATCTGCGGCGACTGCGGCAATGCGTAAAAGCTGCCCTTATGTATTCTTGACGGTACAAGAAAATCTCTTGCGCCCTCGGGTGTAGACTTGATAAGCATAGGAGTTTCGATCTCGATAAAGCCTCTCTCGTCAAAATAATCTCTTGTAGCCTTAGCTATCTTGTGACGGAGAATAATATTCTGCTGCAAGTCCGGACGTCTCAGATCAAGATAACGATATTGAAGTCTTGTTGCCTCGCCTGTTTTGCAGTTCTCTGTAATTTCAAAAGGCGGTGTTTCGCTCTCACCGAGAATACGAAGCTCGCTGACCTTTACTTCTATATCACCTGTTGCAATTTTCTTGCTTTTTGCACTTCTCTCCAAAACCGTGCCTGTGATACCCAGAACAAATTCGCTTCTGCACTTTGCGGCTTTTTCAAAGACCGACTTCTCTGAGGTATCGTCAAACGAAAGCTGAGTAACGCCTGTTCTGTCACGCAGATCAATAAAGATAAGCTGACCTAAATCTCTTTGCTTTGCAACCCAGCCGAAAAGCGTAACGGTTTTTCCGACATCGGAAATACGCAGCTCTCCGCAATAATGAGTGCGTTTCATTCCTGTCATAAATTCTGCCATAAATTATGCCTCCAATTAATTTGTGTTTCCTATATATATAATAAATCCAAAACGGGAAAAATACAAGTATTTTTTAAAAATATAGCAGCACCGCAATTATTTTTTGCTGCTGCAATAATTGCGGTGCTTTTTTTGTAGGTTTATGTTTATCAGTGTGTAAGCATAAACATCAAAATAAACAGAACTGTTATTATAAGAGTACCTAAATTGATCTCCTTGAATTTGCCTATAAACAACTTAATACATACATAAGTCAGAAGTCCAAAAGCAATACCGTAGCTTATATTATAAGTAAAGGGCATCATAACAATAGTTACAAACGCAGGTGCTGCAACTGATATGTCTTCCCATTCGATATCTTTAACACACTTTATCATAAGAATACCTACATAGATAAGTGCAGCAGCCGTAGCACATCCGGGAATAAGAGCAGCAATAGGACTTAAAAACATTGCTATAAAGAACATAGCGGCTGATACCATAGCTGCAAGTCCTGTTCTGCCGCCCTCTGCGATACCTGCTGACGCCTCAACAAATGTAGTTACCGTAGATGTACCGCATACAGAACCTACTGTTGTTGCAAGTGCGTCTGCAAGCATAGCCTTATTCATGTTAGGCACTTCACCGTCTTTTGTGAGAAGATTTCCCTGCGAACAAGCACCATACAGAGTACCCATTGTATCAAACATATCTACTAAACAGAATGCAAGTGCAGTTGTTGCTATAAGTATTATAAGACTTCCAACCGAGTTATGTTCAAGATATGCAGAATAATCAAATCCCTGTGTGAATACCTTGAAGAAAGACTCTTTTCCGAAGTCAACAAAAGCTGTGAACGGATTTAATGTAAGTTTATCTGCAAAGCCATTATAGAAATCGGGAATTGTCAATCCAAGCAGATAATACAAAACAGAACCGCCCAGAATGCCCCAAAGAACTGCGCCTTTAATTTTTCTTATAGACAATACCGCAATAGTTATTATAACAAGAAGTGTGACGAGCATAGGCATTATACTTCTCCACTCTGCATTACCCTTGAATACGTTGAAAGACGCAAGAGTTACAAGAGTAGAGTCGTCGTTTGTAACAATGCCCGAATTCTGAAAGCCCAAAAAAGCTATAAACAATCCGATACCTGCGGGAATAGCCGCTTTTACGCATTTCGGTATTGAATCAAATATTTTCTTTCTGAGTCCTGTTGCAGTAAGAATAATAAACACAATGCCGTCAAGCATTACAAGAGTCAATGCATTTGCGTATGTAAGACCAAATCCGAAGCATACCGTATATACAAAGAATGCGTTTAGTCCCATTCCTGAAGCCTGTGCAAGCGGAAGATTTGCAAGCAAGCCAATAAGAAGTGTGCCTACAACTGCCGAAATAGCTGTGGCAATATAAACTGCGTTGTATGATACTTCCGGCAGATCAGAAAACATTCCTGCATTTACCATAAGAATATACGCCATAGCCATAAATGTGGTAATGCCCGCAAAGACCTCTGTTTTTACGGTTGAACCACGTTCTTTGATTTTGAAAAACTTTTCCATTCAAAGTCCCCCTTGATAATATTGGTTGAATACTTTTATTATACTTTTTGTTTTGTATAATTTACATAGAAAAATCACAAAAACACAAAATTCTACATACATTATAAATCCCATTCTTATTTTTTGGGTAATATGACATAATCGAAAATGATCAGCAAGAAAGTTTTCAACATAATTTTGGCGTAATGTGGAAAACCTCACGACTTCAAGCAAAATCGTGAGGTTTGTTTTGTAATAACAGATTACTTTTCGGCAGGCTCCCATTTACATCTTACGGGAGAAACAATACTGCCTTCTTTTTTCATTGCGGCGAAAGCTTTGTCAACAGCCTTTCTGTCAAGACCTGTTAATTCTGCCACTTTACCTGCTGCAAGCGGCTCGCCTGCTTTTTTCATAGCCTCTAAAATGATCTCTTTCTCATTCATAGCTACACCTCCTCTGTATTATTGTGTCTAACTGCGTTAATGAACAAATCAACCCTCAGGATCACGGTTAAGCATATTCTCTGCCTCTTTAATACCCTGATCGGCTGCTTTTCTGAGCCAATGTGCAGCTAAACCGATGTTTCTTGTAACGCCGTGTCCGTCATTATAAGCAGCGCCCAGATAAAACTCTCCGTGTGGGTTGCCCTGTTCCGCGGACTTCTTAAACCAATATACAGACGTTTGCCAATCCCTTTTTACACCCTCGCCCCAATAATAACAATTTCCCAATTGATATTGAGCGTCCGAGTCGCCCTGTTCTGCCTTCTCGGTCAAGGATTTCACTCTCTCCTGCTTAGTGTACTCTTTTTTGCAAGACTCCAGCTTTATTGTTTCGGGAGCTTCTGTAAATGAGCTGAAAACAGCCACGGCATTTTTAAAGTAAAGCACCTGCATATTGCCGTCATCGGGGCTGTACATAGCTTTAAGCTGCGGCATTTTGTCAAGCATAGCCGTCATAACGGTTTTGTTGTCGTCGTCAATAAGCTCACCTGAAATTCTCAGCCATCTGCCGTCTTTAAAGGCGCAAATCTCTGCTTTTGGGTTCGCTGCAAGCTGTTTTGAAACTGCCTTGACCTTACCCGTTTGAATATAGATTCTGCCGCCGTATTCAAGCGCCGTACCGAACGGACGCACTCTCGGCTGATCGCCCTCGACTGTTGCGAGGTAATAAGTCTGTGCTTCGTCAAGAAACGAAACTATTCTTGTAATACTGTTCATATAAAAGATCTCCTTTTTCCATGTCAATTATTTATCTCATCAAGCATTTTCTGAGCTTCTTTTTGACCTTGTGCTGCGGCTTTTTCATACCAATATACGGCTTTCTCCATATTTTTGGCAACACCCTTGCCCATACAGTAACAATTGCCAAGCCTGAACTGTGCATTTGCATTATTGTTCTTTGCGGCTGTTTCATACCAATAAACGGCTGAACGAAGGTCTTTTTCAATACCGCTGCCGAAATAAAAGCATACGCCGAGTCTGAACTGTGCAGCCGGATGCCCCTGCTTTGCGCCTTTCTCAAACAATTTCGCTGCCACTGATTTGTCCTGTTCAACACCGTTTCCCCAATAATACGCAAGCCCCAGATTATACTGTGCGGCGGCATTTCCAAGACGTGCGCCCTTGTCATACCAATATACGGCAGTACGCTCACTCTTTGCAACGCCGTTTCCCGTAACATAGCAAATGCCTATTCCGTTATAAGCAGAAACATAATTCTGATTTCCGCTTTTCATAAAGAGATCAAACGCCTTGTAGTAGTCTATTTCAACACCGTTGCCCGAATAATAGCACATTCCCAAATTATACTGTGCGGCAGCGTCACCTTTTTCAGCAGCTTTTTCATAGTATTCTACTGCTTTAGCTTGATTTTTCGGAATATATTTGCCAAAGAAATAAAACTCGCCTATCTTTGCCATAGCACGCAGACAGTTATTTTCTGCGGCAATACTGTAAAGCTTGAACGCTTTTTTGTAGTCTTTTTCAAAGCCGTGACCGTATTCATACATAGCGGCAAGATCATACAAAGCGGCTGTGCTTCCGTTGTCGGCGGCTCTTTTGTAGGCTTTAACAGCGTTCTGAGGTGAAAGCTCCGTTCCAAGCCCTAAGCAATAGCAAACACCCATCATTCTGAGTCCGTTCTTGTTGTGTTGGAATGCAGAAATACCGAATTGTTCAAATGCCTTTTCATATTCCTGTTCATTAAAGTATTTCATACCTTTTCTGTATTCACTCAAACCGTTATCTCTCGGTGTAAAGACAGGAAACAGAATATTCTTATTTACAGGCTGAGAGTTGTAACCTGAAATCTCCTCAATCTTCTTACCTACTACATCAAGACTGTTATCTATCTCAAGAACCCTTCTCAATATAGGAGTCCATTCGTTTGTGCTGTTGTTGGTCGGTGTCGAATCAGCGGCATATGTACTCTGCACACCTGCATATACGGTAGAATTATTGTTTGTACTCTGCTGTACTGCGGTATTCTGCGCACCTGCGTATACAGTCGAATTATTATCTGTATACTGCTGTACTGCGGTATTCTGCACACCTGCATATACGGTAGAATTATTGTTTGTACTCTGCTGTACTGCGTTATTCTGCGCACCTGCGTATACAG
>JAFPLH010000057.1 GCA_017402845.1 Clostridia bacterium
AAGGCTTATACAGATGAAGAAACAGGTCAGACAATTATCGCCGGTATGGGTGAGCTTCACCTTGAGATCATTGTTGACCGTCTCCTCAGAGAGTTCAAGGTTGAAGCAACAGTAGGTAAGCCACAGGTTGCTTACAAAGAAACAATCAAGGGCAGCTCTGACGTTGATTGTTTCTTTGTAAGCAACCTGTGGCTTACCTACTGTTGCTTCAACCTTGAAGCAACAATGATCTCAAGGTGAAGCTCACCCATACCGGCGATAATTGTCTGACCTGTTTCTTCATCTGTATAAGCCTTGAAAGTAGGATCTTCTTCTGCAAGCTTTGCAAGAGCGATACCCATTTTCTCCTGACCTGCCTTTGTCTTAGGCTCGATAGCAACACGAATAACAGGCTCCGGGAATTCCATGGATTCGAGGATTACAGGGTGCTTTTCATCGCACAATGTATCACCTGTTGTTGTATTTTTAAGACCGATAGCACCGGCGATATCACCTGCATAGCAGGTCTGGATATCTGTTCTTGAGTTAGCGTGAAGCTGTACAATACGTCCGATACGCTCGTTCTTGTCTTTAGTTGAGTTATATACTGTTGTACCTGCGTCTACGCTGCCTGAGTAAACTCTGAAGAAGCAAAGCTTACCAACAAACGGATCTGTTGCAATTTTGAATGCAAGAGCTGAGAAAGGCTCTGTATCAGAAGAATGTCTTTCTGTTTCTTCGTTTGTATCAGGATCAACGCCCTTGATAGCAGGAATGTCTGTCGGAGCAGGCATATAGTCGATAATAGCGTCCAAAAGCTTCTGTACACCCTTGTTACGATAAGAAGTACCGCATGTTACAGGAACCATTGTATTATCTATTGTACATTTACGGATAATTCCCTTGATTTCGTCTATGGTGAGTTCTTCGCCGCCGAAGAATTTCTCCATGAGCTCTTCGTCCTGTTCTGCAACAGCTTCGATAAGCTCATCATGATACTTCTGAGCGAGCTCCTGCATATCCTCAGGAATTTCTTCTTCTCTCATATCCTTACCGAGATCGTCATAATAGATCTCAGCCTTCATGGTTACGAGGTCAATGATACCCTTAAAGGTATCCTCTGAACCGATAGGAAGCTGTATCGGAACAGCATTACATTTCAAGCGATCCTTCATCATCTGAACAACTCTGTAAAAGTCTGCGCCCATGATATCCATTTTGTTTACGTATACCATACGCGGAACCTTATAGTTGTCAGCCTGACGCCATACAGTCTCAGACTGTGGCTCAACACCGCCCTTTGCACAAAGAACTGTTACAGAACCGTCAAGAACTCTGAGCGAACGCTCAACTTCTACTGTAAAGTCAACGTGACCAGGTGTGTCAATTATATTGATACGATGCTTATCGTACTGGTGCTCAGAACCCTGCCAATAACAGGTTGTTGCAGCAGAGGTAATTGTAATACCTCTCTCCTTCTCCTGTGCCATCCAGTCCATTGTTGAAGCACCCTCATGTGTTTCACCAATCTTATGGTTGATACCTGTATAGAATAGGATACGCTCTGTTGTCGTTGTTTTACCGGCGTCGATGTGTGCCATGATACCGATATTACGAGTTTTTTCAAGTGAAACTTCTCTTGGCATAGTATCCTCCTATAATTTTTATTACCATCTGAAATGTGCGAAAGCCTTGTTTGCTTCTGCCATCTTGTGTGTATCGTCACGCTTCTTAGCAGCGCCGCCTGCACCGTTTATAGCGTCAAGAATTTCTGCAGCAAGTCTTTCCTTCATAGTTCTCTCAGAACGAAGTCTGGAGTACTTGGAGATCCAACGAAGACCTAATGTCTGGCGTCTCTCCGGTCTTACCTCCATAGGTACCTGATAGTTGGCACCGCCGACACGACGTGTTTTTGTTTCGAGAACAGGCATAACATTCTCCATTGCCTCTTCAAAAACCTCGAGCGGATCTCTGCCTGTCTTTGTCTGTACGATATCGAACGCACCGTATACGATCTTCTGAGCTACGCCCTTCTTACCGTCATACATGATATTGTTGATAAGACGTGTTACAAGCTTTGAATTGTAAATAGGATCTGCTAAAACATCTCTCTTAGCAATCTGACCTCTTCTTGGCATTTTACTTCCCTCCTTCATAATTAATAATGATCTCATAGGTACTCGAAAGTGACAAACTCCCGCCGCCGATACAGAGGCGCATATATATATAAACGCTCCGTATTGAGCAACTAATTATTCTAAAAAATATGATCTGAAAATATTAGTTTAGAATTTGTCTTTCCTTTTACTTACCTGCCTTTGGACGCTTTGCGCCATACTTAGAACGTGCCTGCATACGCTTTGCAACGCCCTGTGCGTCTAATGTGCCGCGGATGATGTGGTAACGAACACCAGGGAGGTCCTTAACACGGCCGCCGCGGATCAAAACAACGCTGTGCTCCTGAAGATTATGACCTACACCGGGAATGTATGAGCTTACCTCGATACCGTTTGAAAGTCTAACTCTTGCAATCTTTCTCAAAGCTGAGTTAGGCTTCTTAGGTGTAGCAGTTTTTACAGCTGTGCAAACGCCTCTCTTCTGCGGTGAGCTCTGATCGATAGCTCTGCGCTTCTTTGAGTTCCAGCCCTTCAAAAGTGCCGGTGCCTTTGCTTTCTTCTCGGAAACTTCTCTGCCCTTGCGAACAAGTTGGTTAAAGGTTGGCATTTCTCGCATTTCTCCTTTCTTTAGTATTTTTATAATATACAGTGTAAACAAGGGTGCACCTTGCCCACTGATTTATTATTGTACAACAAACAAAAATAAAAGTCAATTGATTTATAAAAAAATAACAATTATTTAATATTTTCTCATATTACGTCAATATATTCAACTTTCACTATCGTTTTTAGTGCATTTTACCAACAATTCACACCGTCACTAAAAATCTGCGACTTTGTAAATACTACATCAGTAAATTTTTCGTCAAGCTTTTCTGCAAGCGGCGCAATAACAACATCTTCAGACTTATAATGTCCCAGAATAAACACCGAAACATTATGCTCATTTGCAAACAGTATCTCGTGATGCTTCATTTCGCCTGTAATAAATGCGTCACAGCCGTTTTTTACTGCTTCGTATATTTCGCTTCCGCCCGCACCGGAGCAAAGTCCGACTTTCGCAATTTTATTGTTAGGGCAAGTAAACCGGAGTGTTTTACAGTCTGTGCCTATCTTTAATCTGTCTGCAAAAGCTTCGGCAGAGAGTGCGTTTGAGTACCCCAAAAAAAGAAACTCGCTGTTATCGCTCAACCCGATATTTTCAAGACCTGCGCTGCGTGCAAGCTCTGTATTTACTCCGAATGAAGTAGATTTGTCAAGGTTTGTATGGGCACAAATTGCAGAAATGTCATTTCTTATTAGATCATACACCGCCGTATTTTTCAAAACACGCTTCAGCGGCTGAAAAATTACGGGGTGATGACTTATTATAAGCTGTGCGCCGAGCGCTGCCGCCTCGCTTACAACATCACGGGTAATATCGAGCGTTACAAGCGCACGCTTGACCTGCTGTTCGGTATCACCTACAAGCATACCTGTATTGTCAAAGCCTTCGGACGTACAATAGGGTGCAAAGCTGTCTATGTAGTTATAAATATCTTTAACCGTTGTCATTGTTATCAACTCCGAATTTATTTTTTATTGCATTTATCAGCGTATCAAGCTCTGTGCTATCCTCATTATTATGTCTTTTTCCGTCTGCTTTATAACATAATTTTTTTAGTACATCTTTAATATAGGGGTATGATGTCTCGTCTTTTTCATCAAGCATACCGATATAATAAAACATTTCGTCTTTTTCTTGTACTATGCCCTTGTAGTACACTGACATTACAGAATAATTTTTACCCTTTTCGGTACACGCTTTTTCTTTTTGTATGATGTAGCCGTTATCATTGAGATATCTTCTGAGAATATGCCCTCTTGTCATGGGCTGCAATATTAAATGAAAGCGTTTGTTTCTAAGCCACGGTGCACGTGAGATAATATCTGCGATAAGCTCGCCGCCCATACCTGCCATTACAATATCGTCTGTTTCTTCTTGTTTTATTTCTGTAAGACCGTCGCTTAATCTGACAGTCACCATATCTGAACACTTATATTTTTGTATATTCTCCTCGCCCTTTTTCAGCGGCAGAGGGCGAATGTCAACTGCTATTGCCGATTGTATATACCCGTTTTTGGCAAGCCAAACAGGCAAATATGCGTGATCGCTGCCTACGTCTGTTACTCTTGAACCTTTTCTGACGAACTCGGCACATAATGAAAGTCTGTTATCAAGACTGAATAGTTTATCCATAGTTTACCCTTTACATCAATTATTCCGCTGTTAGGGAAACACTGATTAAATCGAGTGCCCATATCGCTTAGTCAGATTTTTAGGCAAATTACACGAAACGACCGCAGGAATACTGACGTATTTCAAGGGAGATGAGTGCAATTTGACAAAAATATGCAAGCGAGATGGGTATTCAGTCCGCAGGACGTGATTTATTCAGTGTTTCCTTAGTATTGTTTTCTTACTGAATGATTCCCTCATTTAAAACAATGAAAGACTGCAGCCGAAGCCGCAGCCCTTCATAAATTTATAACAGGAGTGTAGTTTATTACTTAAGATATGTGCCGTCTTCACCGATCTTGCCGGAAGGTGCGCCTGATGTCTGCAATACATAACATCTGAGGTTGCCCTGTCCGATCTCATCAGTTGTGAGAGTTCCGCCTGAAACTGTTACCTTGTTACCTGTAACAACTTCTACGTATGTACCGTTTTTAACACCTGTAAATGTAGCGCCGCCGGAAACTGTTACAAGACAATAGCTGTCTACACCGTTAGCACTGTAAGCACGCTTATAAGCCATACCGCCGCCGCTGCAGCCTTCTGTTGAATACTGGCCCATCTGCAATGCAGGAACAGCTCTGCGGATCTGATTAAGTCTCTGGATATGCTTTGCAAGAGGATAATTAAGAGTTTCTGAAACCTTGCCGCTTGCTGTATACTTGCTGAAATCTGTTGCTGTTACACTGCCTTCGAGATAATCGCCATAGTATGCACGGCCTGTTGCAGCCAAAGGCTTAGTTGTTCCGACATCAATTTCAACACCTGCCTGGAACTCTGTTTCCGAACCGTAATACAAGCAGGGAATTCCTCTGAATGTCCACATAAGCGAGAGGTTTTCTGCCCATGCAGCAGTACCGCCGTTGTAACGGAATTTATCGTCTGAACCAAGCTCAGGGCCGTAGTCGTGAGAGTCAACGTATGTTACAACATAAGTTGAATCGTTTATAAACTGATCTTCTGCCTGTGCAATACCGAAAGCCGAACGAGCATTTTCAAAGTTTCTATGCATAGCAAAGTCGATGACGCCTGTGCCGTTCCACTGACTGTAATCAGGAGTATGATAATCGTTTCCGTTAAGGAATGCGTTTGTACTTGTCGGTGCGCCATCGGGAGTAGAATACTGTTGATAGTGCTTCTTGGAAGGCTCGATATTTGCGGTAGGATCTGTTGTGTTCCAGTTGCCTATCCATGCCGGGTCTGTTTCTTTCCAAGTAAAGAACGGAGGTGAACTTGACGGGATATTGTGGTTCCATACGTCGCGAACTCTTGCACAAACCTCACCGAAAATGAAGAAGTTCTCATACTTTGTGTAGATCGGGAAGAACGCACTGTTCAAAGTCCAGCGGTTGATGTGCTTTTCTGTATCAAGACGGAAGCAGTCAACGCCCATGTCAACATAACTTGTATAGCAATCGTTAAGATAATCGGCAACCTTCTGATTTTCTGTATTAAGGTCAACGCAGTCGCCTGCCATTGAGCCCTGCTGCTCGATAGCTGACTCATAGCCCATGCCTTTCTCTCTGTGGTAGTAGTTGTTCGGATCATGACCGGAGTTTGAAAGGTCTTTAAGAATATCAAGTCTTGCCTGGAACTGCGGATCGGGCTCCATATTATAGTAGTTGCTATAAGATTTATCAAGATCGCAGCCGGGAATGATCTGCATGCAATCCGGATCGCCAAGCTTTGAATAATCCTTTGTAAACATAGGAACAAGACCTGCTTCACCAAAGTTACCGGAATGGTTCCAAACTACGTCCTGAACTATCTTCATATCTTTTGCGTGTGCAGCGTCGATAAGATCCTGGAAGGTAGCGCCTGAGCTTTCATATCTCGGATCAACCTTTGAGAAGTCGAAAGCATGATAGCCGTGATAGTCATAACCGGAAGCATTTTCAACTACCGGAGTAATCCAGATAGCACTAAAGCCAAGAGCTTTTATATAGTCAAGCCTATCAATAAGACCCTTGAAGTCGCCTCTCCATGCGGGATCGGAATCGGGGTTGTTCGCTGAGTCGTCTGCCCAGCAGTGAACGTTGTTGCCTGTATCGCCGTCATAAAAACGAGTGGTAATTACAAAGTATATAGAATCCTGACGCATATCTGTGCGCTCATACTCCGTTACTATATCAGGGTTTCTTGTATACCATTTGCCGTTTTTGTACCAGTACTCGCCGGCTGCACTTCTTGTCATTTCATCAGACTGCTTGCCGCCTGTTACAAACATAAAGTTGATCTTTTCAGTGCCGGGGAAAGTCTGTGTATACCAGCCTGAGCCCTGACTTGAATCAGCCGACATTACAGGACCGGGATAATCAACCTCTAAATTATCCGGCAACGAGTTCCAATAATAAATATTAGGTGCGGTGCCGGCGTCGTCTTTATAGTGAATGGTAATTCCCGAAGCTGCTGATTCTTCAATGTTTACCTCTGCGGCATCGGCATTGACAGTGTTAATATTGGCAGCGGCAGCACCTGTGGCAACCAGACCAACAAGAAGAGCACAGCATATAATCTTCTTTAAAAGCTTGTTCATTGCGTATCCTCCCTCAGATATTATATAAAAGTCCGTAACAATTACATTCTTACATTATTACACATATTATAAATTATCTGAAATGATTTTTAATTCTAATTTAGAATTATAATCATAAATCTGTCTGAAAATCTTGTGAAAGTTTAATGAAATAAGTTTACAACGCACAATTCAATTCAGGATTCCACCTTAGTGTCAAGCGAGTCCAACAAAAGAGGCTGTCACGGCGATCACCTCACGCACATAAAATGTCGGGAACAGATACCACACGCAATCAGCAGGAACACTGCCGAATTCAAGCCCCGCCTTTTTGACAAGCTTTGACGCTCTGTATTCGTGAAAAATATCGGTAACAACAGCGGTATTATACGAAAAGCCGTTTTCATCTATAACAGCCTTGCTGAAATCTATGTTTTCTATTGTATTAACCGCTTTATCCTCTTTATATATACGCTCTGAGTCTATACCAAGTTTTATAAGCTCGTTGTACATACACTCAGCCTCGCTTATATGCTCGTCGTTGCCCTTGCCGCCTGTGACGATACACGGAACATCAGGGTTCTTCTTCAAGAAATCCGCTGCCGACTTTATTCTGTCATATAACATTCTTGACGGACGCTCGCCCCTCACCTGACAGCCGAGTACAATAACGGTACAATCCTTTTGCGGCGGCGTTCTGTCTGCCGAGATCAAAAGACTTGTTACAAAGCCTACATATATAATACCTAAAATAAAAAATACATATACCGTATAAACTGCCGCTTTTCCAACTGCGGTAGTTTTCATCATATCTATTATTTTTGTATAATACTTATTGCCCCACGTTACAAAGATCATGACCGCACAAAACATCATGCCCGTAATGTTGCCGATATTGAGAGTTCCGCCTAATATCGGCAAAAAGAATACCAGAAACAAGCAGAAAAATATTCCGCCCAAAATAATATGTATGAATGTCATTACTCTTTGCCCCTTGCTGAGTTTTTTCTCACTGTTCATGTGTTCACTGCCTTTTTTGTATGATCGTATTTTTATTATACCACATCAGTATATAAAACTACAATAAAAATGTACAGACAGGTCAAAAAGCTTTTTTTCATTAAATTTCATTGATTTATTTCAAAAATTATATAATAAATAAATTATTAACAATTTGTTGTTTGATATACGTCCGATAATTTGTTATAATAATAACGAATAAAAGAAAAGGGAGGAATCCTTTATGGGTTACACGATCGCACAAAAGATCATTAAAAATCATCTTCTCAGCGGCGAAATGACTGTCGGCAGCGACATTGGTCTGAGAATAGACCAGACTCTTACTCAAGACGCTACCGGCACAATGGCTTATCTTGAATTTGAGGCTATCGGCATTCCCCGCGTAAAAACAGAAAAAAGTGTTGCATACATAGATCACAACACTTTGCAGACAGGCTTTGAAAATGCTGACGACCACCGCTTTATACAAACGGTTGCTAAAAAGCACGGCATTTATTTTTCTCGCCCCGGCAACGGCATTTGCCACCAGGTACACTTAGAGCGCTTCGGTATTCCGGGAAAAACGCTTATCGGCTCTGACAGCCATACCCCCACCGGCGGCGGTATCGGTATGCTTGCAATGGGCGCAGGCGGTCTTGATGTTGCCGTAGCTATGGGCGGCGGCGCATACTATATCACAATGCCGAAAATGGTTAAAGTAAATCTTACAGGTAAACTCTCCGCTTGGGTTTCCGCTAAAGATGTTATTTTAGAGGTGCTCCGCATTATGTCGGTTAAGGGCGGCGTAGGAAAGATTATAGAGTACGCAGGCGAGGGCGTAAAAACTCTCACTGTTCCCGAACGTGCAACTATCACAAACATGGGTGCAGAGCTTGGCGCTACAACATCAATATTCCCGTCAGACGAGGTTACAAAGGAATTTCTTAAAGCTCAGGGCAGAGAGTCCGACTGGACAGAATTAAGCTCAGACGCCGACGCTGTTTATGACGAGGTTATCGACATTGACCTTTCAAAGCTTGCACCTATGGCTGCATGTCCTCACAGCCCCGACAACGTTAAGACTATCGAGGAGATAGGTCCGCAGAAAATAGATCAGGTTTGTATCGGTTCATGTACAAATTCAAGCTATCTCGATCTTATGCGTGTTGCAGCTATTCTCAAGGGTAAGACGGTATGTCCGAGCGTATCGCTTGCAATTGCTCCCGGTTCAAAGCAGGTTTACAATATGCTTGCTCTCAACGGTGCTTTGGGTGATCTTATAGCTGCCGGCGCGCGTATACTCGAATGTGCTTGCGGTCCGTGTATCGGTATGGGACAGTCGCCTAACTCCGCAGGTATTTCGCTTCGTACCTTTAACAGAAACTTTGAGGGACGTTCCGGCACCGCAGACGGTCAAATATACCTTGTAAGCCCCGAAACTGCTGCCGCTTCTGCTCTTACCGGCGTATTCACAGATCCCCGCACACTTGGCGAGGCTGTCGAGATCAAGCTCCCCGAAAAATTCCTTATCAACGACAATATGGTTGTTGCTCCTATCGAGGAAGAAAAAATGGATACGGTAGAGGTACTCAGAGGTCCGAACATCAAGCCTTTCCCGCAGACCTCTCCGCTTGAAGATACTATCGAGGCTTCATGCGCATTAAAGGTTGGCGACAACATAACAACAGACCACATTATGCCGGCAGGCGCAAAAATACTTCCGCTTCGTTCAAATATTCCTGCTATTTCTCAGCACTGCTTTACAGTTTGCGACAAGGAATTCCCGCAAAGAGCATTGGCTCTCGGCAAGTCTGTAATTGTCGGCGGCGCAAACTACGGTCAGGGCTCGTCAAGAGAACACGCAGCACTTGCACCGCTTTATCTCGGCGTTAAGGCTGTACTTGTTAAGAGCTTTGCTCGTATTCATAAGAGCAATCTTATCAACGCAGGCATTTTGCCGCTTACCTTTGCAAATGCTGACGATTACGACAAGATCGCACAAGGCGATGAGCTTGTTATCAAAGATGTAAAGGCAAAGCTTGAAAAGGGCGAGCCTATTGTTGTTACAGACGTTACAAAGGGTATTGATATTCCCGTTGAGTGTGAGCTTACAGACAGAACAAAGGCAATTATCATTGCAGGCGGCTTGCTTGATTATACAAGAGAGAACTCATAAGCGCAACAGAAAAGGAGTTGATTACATTGGCAGATAAAATTCTTATGAAAACCCCCATTGTTGAAATGGACGGCGATGAGATGACAAGAGTTATCTGGAAAATGATAAAGGATATTCTCTTGACACCTTATATAGACCTTAAAACAGAGTATTACGATCTTGGTTTAGTCAACAGAAACGAAACAAACGATCAGGTTACACTCGACAGCGCAGAGGCTGCAAAGAAATACGGTGTTGCCGTAAAGTGCGCAACTATCACACCGAATGCTGATCGTGTTAAGGAATACAACCTCAAAGAGATGTGGAAGTCGCCTAACGGTACTATCAGAGCAGCTCTTGACGGTACAGTTTTCAGAAGTCCTATTCTTGTAAAGGGTATTACTCCGTATATCCCCACATGGACAAAACCCATTACAATTGCCCGTCATGCATACGGCGATGTATACAAGAATACAGAAATGACAGTTTCCGCAGGCAGTAAGGCTGAGCTTTGCGTAACAAAGCCCGACGGCAGCGAAGAACGTTCGCTCATTCATGACTTCAAAACTGACGGTATCATTCAGGGTATGCATAACCTTGATAAGAGTATTACAAGCTTTGCACGTTCTTGCTTTAATTACGCTCTTGATATCAAACAGGATATCTGGTTTGCTACAAAGGATACTATCTCAAAGAAGTACGATCACCGCTTTAAGGATATTTTCAACGAGATATTTGAAAACGAGTACAAAGAGAAATTCGAGAAAGCAGGCATTTCTTTCTTCTATACTCTCATTGATGACGCTGTTGCAAGAGTTATTCGTTCAGACGGCGGTTATATCTGGGCTTGCAAAAACTATGACGGCGACGTTATGTCTGATATGATAGCAACCGCATTCGGCTCACTTGCAATGATGACTTCTGTTCTTGTATCTCCTGACGGTATTTATGAGTATGAAGCAGCACACGGCACAGTACAAAGACATTACTACAAGTATTTAAAGGGCGAAACGACCTCTACAAACTCTGTTGCAACACTGTTTGCTTGGACAGGTGCATTAAGAAAAAGAGGCGAGCTTGACTCACTTACAGAACTTTGCGCATTTGCCGATAAGCTCGAAAAGGCAACTATTCAGACTATTGAAGAAGGAGTTATGACAGGCGATCTGGCACTTCTTTCAAAGCTTGAGAACATCAGAAAGGTTGATACAGAAACCTTCCTTAAAGAAGTTGACAGCAGACTTAAAGCAATGCTTTGATAAAAAGCGGTGATAAACAAATGGGAAAAAAAGACAACATTTCGTCATCAGTTATTCAGCGCCTGCCCCGATATTACCGATTTTTAAGCGAGCTTGAAAAAGAGGGTATCACCCACGTAAACTCAGGCGAGCTTGCGCAGCGTATGAGGTCTACCGCCTCACAGGTAAGGCAGGACTTCAACTGTTTCGGTGAGTTTGGTCAGCAGGGTATCGGATACAGCGTTAAAGGCTTAACTAAAGAGATCGAGAATATACTTGGTTTAAAAAACCGTTATCCGGCTATTCTGATAGGTGCAGGCAACATAGGCACAGCTATTGCAAATCAGCTTACATTTGAAAACAAGTGCTTTCAGCTAATAGGTATTTTTGACAATGACGAAAACAAGATCGGTTCTGAGGTTGCAGGCTTGACTGTTCAAAGCATATTAAGCCTTGACGAATTCTGTAAGAACAACCATGTTGAAACAGCGGTATTATGCGTACCGAAAACAGCAGCGGCAGAACTTGCACATCAGCTTTACAAATTAGGCATAAAAAGCTATTGGAATTTCAGTCACTACGATTTAAAGCTGCTCTATCCCGATATTGTTGTAGAGAATGTACATTTAAGCGACAGTATTATGCAGCTTTGCTTTCGTATAACACAGTCAACGAATATTGACAAACAGTAATATTTATTACAAAACAATATTCACTAATTTTGCCCCGCCGCACCAAGGCGGCGCAGTAAAGAATAACAGCGATAAAACAAAAACAACATCACTTTTTGCATATTGCTAATTGTTAATAAGATTTCCCTTTTCAACATTCGGCATAATAAGATTATCAATTGCATATTCACACAACACACTTGACCCCTCTGCTGTTTTTTTCTGTCTTTTAAGAACTTGACTGAGATGTACTCCGTGTTCTTTCCATGCTAAACCGTTTGTGTGATCGTTCAGCATTAGCGGCTGAATATTATCCATTGTGTGTGCAAACTTAGCCTCAGGCGTTTGGCAAAGCTCAAACTCCTGCCACAAATCATACAAATACTTTCCTTTTTCACTCGGCAGTATACCGAACAATCGTTCTGCGGCGGCTTGCTCTCTGTACTGCTGAGTTTTCTTTCCCTCGTCATCATAAGCGTAAGTGTCGCCGGCGTCTATCTCTACAATATCGTGTATCAATATCATAAGCACTGTTTTAAGCACATCTATTTTTTCGTTTGCATACTCACTCAGCAATATTGCCATAAGTGCGGCATGCCATGCGTGTTCGGCGTCGTTTTCTTTGCGTACTGCGTTTGTAAGATAAGTTTGTCTGCCGATAAATTTTTCTTTGTCTATCTCTCTGAAAAAATCGAACAGCTTATCAAGCTCTATGTTTTCCATTGAATTATCACTCCTTTAATCTTTTTGCGGTATTACTCTATATAAATACTGCTGATACGGTATACCATAATTTCTGTCTGTAATTGTACTGCCGCTTTCGCTGAGTACGTAATTTACAAAATCGCCTGCTTTCTTGCACGAGGCAGAAATATTCTCGCCGCTGAGTATACCGCCGCATAATACCGAAGTAAAGATATCCCCTGTTCCGCTGTAACTGCCGCCTATTCGTTTATACTCATATGTACTCATACCATAGCTTGATACCGCTGCATTTGATACAATGCCGCAGCGTGGTTCAATCCCCGTAACAATTACAGCCGAAACACCCTTTTGTATAATACTGCCGCACATACTGCGTATACAGTCGTAAAGCTCGCTGTCTTTGAGAGTACATACATTATTATAGTTTTCTCCGACAAGCAGGCACAACTCGGTCAGATTAGGAGTAATAATACTGCTGCTTAATGCAATATCTTTAATATACTGCCGCAGCTCATCATCAACAAAGGGATAACTCCTGCCGTTATCGCCCATAATAGGATCGTATACTATAAACGGTTTATCTGCTTTTTTCTTATTTATATATGTATAAATGCATTGAGCCGCTTTGACCGACTGCAAAAAGCCTATGTAGTATGTATCGAGATCGGAAGCAATCTTATCTAACGAGGTCAATAATCCGTTGAGATGTGCGGTCATATCTGCCAAATAATGCTCCTTAAAGCCCGTTTGTGCCGACAATATCGCTGTCGGGATAAATACGCACTCATACCCCATTGCAGACAATACAGCAACAGCCGCACCTGCCGAACAGTTGCCTAAGCCCGACATATCGCTTATCACAACTACTTTTTTTATCATAAAAACACCCTCTAATACTCTATTGTCAATTTTGAACAGGTATAGTATAATTATAATGTCCGACAAAGAATTTATCAACGGGTTAAACAAAAAAGAGGTAATGATAATGAAAGAACTCAGACTTGCAGGAGTAATCAGAGAATCCATAGTTGACGGTCCGGGAATGAGAATGACTATTTTTACACAAGGGTGTCCGCACAATTGCGAGGGCTGCCACAATCCGCAGACTCACTCGTTTGACGGCGGATATATCAGTCACCCCGAAAATATCTTAAAGGCAATAGACGCAGATCCTATTCTTAAAGGCGTCACATTTTCGGGCGGCGAACCGTTTATGCAGGCAGAAGCTTTAGCTATGCTTGCCGAAGAAATACACAAAAGGGGCTTGAATGTACTGTCATATACCGGCTTTACTTATGAAGAACTTTTGCAAAGCTTTGAAAAACATCCCGACAGAGAAAAACTGCTCAGACAGTGCGACTATCTTATTGACGGAAGATTCGTGCTTGCTCTGCGTTCTCTTGATCTTAAATTCAGAGGTTCTTCAAATCAGCGTATTATCGACGTTAAAAAATCTCTTGAATCAGGAAAGGTTGTCGAAACGAATTTCGACTAAGTCCACGCAAAAACAAACCACCGCTTTTATTTTGCGGTGGTTTTTGGTTTTTATCAATTGATATCTTTTACAGCTCAACAATTTTTCCTACGTCAGAATTTACATTAAGACCGATAGAATACCTTAAAATATCAAGGCTGTCACGGTTGTCAAGTCTGCCGTCGCCGTTTACGTCAGCAACTGCTAAGGCTATTTCTGTTTTATCAAGCTTTATCACGATACGCTGTAATTTAAGGCTGTCTTTTGCAGTTACTTTGCCGTCGCCGTCAATATCGCCTGCAATAACCTTGATAGGTTCATCGGGCGTATCGGGTGTATTAGGTGTTACAGGTTCGTCGGGGGTATTAGGTGTTACAGGTTCGTCGGGGGTATTAGGCGTTACAGGTTCGTCGGGGGTATTAGGCGTTATAGGTTCGTCGGGTGTATCGGGAATTGCGTCAATATAAACATACTTGATGTTATTCTTTATTGCATGCTCTGCCGCTGCGCTGCCTCTATAACAGTATATAGTAAGGTTATTACAATTTTCAAAAGTTGCGGCTTCAATATTGGTTACACTTGCAGGAATTACAAGCTTTTCAAGACCTGTACATTCATAAAAAGCACCTGACTGAATATGTGTAACACTATCGGGTATCACAAGCTCTTTTATCTCGTAACATTCTCCGAATACAGCCTCACACAATACAGTAATACCATAAGGAATGGTAACATCTTCAAGCACATGATCCTGATAGAATACGCACAAACCAAGTGATTTTAATTCTTGAGGCATTTTGACGGTTTTAAGTTTTTTGCAGTGTGAAAAAGCGAAATCGCCAATAAACTCAACACTTTCGGGAATATCAATGCTTTCGAGCTTAAAGCATCTATCAAAGCACGAATATTCTAATTTTTTTACATTCTTACCAAAAGTTACTTTTCTAAGAGCTGTACACCACTGAAAAGCTCTATCATTTATCAATTCTACTGAATCGGGAATAACTATTTCTTTTAATGATAAACATTCCCAAAAAGCGTCTATTCCGATAGTTTTTACCTGTGAGGGTATCTCTATACTTTTAAGAAAATGACAGCATTTGAATGCCTGTTCTCCGATACTCTCGATCTTCTCCGGCAGATCAATAGTTTCAAGATTTTTACATTCGTAGAACATTCCGTCAGAGATTTTAGTCAGATCTTTCGGGAGCACAACATTCTTCAAAGAGTAGCAGTTTGCAAATGTACCCCTGCCGATTTTCGTTACACTCTGAGGTATCTCTATCTCGCTGATCGAAGTACAGCCCATAAATGCATTTTCACCGATAGAAGTCAAGCTCTCAGGTAAATCTATCGTTTCAATAGAATTACAATTAGAAAAAGCAAAATTTGGAAGATAAGTCATCTTTTCAGGCAATCTTACTTTCTCCAGACCTGTGCAGTTGCAAAACAAACCTTCGTTATACTCTTTAAGACTGTCGGGAATATAGAGCTCCTGCACTTTATTGCAGTATGTGAATGCATATCTGCCTATATAAGTAATACCTTCGTGAAGGTCAATAGCCCTCAACTCATAGCAGCAGCAAAAAGCATAAGCAAGAATATCTGTAACACTTTCGGGAATATTTACTTCCTGCAAAGAGAAACAGTTATTGAACGCTCTTTCTCCTATGAACGTAACGCCCTCAGGTATAACAAAGCTTTTCATAGATTTACAGCCGTTTAAGAATGCATTTGGAATACATCTCATATTATCAGGAAGCTTAACGCAAGTCAAAGAAATACATTGTTCAAATATTTCTTCGCCGTATTTCTCTACTGTTGAGGGAATTTCGGCAGTTTCGATATTGTCGCAAAACTTAAATGCACCGTTTCCGATACTCTTAAGACCTTCCGGCAATACAACTGTTTTTAACCCGTCACAAGCTATAAAAGCGTAATCGCCTATGCTTATAACCGAAGCGGGAATATCTGCCGTTTCAAGCTGAGAACAAAAATAAAATGCCCATTTGCTTATTTCCTTTAGGTTTTCGGATAATTTTATACTTTTAAGCTTATAGCACTCAGAGAATGCACTTTCGCTGATGATCTCAACTGTATCAGGCATAACAACCGACTTCATAAGCTTTCTATCGAAACAAGATTCACCTAAAACGGTAACATCTTTCCCGTCGATCTTTTCGGGAATAATAAGTTCTCCGATTTCATTGCCGATATACTTTGTAATTGTAACGGTCTTTCCGTCAGAATTTTCTTGGTACTCGTAGTCACCGGATGTAAGAACTTCACCGGTCACTTCAATTTCTTTAAGGGTAACACCGGTCGGCTTCTCTGCTGCTGCGTTTTTTGTTTCGTATACCTCATTGATTGCAGCACTTACCTCATTAAATGCAGCACACGATAAATATTCAGCGTCAAATTCGTTTTCCGATATAATCATTGGATCGTCGCCTGAAAGCTGCGTTTCTGCTCCCAATGCCGATACTTGTGTACTGCCGCATATCATAAGTACTGACAGACACAGCGATAAAAGCTTAGAAATTTGTTTTTTCATAAAATCACCTTTCAAATAATTGTTTTTTATCAATAAAATTTTATCATATTAAAATATTAAATTCAACAACTTCATATAATTTTCATACAAATCACATTAAACATTCAGTTTCAGACATACAAAAAGCTGCGAAACTAACGCTCCGCAGCTTAATTGCTCTGTTACAGTTTTTATTTTCTGACAGCTTTCTTCATTTTATTTTTTTGTATACTTGCGGTGACTTTCAAAGCAGCGCCCGACGGCATTATTTTCGACGCTGCGCAGGCAAGCTTCATATAATTTCCGGGAATAATTACCGTTTTGCCTTTAAGCATTTGTTTTACTGCATATTTTGCGGTATACTTTGCCGACAAAGGCTTTACCGAAAAATTAACGCCTGCTACCTGATTAAACTCGGTTGCAACAGGTCCCGGACAAAGTGCGGATACTTTAACATTTGATTTTTTCTCTTTAAGCTCAAATGCAGCCGCCTGAGTAAGTCTTAATACATAAGCCTTACAAGCGTAATAACCCGCCATATACGGTCCCGGAGCAAAAGCCGCAGCCGAAGCGACATTCAAAATAGAACCGCTGTTTTTTGCTTGAAAGTCCTTTAAAAAAAGCTTGAAAAGAACATGCATTGCCTCAACATCAAGCCTCAGCATTTCAATTTCCCTGTCAAGATCGGTTTCTGTAAACGCACCCCACACGCCGAAGCCGGCATTATTGATAAGAACGTCTACATTGTCATTTCGGGTAAGCTCGTACAGCTTTTTTGCGTTTTCCGCATTACCGATATCCATTGCAATAATTCTCGGAGTACCGTTCAGACAATCGGCTAAAGCCTTTAAGCGGTCTTCACGTCTTGCAACAAGAATAAGCTCAAAGCCTAAAGAATCAAAAATACGTGCAAGCTCACGTCCGATACCTGAGCTTGCACCCGTTATCAACGCTTTTTTCATATTATCTTACACTTTTTCCGGTTCGGGATAATTTACACCAAATGTTTCAACCGTTACTTTCTTCATAACCTGCGGTTCAACCGGCTTATCAGACCATGAAGTTCTGCATTCTGCAATCTCGTTTACAACGTCCATTCCCTCTGTTACCTTACCGAAAGCGGCATATTCGCCGTCTAAGTGCGGTGCTTTTTTATGCATTACAAAGAACTGTGAGCCTGCCGAATCGGGATTCATAGCTCTTGCCATAGAGAGAACGCCGGGATCATGAGAAAGATTATTTGCAAAGCCGTTTGAGCTGAACTCGCCCTTAATGCTGTATCCGGGATTACCTGTACCGGTACCCTTGGGGCAGCCGCCCTGAATCATAAAGCCCTTGATTACTCTGTGAAAGGTAAGTCCGTTATAAAAGCCCTTGTTAATAAGTGAGATAAAGTTATTCACCGTATTGGGGGCAATTTCGGGATAAAGCTCTGCTTTAAAGGTCTTTCCGTTTTCCATTTCAAATGTAACTATTGGATTACTCATGTTTACATATCCTTTCAATTAAATATTGATCATCAGTAAAATAATAACATATTTTGTGGTATAAATCAATACAAAAAACATTAAAAATAACAAAAGGACTAAGGAACGGTGATTGCTGCCTGCCCCTTAGTCCAAGAAATACTCATAACCACAACTAAATTATACACAAAATAATTCAACTTGTCAATATAAAGGGACGCTTTCTGCCAAAGCGTCCCCTCTTTCAACACAGTCCGTAGGACGGTGTTGAAATTCACCCCTTGCAAAGGGCTGGAGCGTGTCTCCGGCGGCTAAGGGGGTGCGGTTCTCCGGTGGAGAACTCTGCGAAGCAGAAGCACCGAGCGAGCCGGCAGGCGAGACTCGCTGCCCCTTAGAACCCCGCAAACTTTTTTGAAAAAAAGTTTGACAAAAACTTTAATTATACACAATTTCTTTACTCGTTCAACAACCGTGACCACTGAATAAATCACGTCCTGCGGACTGAGTACCCCTCTAACTTGCCTTTTTTCGTCAAATTGCACTCAAACCACTTGAAATACGTCAGTATTACAGCGTGATTTTCGCACAATTTGCCTGAAAAAATTCTAAGCGATACGGGCACTCGATCTAATCAGTGTTTCCTTAATTTATCGTTTTTATACGTTCGATTACAGCCGCCGTAATGTAAAGAACAAAAAACAACATAGAATAATTATATCTTGAACGCAGAAGAACATAAAACCCAATTATACCAAAAGGAATAATAACGATCAAGCTCGTAACAAGTATAACTGTTTTAACGGTTCGTTCTGACAAATATCTTTTCAAAAAAATTTCCGCAAGACGTCCGCCGTCTGTACTCTCGACAGGCAGCATATTAAACGCAAAGAGCATAAAGCTTATCATAAAAGTATTATACAAAAAATCATACGATAAAAATGCATACAATATCCTTAATATTACGAACATTGACAGATTTACGGCAGGTCCTGCGCATATTACCGAAATATCATCTATATAGCTTCTGCTGTTTGCACACGTATCTGTAATCATAATATCAAACAAGCGCACCTTAACGTCAATGCTTTTCATACCCAAAGACAACATTCTTTCTATATGCCCCAATTCATGACAAGCAACACACACCAAAGCGGCGGCATATCTGCTGTCATTATAAAGCATCAGCGGCAAAAGACAGAATACAGCAGAGATATATCCAAAATCAAAATTCACTCTGCCTATTTTCAGTTTCATTTACCGCCTCACTGACAAAGCTGTTATTTATCGAATTATTCTGCTCAGTAATAAGAGAATCACAAAGTAAAGCCTGATATTCCGCTTTCACCTTTTCGTAAACCTCGCCGCCGATACTCTTTATCACAAATGCGGCTGCGGCGATAATCATACATAGAGCGATCTGAAAAATAATCACGGTATACTTGGGTATACTGCGGTTTTCATTTTCTTTTTCGGGAGCAGCTTCGTTATCGCTGTTATTCTGTATGTTGACAACTTCGCCTGTTTCATTCTCTGCGGCAAGCGGCTCAGGCTTTTTAGGTATGTCGGTCACTTCAAAATCATATGAAATACTGTCGTAACGCTCCATATTATTGCACTCCTTGATCTTTAGCAGTAGTAAGGAATCACCAATCAAATGATGTGATCCTCACTAATATATATGAAAGCCTATAAAACAATATTTCTTGTTTGCTTACCGATCTGCCTAAAAAACAGCCCAAAACACTTGTGTAATTTTTACGGCGGTAAATACTATTTCCACTTGCTGAATTTTTCGCTGTCGGCTGGGTTAGTATAATACCACTTTCTTTTTTCTCTATCCCACTTTGCGCCTAATGCCTTTGCCTGAAGCCTCTCCTCATAAGGGCAGTTAATATAATACTTCCCATTTTCAGAAACAGCGGCTGGTTTTACGCTTTCTTTGTTCGTACTACTGAAAAAAACATTTTCTGTATCATTTCTTTCTTCTGTAAACGGGTGAAGCTTTTTACTGTCAAAATCCTGTGCAGGTGATAACTTGCCGTTTTCATCATCACCGATAATATCCTGCCAATTTATATACATTCTTCTTTCGCCTCTTTCTGATGTTGATACCTATAAATACACGAAGCTCGGTTTTCATAGCTACCCATCTGCCGTTATAATTATAAAACACGTCCGACAGCTCGACAAATCAAGCTATCGGACTATTATATTATTATTTATATTTTAAGGCACATCTAAAAAACCTCACGCCGCCCATCTGCACCGTATCTTCAGCCGTCATCTTGCACAAAAAATCTTGACATACGTCAGTACGCCGGCGATTTTATTGTGCAGCCTGCCGACTAAATCTACGGCACATCTAAACGACGGCAGGTTTTTAGAGATGCCCTTTAGTTATCGCCAAAAATCTTCATTATCTCAAAAAAGGTATCCTCGTCATCGGGATTTTCAACCTTTTTTGGTGCCGGTGCAGGCTTGTTTTCATTTCTGTTTACTTCAACAGTCTGACGCTTTGGCTGTGTATTTGTTGTACTCTCCTTTGAGAAAGCCGGCTTTGGCTTAGAAACGGCTGCAACTGTACGTGAAACAGGCTTTCTGTTTGTGCCGTCCTCATCACCGAAACCTGTTGCAATAACGGTAACTCTAATTTCGTCTTCAAGGCTGTCATCAAGAACTGCACCCCAAATGATGTTTGCGTCCTCGTCTGCCTGCTCTGTGATCATGCTTGAAGCGATTTCAATCTCGTCAAGACCGATATCAGACGGAGCTGTAATATTAACAACAAGACCTTTTGCACCGTCAATGGTTGTTTCAAGAAGCGGAGAGCTGATCGCACGCTTTGCTGCCTCTGCTGCCTTGTCCTTACCTGTTGCAGTACCAACGCCCATATGTGCAAGACCTGCATTCTCCATAACTGCTGTAACGTCTGCAAAGTCAAGGTTTACAAGACCGGGAATAAGAATAAGATCAGAAATACTCTGCACACCCTGTCTGAGTACATCATCAGCTATTTCAAATGCGTTTTTAAATGTAATTCTTTCCTCGCTTACGCACTTTAATCTGTCATTAGGTACAATAACAAGCGAGTCAACATACTTTCTGAGCTCCTCAATACCTGCTTCAGCCTGCTGCATACGGTGCTTACCCTCAAAGCCAAAAGGCTTTGTTACAATTGCAACTGTGAGAATACCCATATCTCTTGCAATGCTTGCTACTACCGGAGCTGCACCTGTTCCGGTGCCGCCGCCCATACCTGCGGTAATGAATACCATATCAGTATCTTTAAGAGCCTCTGTTATCTCGTCTGTATTTTCAAGTGCTGCTTTCTCTCCGATTGCAGGCTGTGAACCTGCGCCCTTACCGTGAGTAAGCTTTGCACCAATATGAATTTTCTGGTCTGCTCTCGACGACTGCAAAACATGATCGTCTGTATTGATCGCAATAAACTCTACCGACTGAACATTGCTGTTGATCATTCTGTTTACTGCGTTTCCGCCGCCTCCGCCGACACCTATTACTTTAATAACGGGCAAATTGCCGTTATACTCTTCTTCCAACTGAAAAGCCATTTTATATTCCTCCTAACGTAATTCTGTACGATACCTAAGAAAATGTCAAGCATTCCCTTCAGGCAACACATCACAAAGACCGCCTGTCATCAGCTTCATTATCGAGCAAATCTCTGAATACACATTATAAGCGCTGCCTGTGTGCGGTATTGCTTTGAATAATTCAAAATTCACAGGGTACATACGGCTTTGCAGTCCCTGCTTGAAATTACCGATAAATAAATATACGCATTGTATATACTTTGTTACTATATAAATTTATCACATTTCGGTAGAAATTTCAATATTTTTTTAATAATTAAAGAAATTTCGACATTTCGTTCAAAAAATTACATTATTTTTATACAGTAATTACAACATTGTAACAAGATTAAGATATCTGGGGGGGTTGTCTTTATCAATTGCTGTAATATGTAACGATGATCTCATACAGAAAATCAATAATAGTTTGTGCCATATTCATCATTAATATTCTGATCGGGCTGTTCGTTTTCGTAATAATCCTGCTGCTGATCGTCCTCGTAGTAATAGTCGTCAAAATAATCGTTCTCATCGTTATTATCTTCATTACCCTTTTCGGTATCGGGTTGTGACGATTCTGCTTGTGAAATTACAGGTCTTAAGGTTGTAGGAGGTACTTCATAATAATCATCAGAACGACTTGAATTTGAACTTGTACTTGATGTGGATTGCTGTGACGAACTGCCTGCAACAGACACAGTATTTGTCGTGACCGGAGTGAAATAGCTTGCTTTTCTGTTGCCGTTTGCTAAAGAAACGTCGAGATCGCCCTTATCAGCAGGGGTAAGCTCAGTATTAATGATAGTCATAGCAGTTTTCAGCTTATAGCGAACATCTTCGGGCAAGCCGAGCAAAATAGTTATTCTGTTATCGTAATTCAGCTTAATACCTGCGGCATTTGAAATATCAATGCCGTAAATATTGGGAACATTGTTCTCGTGGATACTGTCAATTACGTCACTCAATATCTGTTGAGTAACTGCCTTTTCAAATGTTATATACTCACCCACAGCGGCATTATTCATTTTCAGACCTCTGAGAAGCGGTATCGACATATCCTGTTCTTTAGTGATTTCGAGTACACGGGCATTTGCGCTGATCTTTGCAAATCCCTCACTTACTGCGATATAATATGACGGTACAGCAGGCTCAACTGTAATTATCTGAGTTGCAGGTATTTTAAAGCTTACTGACGCATCTTCAATGAAAGGAAACTCCTCTGTTATTTTCTTTACTGCAAGCTTTTTCTTTGAAGTAAAGATATTTTCTTTGAGCTTTAGTCCGCTGACCTCAATAATCTGAGCGTCGGTATAAGGCACTTTATCTCCATTCACAACTTGAATTTCACTTGTGCGAAACAAAAGCTGAAACGATAAAAACACGGCTATTCCAACAATAATGAAAAAAACCAAAAAATATCTCAGATTTTGAATAAGCCTTCTCTGTTCCCGTGTCAGATTTGCCTTCGGACGTCTTGGTGTTTTATAATCATTATTATTTGCTTTACTTGCAGTTTTTTCCGGTGCTGATTTCTTTGGTTTTGACGTACTCCTGATGTCGTCGGAAGCCGAATATCCGTAGTTTGATTCAAAGTAATCGTCTTTAAATATTTCAAGATCTTCTTCGTCCATAAAAGCCGCAAATCTGTCGTTACTCTCCGACTCACTTTCTTTTTTATCATCTATCTGCGGTTTTTCTGCCTTTTCTGACCTTTTTGCACTTTTTTCAGACTTTTTCTTTTTTCCGATATTCAAAATATTCTTATTCATATTTTCACTTCCCTTTTGTCCTTGCACATTGCTTTTTGACTCTCGCCGTTTATACTTATTGTCACAGAGTACGAAAAAATACTCTGTGACATCTCCCCTGTGTATTCAAATAATGCTTTTTTATCAATGACATTAATACATAGCAATCATAAGTATAATGTCGCTGTGTATTACACAAACTGCACAGAATTCAGATTCTTCTTACATCTCCGCCAAGTGAACGCAAGGTTGACTCTATATCTTCATACCCTCTGTCAAGATATTTTAGTCCCGAAAGCGTTGTTTTGCCCTCTGCGCCAAGCGCCGCCACTATTAAAGCCGCAGCCCCTCGCAGGTCTCTTGCTTCAACATCTGCACCGTGCAGGCAGTCAACACCCTGAAGCACAGCAACCTTGCCTTCAACCTTAATATTTGCTCCCATTCGTAAAAGTCCGTTTACGTGCAAATATCTGTTTTCAAATATATTTTCAACAAAAAGCGTAGTACCCCTGCTTTTTGCTATCATTGCCATAATTGGTGCTTGTGCGTCTGTGGGGAATCCCGGATAAGGCATAGTTCTCACAATTTTTGGTGCGGTAAGCCTTTCGGGTGCGTCCATGATTATACTGCTCCCCCGAATATCGACATCACAGCCACATTCACTAAAAATCGAGAGTACAGCACCTAAATGCGACGGTATTACATGATCGAGTCTTATTTTCCCGCCTGTTGCCGCACACCCTGCAAGCAGTGTTGAGGCAACTATTCTGTCGGGTATAACACTGTGACGAGTTCCCTGTAAACGGTTTACACCGTCAATAATTATTGTTCCCTCGCCTGCACCCGTAATATTTGCGCCGCAGCTATTCAGAAAATCTGCCAGATCACATATTTCAGGTTCTCTTGCGGCGTTTGTTATTACGGTTGTACCTTGCGCCACGCTTGCGCATATCATAACATTTTCGGTAGCGCCAACACTCGGAAAAGACAAAGAAATATTCGCTCCGTGAAGTCCGTTAGGAGAGGTACAGCGAAATATGCCGTGATCGTCGCTGATCTCTGCGCCAAGCTCAGACAATGCCTTTAGATGAAGATCTATCGGTCTTAAACCAATATCACAACCGCCCGGAAAACACATACTCGCACTGCCTGTTTTTGCAAGCAGTGCGCCTAAAAAAATAATTGACGATCTCATTTCCCTCATCAGGCTGTCGGGAATATGATTTTTGTCGAGATCATCTGCGCAACACAGCAGCGTTTTATCGCTGAATTCCACTTCACAGCCCAAGTATCTGAGTATATTTATCGAACCTGCGACATCGGAGAGATCGGGACAATTATGTATCAAGCTTTTCCCCTCGCAAAGCAGAGCAGCAGCCAGAATAGGCAGCGTACTGTTTTTTGAGCCATGCACCTCTGTTTCTCCGTGCAGTCTTTTTAAACCGTCTATTACAAGACGTGACAATCACAACACCCTCTCCATATCGTTATTACCCGTTGCACGCAAACCGCTTGATTCTGTAACAGGCTGATATTATTCTATGCGGAATCTGATTTTTTGACACTCTTGTAATTTTACAGTTTAAGGCAACACCGCACAAAGACCGCCTAACGGCTTTGCGCCAAATCCGCTTGATCTTTTTCAGGCATAGTACACAAAACTCACTTGAAATACGACAGTATTCCGTCGGTCCTTCTATGCACTCTGCCGAAAAAATCTATTGCGCATATTCGGCACAATCTCTGTGCGGTATTGCCTTTAGGGCACCTCTAAAAACCTCACGCCGTCCATCTGCACCGTATCTTCAGCCGTCATCTTGCACAAAAAATCTTGACATACGTCAGTATGCCGGCGATTTTATTGTGCAACCTGCCGACTAAATCTGCGGCACATCTGAACGA
>JAFPLH010000058.1 GCA_017402845.1 Clostridia bacterium
CGTCCATCTGCACCGTATCTTCAGCCGTCATCTTGCACAAAAAATCTTGACATACGTCAGTATGCCGGCGATTTTAAAGTGCCGTCTGCCGACTAAATCTGCGGCACATCTGAACGACGGCAGGTTTTTAGAGATGCCCTTAATTGCTTTGGTTTATTATTTCTTATGAGGTGTAAAAATGTCAAATCCGAGATATGTTGCTTTTAAAGCTCTCATAAAAATTGAAGAAGAAAAAGCCTACTCGAATTTAACTCTCGATTCGGCTCTAAAAAATGCCGAAATGTCACCTCTTGACAAGGCTTTTGCTTCATCTGTTTTTTACGGTGTTCTTGAAAAGAAAATAACGCTCGATTATATTATCTCTCGTTTCTCAAAGATAAAGCCGAAAAAAATAGACCTGAAAACTCTTGTTATACTGCGAATGGCTCTTTACCAGCTCGCTTTTATGGATAAAGTGCCTGCCTCTGCCGCAGTAAACGAAGCTGTTAAAATATGCAAAAAAGAAAAGCTTTATCAGTCTTCAGGCTTTGTGAATGCTCTGCTGAGAAATGCCGCAAAAAGCGATCTGCTCACAGTTCTTCCTTCTCCAAAGGATCAGATTAGATTTTTGTCTGTAAAATACTCCTGCCCCGAAAAGATCATTAAGCTGTGGATAAGCGACTATAACAAAACTGTTGCAGAGGGTATACTTAAAGCTTTAGACGGAAAGCCGCCTGTGTACGTAAGAGTTAATACACTAAAAACAAATACAGCCGAATTGTCCGAAAAGCTTTCGTCAGGCGGTATTTCTGCCGTAACTGTAAACGGGCTTTCAAATGCGCTCGAAATTCGCAGCTTCGGCTCACTTAGTGATAATGAGCAGTATAAACAGGGCTTGTTCTATGTTCAGGATCTTTCGTCACAGATCTGCTGTGAGATCCTGAACGCAAAGCCGGGAGATATCGTTTCTGACGTATGCTCAGCACCCGGTGGAAAATCCTTTACTTCTGCTCAGAATATGTGCGGTCAAGGCGCTGTTTACAGCTATGACATTTATCCGCACAAGTTAAAGCTTATAGAAAATACTGCCGCAAGGCTTGGAATAGATAATATAATAGTATCGCTGCGTGACGCTTTGTCGGATATGCCTTTGAATGACTCCGACAAAATAATATGTGATGTTCCCTGTTCGGGTTTGGGCGTTTTGCGAAGAAAGCCGGAAATACGATATAAAGATGATACGGGAATAGACAGTCTGCCGGATATTCAGCTTAAAATACTTGAAAATACCGCAAAATATCTTAAATCAGGCGGCGTGCTCGTTTATTCCACATGTACTCTGCATAATGATGAAAACAGCGGCGTTGTAAACAGATTTTTAGCAGAGCATAAAGATTTTGTACCGTACCCGATAACACTTCCGCAAGGTATAAAGCGTACCATTAACGAGCCCGAATATATGCTTACACTGTTTCCGCAAACTAATAATACTGACGGATTTTTTATCTGTACAATAAAAAAGAGGTGAATTTGTGAAGGATATCAAATCGTATTCGCTGGAGGAGCTTGAAAAAGAATTTGCCGATTCAATGGGACTTCCGAAGTTCAGAGCAAGGCAGGTGTATAAATGGCTTACTCTCGGCGTAAGCTCTTTTAATGAAATGACGGACATTTCTAAGGAATTACGTAACAATCTGTGTAACAATTATTACATCTCTGTCGCAATTGTTGAAAAAAAACTCGTTTCGGTTTATGATAAAACAGTTAAGTATTTATTTAAACTCCATGACGGGGAGTTTATAGAATCGGTGGTTATGCATTACAAATACGGTCATACTATTTGCATTTCCACACAAGTCGGGTGCAAAATGGGCTGTACATTCTGCGCTACGGGAAAAAGCGGTTTTTCACGCAATCTTGCGCCCTCTGAAATGCTTTCGCAGATACAGTCGGCGCAAAACGATTTAGGCGTGAGAATTTCTCATATCGTACTAATGGGTATGGGTGAACCGCTTGATAATTACGCAAATGTAGTTAAGTTTTTAAAGCTTGTGTCGTCCGAAAACGGACTTAATATAAGTATGAGGCATATTTCACTTTCTACCTGTGGTCTTGTGGATAAGATCTACGAGCTTGAAAAAGAGAATTTCCAGCTTACGCTTTCGGTATCGCTCCATGCTCCGAACAATGATATAAGAAGCAGGACTATGCCCGTAAACAGACGTTATCCCATAGAAGAGCTTCTGAAAGCATGCCGGCATTATGCGTCGGCAACAGGCAGAAGAATATCCTTTGAATATGCAATGATAAGCGGCGTCAACGATTCAGATGAATGTGCAAGAGAATTGGGGCGCAGACTGAAGGGCATGCTGTGTCATGTCAATTTGATTCCCGTTAATAATGTAGAGGGAAACAATTACGTAAAAAGCAAAATTGAAAGGCAGAAAGCCTTTATCAATATTCTCGGAAAGGAAGGTATTACCGCAACTGTACGCAGAACTTTAGGTTCTGACATCAACGCATCCTGCGGACAGCTAAGACGGCAAACTCTGACCGACGAGTCATAATGCAGAGGAGGACTGAAAATTGCAGATATTTTTTAAGACCGATATTGGTAATTACAGACTTAGCAATCAGGACGATTGCAAAGTAGGAGCATTTACAGATGATGAGGTATGGGCTGTTGTGTGCGACGGAATGGGCGGTCACAACGGCGGCAACATTGCAAGTGCTATGGCTACAAGCGAAATAGAAAAGGTAATAACAACAGGCTGTGAGATAGAAGGCGACACCGAAGAAGAAAGCTTCAAGTTTGAAGGCTATCACAGCGATATGACAGAAGAAGAGCTTGAAGAGCTTCTCAACGTTGCAGTACAGAAGGCAAATTACGAGGTATACTTAAAATCTCGTGAAAGCGCAGAGCTTTACGGCATGGGTACTACCGTTGAAATAGCTTTTATCAGGGGAAGCTGTGTGTATTTAGCACACGCAGGCGACAGCAGAGTATATCTTGCAAACCACGAAAAGATCACTCAGCTCACAAAGGATCATTCTGTTGTGCAGCAGATGGTTGACGCAGGAAAAATAACTTCAAAGGAAGCAAAGGTTCACCCACAAAAGAATCTGATAACAAGAGCTTTGGGCGTAGAGAGCGATCTTGAGGTAGACTTCATAAAAACAGAAAGATTTGAAGAAGGCTCTACACTCGTTATGTGCTCAGACGGACTTTCAAATTATTTTGATGACGAGGAGCTTTTGGCAATAATCAACACTACATCAATAGATATGCTTGCAGATACCTTTGTTGCAAACGCACTTGCAAGAGGCGGCGACGATAATATTACGGTTGTAGTAATATCGAACAGAGAAAACGAAGCCCCCGATCCTCTTGAAGATGTACAGCCTGCCGAAGAAAGTCAACAGCCTGATGAAGCAGATACTCCTGCCGACAGCGAGTGATCTGATAATATTTTTGAAGAAAATGTGGATAATAAATATATGGTAAAAAAGAAAAGGAGAGAAAAAGATGGCTGTTGATAAGTATGTCGGCAAAAGACTTGACGGCCGCTATGAAATATCCGAAATAATCGGTGACGGCGGTATGGCAGTAGTTTACCGTGCCTGGGATACAAAAGACGATATGCCTGTTGCCATTAAGATTCTCAGAGATGAATATATCGGAAACGACGAGTTTGTAAGACGCTTTATAGACGAGTCGAAGGCAATTGCGCTTTTGTCACACCCGAATATCGTTAAAGTTTACGACGTAAGCTTTGGCGACAGAATCCAGTATATCGTCATGGAGTATATCGACGGTATCACTCTCAAGGATTATATTGAGAAGGAAAGCACAATAAACTGGAGAGAAACTATATACTTTGTTTCTCAGATACTCAGGGCGCTTCAGCACGCACACGACAAGGGCATTATACACCGTGACGTAAAGCCGCAAAATATTATGCTGCTTGAAGACGGAACAATAAAAGTAACAGATTTCGGTATCGCACGTTTTTCAAATACGACTACACGCTCGATGACCATGACAAACAAGGCGATAGGCTCTGTTCATTATGTATCACCCGAACAGGCGAGAGGCGAACCCACAGACGCTAAATCAGATCTGTATTCACTCGGCGTTATGATGTATGAAATGCTTACGGGCAAGCTGCCCTTTGACGCTGACAATGCAGTATCCGTTGCGATAATGCAGCTTCAGTCTGATCCGGTGCCGCCCCGCAAGCTGAATCCTGATATACCCGCAGGTCTTGAGGAGATCATCATCAAAACCATGCAGAAGGACGCAAAAAAGAGATATCGTTCAGCGTCTGAAATGCTTTCAGATCTCCAGCAGTTCAAGAATAATCCGTCGATCAAGTTCAATTATTCTTACGACGGATTAGCAAGAGAATCAGAGCCTGCTCCCGTTAGTACGGTCAAAAAGGTCAACAAGATAGACACGCAGACAGGCTATAAAGATGACGACGACGAGTGGGATACTGAGTATGACGAGGAGAGAACCAATCCTTTAGTACAGGTTATTGTAGGTTCTGTAATTGCCTTTGTAGCCGTATGTGCGGTATTCCTTGTATTGGCAGTATTCAAGGGCTTTAGCAATAACTCAACCACAGACGTTCTTGTGCCTAATCTTATCGGACTCGACTTCAATGCAGTAAACAAAGATAAGATAACATATAACTTCAAGTGGGATATTACAAACGTTTATGACGCAGATAAGCCTATTGACATTATTCTGAGTCAGAGTCCTGAGCCGTCAGAGAAGAAGATAAAAGAAGGCTCTACAATTCAGATCACAGTAAACAGCGAAGAAACAACTATCAATTTGCCTTTTGTAGACGGCAGAACAAAAGATGACGCCGTACAGAAGATAAAGTCGGCAAATCTTATTCCTGAGGTACTCATGGTTCTTGATAATCAGACTGCTGAGGGCTATGTTAAGCAGACTTATCCTTTGGCAGGCAGTAAAATAACTATCGGCTCAACAGTTAAGATATACGTCAGCAAGAAGGCAGGCGAAGCAAAGGTAGAAATACCAAATCTGGTAGGACTTACGCTCTCTGAGGCGCAGACCAAGATTGCAGAGTCAGGTCTTAACTACAACGGCTACGAGTATATGGAAAGTACCGTTGCAAAGGATAAAATAGTTGCTCAAAATCCGCTTAGAGGCGCAAAGGTAAGCAAGGGTACAAACGTATCTGTTATTCTTTCAGAGGGCCCGCCGAGAAATGTTTCTCTTTCGCAGATCGTTGATATGCCAAGCGACATCAGCTCGTCTGTAAAGTTTGAAGTAATCATTGACGGCGAGGTTGACGATACCTATACAAAGTCTATCGTGCCTAAATATGCCCGTCAGCATACACTTACGATATCGAGAATGAGTACAGTCGGAGCAATTCAGGTCGTTGTAGCTCTCAACGATCAGACATACAGAGTGTATAAATTCGACTTTGCAAATAATACCGTTACTACGGTTGAATCTTACGAGTTTGTACTCGAAACGGACGAGGATACAGAAACAGATACTGAAACCGAAACCGAGAATGAGTCGGATTCTGAGAAGCACTCTGATTCCGATGAATACTACGAGTATGACGATTCTGAGGAAAACGAAAGTCATGACGGAGATTCCTCTTATACAGAAGAATCACAAACAACATCAGAAACAGTTGTTGACGAAACAACAAGCAGCGAACCTGACTATTCCGGAGAAAGTTCTGCTGAAGAAGAGTACTCTTGGTAAATAACGAATACAGCGGAATTATACTAAAATCTATCGGCGGTTTCTATTATGTAGAAACCGCCGGCTCTGTATATGAATGTAAGGCGCGCGGAGCTTTCAGAAAAAAGGGCTTTAAGCCTGTTGCCGGAGACCGTGTGAAAATAACTGTACCGGAAAGCGGTTATTGTACCATTGACGAAATATACGAGAGAAAAAACAGCTTGATCCGTCCGCCGCTGGCGAATATCGACAAGCTGATAATTGTTGTATCAACGTGCAGTCCGCAGCCTAATTTGCTTGTAATTGACAAAATGACAGCGGCTGCCGTAAATAAGGGCATAGAACCTGTTATTGTAATAACTAAGTGCGATTTAAGCTCCGCCGATAAGCTCAGGGAAATATACAGCTTGTCGGGTATAAAGACTATCGAGTTTTCAAGTGCGGATAACAGAGGACTTGAAGAAGTAAGAGATGTATTGAACAGCGGCGTTTGCGCTTTTACCGGAAACTCCGGAGTTGGCAAAAGCACGCTTCTTAATGCTTTGCTGCCCGAATTGCAGCTTGATACGGGCGAGATAAGTCAGAAGCTCGGCAGAGGACGTCATACCACAAGGTGTGTAGAGCTTTATAAGTTTGGTGACGGCTTTGTTGCAGATACTCCGGGATTTTCTACCGTTGACCTTGAACGGTATGAGGTGATAGAAAAAGATGAGCTGCAATATGCTTTTCCGGAATTTGACAAGTATCTTGGAGAGTGTAAATTCGTGTCGTGCAGTCATGTCTGCGAAAAGGGCTGCGCAGTTGTTGAAGCAGTCAAAAAGGGAGAAATAAGCCGTTCAAGACACGACAGCTTTGTTGCTATGTATAACGAGGTAAAGGACTTGAAAAAATGGTAAAAAAGAGGTGCGTTATTGTAGGTGCGTCACCTGCGGCAGGGTTTGAGTTTATAGAAAAGAGAATAAACTCAGACGACTTTGTTATATGTGCAGACGGCGGCAGAGATCTGATCGCCAAAACGAGTATTATTCCTGACTTGGTTATTGGAGATATGGACTCTGCATTGAATATGGAGCTGTTTGATAATGTACCCGTTGAGGTGCTGCCTGTTGCAAAAGATGATACAGATACTATGTACTGTGTAAAAACTGCACTTGAAAAGGGATTTACAGAGTTTCTGTTTCTTGGTGTTATGGGCGGCAGGGCAGATCATACGCTTGCAAATTTGTCTGTGCTGCTTTATTTGAGAGAACATAACGCAGAGGGTACGCTTGCGAGTGAATATGAAGATATAACCTTACTTAAAAAAGGCAGAAATGAATTGAACGGTGTAAAGGGGAGAACTATTTCGGTTATGCCTTTTGCGTGCGGAAGTGTAAAGCTTACGTACAGTGGACTGTTATATCCGCTGAAAGAAGCTGTTGTAGGGGCAGAATACCCGTATACGCTGAGTAATGCTGCGGTAGAAAATGCGGTTGAAATAATACTGCATGAGGGAAACGCATTGTTAATGATTAATAACTAATGGGCATCTCTAAAAACCTGCCGTCGTTCAGATGTGCCGTAGATTTAGTCGGCAGGTTGCACAATAAAATCGCCGGCATACTGACGTATGTCAAGATTTTTTGTGCAATATGACGGCTGAAGATACGGTGCAGATGGACGGC
>JAFPLH010000059.1 GCA_017402845.1 Clostridia bacterium
TCCATCTGCACCGTATCTTCAGCCGTCATATTGCACAAAAAATCTTGACATACGTCAGTATGCCGGCGATTTTATTGTGCAACCTGCCGACTAAATCTACGGCACATCTGAACGACGGCAGGTTTTTAGAGATGCCCTAAAGAATAATAGAGGTATATTATGAACTTTCATACATTCGGAAACAAAAATAATAAAGCAATCATTCTTATTCATGGCTTGCTCACTCCATGGCAGATATGGGAGGACGCCGCAGCATACTTTTCTAAAGAATATTATGTTGTGATTCCGGAATTAGACGGACATACAGAAGATAGTACCACCGTGTTTGAATCTGTCGAAAATGAAGCTCAGCAGCTTGCAGAGTACATACAAAAAAATCTCGGCGGTAAAGCTTATGCTTTGTGCGGTCTTTCTATGGGCGGACGAATTGCGGCATACCTTGCCGGAATGTCCGGTATTTCATCAGAATATCTGGTGATCGATGGCGCTCCTTTAAAGAAACTGCCGAGTATACTGAAAAGTATTATGAAGAAAAACTATATTAACATTCTCGATAAATCAAAGCAAAGAGATCCCAAAACTATCGAAAGCTGTAAACGGGATTTTCTGCCCGAACGTTATTTAGACGATTTCTTTAAGGTAGCCGATAGTATTACGCCACAGTCGATAAATAACATCATAGACAGCGTATTCAGTGAGTACGAATATAAAAAATACAGTGATGATCTCAAAATTCTATTTATGCACGGTACAAAAGGTAATGAATCAGTTGCTCGTAAGTCTGCTGTTACAATGAAAAAGGTTAATCCACAGACAGAAATTCGCTGTTTCAACGGGTACGCTCACGCTCAGCTTGCCTGCTTTGAAATTGATAAGTGGATAGAAAAGGTTGCAAGCTTTATCATACATTAACAAAAATCGACTCGTTTATTCGTGTTTCTTTTGTACATCTTTTTCTAAGAGATGATATTGACAAGTCAACGTCAAACTTGTATAATAAGTATGAATTGTATGATTTGTTGTTTCAGTGATACTTTACATCACAGCTTCGAGAAAGGAACGTGTTAATATGAGGAAACATTATCTTGACAACATCAGATGGGCAACAGTAATTCTGGTTGTAGTGTACCATGTACTATTTATGTATAACAGCGTTGGTTTAGCTGTGGGAACATTCCCCACAGAAGGACCGCACTATCAGGACGCACTTCTTTATATGCTTTATCCGTGGTTTATGCTTATCCTGTTTATCATTTCGGGAATATCAGCAAGGATCTATTTAGAAAAGCACTCTATACGTGAATTTATCCGCTCACGCACAGACAAGCTGCTTGTACCGTCAACTCTCGGACTGTTCGTATGGTGCTGGATACAGGGTTGGATATCAATGAAATCATCTCAGCTAATAAGCCCCGAACCGATAATGCCTGAAAATATACCTGCACCTGTAATGTACTTTATACAAGTATTATCAGGTATTGGCGTATTATGGTTCATTCAGCTTTTGTGGGTATTCTCTATTGTACTCGCACTCATTCGCAAGCTTGAAAAGGGCAAGCTTTACGCACTTTGCGGCAAGGCGACTACTCCCGTTGTTATTCTGTTAGTAATTCCACTGTTCTTTGCAGGTCTTGTACTCAATACTCCGTTTATTCCTGTATACCGTTTCGGTTATTATGGTTTTGGTTTTCTGCTCGGATATTTCTTGTTCTCACAAGACGCTGTTATAGACAGGCTTCGCAAATATCGCTTTATATTTCTGCCCGCCGCACTCGCTCTCGGAATTTTTTATACAGTTATGTATTACGGTCAGAATTACGCCGACGCCACTGCGCACATTGAAGTTATAAATTCTGTTCCGGCAGTAGCATTTGCATGGGTTGCTGTGCTTGCTATATTCTCCTGCGCTCGTGAATGGTTTGACAAAGAATCAAACTTTACTCGCTTTATGGTTAAAAAAAGCTTTGGCATTTATATGTTCCATTACATAGGACTTTCGGCTATGGCTCTGTTTTTATATCGTTATGAGGCTGTTCCGCTTGCAGTTCGCTATATCGCAGTTCTTGTCGCAGGACTTGCAGCAGGTTATGTTCTTCCCGAAATAATCAGAAGAATTCCTGTTTTGAGATTCCTTATCATGGGTATTAGCAAGCCGAAGAAAAACACAGACATCAGCAAAGCCAAAGAAGCCGCCGCTGTACAATAATAAATCACAAACAACAAAAGCCGCACGTAAGCATTTATACGTGCGGTTTTTGTTTTTGGTAAGGTGTGAATTATACCGTTATGATACTTTCTTTCCTATATTATCAAGCTTTGACAAGTTTAATGTATATCTCAATATTTCAAGTGCGTCTTTGTTTGTAACCTTTTTGTCTTGGTCTACATCAGCACTTAGGAGCTGACCTTCATCAAGCTTGTAGAGATTTATTACATAACGCTGTGCAAGCAGGCTGTCTTTTGCAGATACTTTGCCGTCACCGTCAACGTCACCGAAAATACGGCTGGGCTTATCGGGTAAATCCGGGGTATTTGTGTCTGTATCTTCTGTATCTGTTTGAGTATCAGAGTCTGTTGCTGTATCAGTATCGCTTTCAGAATCAGTATTTGTATCTGCATCTGTTTCTGTTTCGGTATCTGTTGCTGTGTCTGTATCAGTATCAGAATCAGTATTTGTATCTGCATTTGTTTCTGTTTCGGTATCTGTTGCTGTGTCTGTATCGCTTTCAGAATCAGTATTTGTATCTGCATTTGTTTCTGTTTCGGTATCTGTTGCTGTGTCTGTATCAGTATCAGAATCAGTATTTGTATCTGCATTTGTTTCTGTTTCGGTATCTGTTGCTGTGTCTGTATCAGTATCAGA
>JAFPLH010000003.1 GCA_017402845.1 Clostridia bacterium
AACGGTATGCGTGTAAGCGTAAAAACACCTGAGCTTGAATATACTTCCTCAGTATCCGCTAAAATTTCTGAATAAAAATATAAGGCTGCCGCAAAGATCATCTTTGTGACAGCTTTTTTTGAAAACTTTTCGACTTTATTGTGTGCAACTGCGTAATTGCCTGCGGTCGCTTGACCGCCGAAAATTTAATTTCGTTGATGAAAATTCCAACTTTTAGCGTGAGCTATAAATATTCGACTTTATTGTGTGCAACTGCGTAATTGCCTGCGGTCGCTTGACCGCTCAATCCTTCACACTTTTCACAAACTCAGCAAAAGCCCTACAAATAACAGGGTGATCGAAGCTCAGTTTTGCCGCCGGTGCTTCTGTGCGTTCTATTGTTACTCGTTTCTTTGAAACATCAATTTTCAGATCGCCGAATAAACAAAGCTCACCGCTTTCTCTTTCCGCTTGATCGGGTGATATTATAACAAGCGGTTTGCTATTTTGCAGCAATACTTCAAATTCAGCCTGAACGTTTTTCAAGCTGCCCTCATCTGTGATATAGTGATACTCCGCAGTATCCTCTGTTCCTCTTACACAATGTCCCTCAATGCAGGAATTTCCGCAGTTAATAAACATAGTGTTTGCAAAACGCACACCGGGCGAGGCTTCGCAGTAATACGATCTTATCATACCCGTAAGATACAGCGGAAACCATGCATGCATTGCATAGAAAAGCTCTTCTTCGCTTCTGTCAAGATTATGTATGATAGTTGTAGTTACGCCGTTTTTTGCGCACTCATGCATAAAATAAAACCATTGGTCTTTAAAATCGCCATACAGCCAGTCCATATTCTGATCTGAGTATAACAAAAGCTGAGTGTGTCCTTGTGCAGAGGCATTCGCCAGCAGACGCAGCACAGCACGCTGCAATCCCTTTAACCCGATATATTTTGTCTCTGTATCCTTTAACAGCTCATAATAATCCCCTATCTTTGTCTGCTGTATTATGTCGGGATAATTGATCGTTAAGCCGTTTATATCTTCTATAAAGTTTCTTACGGGCATAAGTATTCCGTTGGAATTTGAAGAATAGAGATAGTTCTTTACTATCTCAGTAACCTCGCTTTCGTTATACGTTTCAAGCGGCATACCTACAATCTTTCCCAATTCTTCAAGCTTGTCCTGCTCACAAATTGAGATCACGGCGTATTTGCAGAATTTAGATATAAGCTTTGAGTTGTATCTTGGTATTCTCTCGCCGCTTCTCATTCGGCTGATATATGAAGCGTCTACATTAAGCTTTTTGCTAAACTTACTGCTCGATATGCCTACCAATGACATAAGCTGTTTTATTCTTTGCCCGAACATTATCGGAGAAACATCTCTTGTGTTTTCTCCATCAATAAGATCGTTTTCCTGAAACAACCATTCGCAAATGCTTGATATTACCTCTTTTTCGTCATTGTTTGCACAGTGTATGATAGCGCACAAATGCTCTAACTTTAAGTTATGAGCTGAATATAAATATACTCCTTTTGCAAATCTGTGAACAGTAACACTGTCGTTCATAAGCGTTCTCTTGCCGCTTTTAAGCCTGCTGAAATTGCTCGGAGAACACTCTGCATAAGAAGCTATTTCTTTGTTGCTTGTACCCAGAAATTTAAGCAAAAAGCCAATTTTCTCACTTAACATAAAAATACCCCCTAAGTGTATACGATTACCATGCTGTAATGAAATATCTGTGTTTTAATCGAAGTAATACAACAAAGTAAATTTCCTAATGCAGTTTCAAAAACATAGAGGGCAATTCTAAAAACCAAACGACTAACAAACCTTTGCAGATGAGCGGCGAGAGGTTTTTAGAAGTGCCCTCATCATAATAATAACACTTTCATTCTCAATATTCAACAAATGTCAACCAATTGTCATTGACTCTTTTATTCATTTTTCGACATAATATACACTTGTGCCCACATTAACGGGCTGCACAAGATAAACCCTATCATAAGCACAGCGCATTTCTCTTGCACAGGCTTCGGCGTACTCTTTATTTTCAAATAAGGCGTAAACTACCGAACCGCTTCCGGTCATCACAGCGCCAAGAGTACCGCCAAATGAAAGCAGCCGTTTTTTCAGTGAAAGAAGTTCTTCATTTGCAAGTGCGTCCTCGAAATCGTTTCTCAAATAACGGCCGATAAGCTCAAGACTATGAAGATTTTTCTCCATTTTTTCAGTAGCGCCCGGCGGAATGACCTTACGTTCATCTGTTTTCTGATAAGCTTCCGGAGTTGATATTCCCACAGGCGGCTTTACAAGTACGAAAAAGCAGTCCGGAATATTTTCAAGGTTTGTAAGAACAGTTCCTCTGCCCTCGCCTTTTGCCGTACCGCCTCTCACGCAAAACGGTATATCAGAGCCGACTGCTGCTCCTATTTCTTCAAGCTCATTCTGAGAAAAAGGCTCGCCGTACATAGCGTTAAGTGCGGCAAGCACGCCTGCACCATCGGCAGAACCGCCCGCAAGACCTGCCTGCATGGGGATACTCTTTTCTATATGTATATGTACACCGCCGCACGTAGTATCATACCTATTATAAAAAGCTTGCGCACACTTATAAGCAATATTATGCCCGTCACAAGGCACGCTGTCAACGTTACAGGAAAGCGTGATTTTTCCTGTATCATTCGTATTGATAACTACCTTATCGCAAAGACTTATCGACTGCATAACGGTATTTATATCGTGATAACCGTCTTTACGCTTTGCGCCAACATCAAGAGTAAGATTGATTTTTGCATAGCAATACACTTTGACCTTCATAAAAAACACTCCTATTAATCGAATACGCCCGTACTCCACAAGCCTCTGTCATTATTTCGGGCGTCCTGTTCAAGCTGTTTAAAGTATTCCTCATACTTATTATTTGGTTTTATAGTCATAACTTGAGCGTACCCGTCATTAAGTATCTCGGCATTTACCATTGTATCATCATTTATGTAGACATAAGCAAGCACTCTGCCGTATTTGTCGTAAGGCTCCTCGCCGTACTCGATAAACACATCATTCTTGCCTAAAAGCTCTTTTGTATGATTTGAGGCAAGCTTTCCCTCAGGTACATTCTTAGCCTGATCGGGATGAACAGATTCAGGAGTATCAATGCCTATAAGCCGTACAGTAGTTGTTTCGCCGTCGATATCAAGCTTTATAGTATCGCCGTCAACTACCTTTACAACCTCGTAGGGTCCGTCGTACATAGAAGAATTGTTATTACCCGGCAGCTTGTCATAAGTCCAGACAAAATAAATAGCTGCCAAAAGCAAAAATGTTACAACAAACTCGCCAACGCTCATATTTAATGTTTTTGCGGCTTTTCTTCCCTTTTTAAAGGTTTTTACCGCTTTCTTTGTTTTGCTTGCAACGCTGCCCGAAGAAGTTTTTCTGCTTCTCTTTGGGCTATCAGCAGGTTTTCCCATATTTATTGCACCTCCTTAATGTACGAAAAAAGGGTGCAAAACAAAAGCTGTTCGGCACCCGTCCATTTTAGAACTCGTTTTTAATGCTGCGGAAAAACAGATCCGACAGAACCTCTCTTGGCGGCTTCTCACTGTTCATTACAGTGTATACACCGTTTACGATAGGCATTTCAACATTATATTTATTTGCAAGCGCAACCATAGCACGGCACGTTGCAACACCCTCTGCAAGCTTGCTGTAACTCTCGCCCTTGATAAACTTTTCGCCGAACATTCTGTTCTGACTGAACTGCGAAAACAGGGTAGCTTCATAGTCGCCCAGATGACAAAGACCATAAGCGGAGATCTCTTTTCCGCCCATTGCTTTTATGAGCTTGCCTACCTCATGAGTACCACGACTCATAAGCGCGCCCTTTAAGCAGCCGTAACCAAAGCCGTCAAGCATACCTGCGGCAATACCGATAACATTCTTAGCAGCTGCGCCGACTTCACTTCCTATAAGGTCTGTTCCGAAGTAAAAACGGATAAGCTCGCTTGAAAACTCTTTTACAAGGTATTGCTTTAACTCCTCGTTTTTACTGTCGATAACCATACAGTTAGGTATACCGTTTACAAAATTCTGCGGATGACCGGGACCTACCCATACTGCAACAGGAACATCACCCAAAACGTCCTCAACGACCTGAGTTAATCTGTAACCGGTGCTTTCTTCAATTCCCTTCATACAAAGCACAAAGCTTTTGCCCTTCAGATCATGCTTTTTTACGTCTGCAAGGAATGATCTCAATGCCTGACAGCTAATTGAAATTACTATGATCTCTGCGTGAGAGATAGCTTTTTCAAGATCGTCTGTTATTTCGAGAGATTCAGGAAAAGTCAACATTCCGTTTGTGCGTGTTTCTTTAAGTTCAATTAACTGCGGTGCGTCTGCAAGTCCCCATGTCATAACATTATGACCGGTTTTATTCAGATACCAGGCAATAAAAGCTCCCCATCTTCCGCAGCCTAATACAGATATATTCATAGATCATATCTCCCACTTGTATATTTTATAATAACGATATTATACCATTTTAATATATAAATGTCAAAGATTATATAAATAATTTATAAATAAAAAACCCCCTATGTATAACACATTAGGGGGATAATTTTTATGTAACCCGCCTAACCGTAAGTAACTCGTAATAACCTGTCTACGAAATGACAGGTGGGCACCTCCTCATCGCTTTTACTGCTCCCAACTTCCGCCGTGAGGCAGGAGGTCTGCAATCCACTCTGAGAGTCCGGTTCCCGATAAAAAATCTGTAGGGTTATAAATAGTTACATACACGAATTAAGCAGGTGTAAGGCAGAATAATTTTAGTCTTCATAAAGAGCTTCAAAACGATCACGGAAAATCTTATCAAGCTCATCTAAAAGATCATCATCTTCAAGCTCTGCAAGCTGTTCCTCGCCGTCTTCTTCAACGACTTCAAATATATAATACTCTCCGTCGGAATCAACCTTTTCCTGCGGATCATCTAACAAAGGAAACAATGCGTAATAAGTTTTGTCATCGTAATTAAGCGTATCCAATATTTCAAACGAATGTTCCTCGCCGTCATCATCGACGAGTACAATCAAGTCTGCTGCAAAATCATCGTTCATATCTTTCAACTCCTTGATTATATTTTATATTTTTGTCACCGTTTTGTCAATAGGTAATAATTATTTTTTACACTTTCTTTTTCAATTTATGTTATTTTTTGTAATAAATATTATTTATTTAGTGCAGGGTGTTGAGTGTGGAGTAAAAATCGCGGGTTATATATGAAGCTCTGCAAAGCACCCCCTAAAATTCCCTATTTCCCGAAAAAACCCGATTTTTGATCCTGCCAAAAAACACACAATTCATACTGCGTAACTGCGTATTGATAACTGCTGATATAAATACACTACTTCATTTTCAAATAAAAAAAGCCCACAAACAACACTTTGTTCGCGGGCTGTAAAATTTAGGTTTTATTTTGTATGATCGTGCAATTACGAATTAAACTACTCCCTGAGCCTTCATAGCCTCTGCAACCTTGATAAAGCCTGCAATATTAGCACCTGCAACGAGATCATCACCAAGACCATACTTGTTAGCAGCAGCGATAGAAGCGTCAAAGATATTCTTCATGATACCCTTAAGCTTAGCGTCAACTTCTTCTGCTGTCCAGTTGTAACGCATAGAGTTCTGAGACATCTCAAGACCTGAAACTGCAACGCCGCCTGCGTTTACTGCCTTAGAAGGAGCAACTACAACGCCCTTGCTCTTAAGGAATGCAACAGCTTCGTTAGATGTAGGCATATTAGATACCTCAACATAATACTTAACGCCGTTAGCAACCATCTTCTCAGCCTCAGCCATGCCTACCTCGTTCTGAGTAGCACAAGGCATATAAAGGTCAGCCTTAACACCCCAAGGCTTCTCACCGGGGAAGAACTGTACGCCGAACTTGTCTGCATAATCCTGAACCTTATCACGGCAGGAAGCTCTCATCTCAAGCAAGTAGTCGATCTTCTCTTTTGTGTTTACGCCGTCGGGATCGTATACATAACCGTCAGGACCGGAAAGTGTAACAACCTTTGCACCAAGCTCTGTGAGCTTTGTTACTGTACCCCATGTAACGTTACCGAAACCGGAAAGAACAACTGTTTTGCCTGCGATATCGTCATTGAAGTATTTGAGCATATTCTCTGCATAGTAAACAGCGCCGAAGCCTGTTGCTTCAGGACGAATGAGTGAACCGCCGAACTCAAGGTTCTTACCTGTGAGTACGCCTGAGAACTCGTTCTTCAAACGCTTATACTGACCAAAGAGATAACCGATCTCACGGCCGCCTACACCGATGTCACCTGCGGGAACATCAAGGTTAGGACCAATGTGACGATAAAGCTCTGTCATAAAGCTCTGGCAGAAACGCATAACCTCTGCGTCTGACTTGCCCTTAGGGTTGAAGTCGGAACCGCCCTTGCCGCCGCCCATAGGAAGCGATGTAAGGCTGTTCTTGAAGATCTGCTCAAAGCCCAAGAATTTAATAATACCAATATATACTGTCGGATGGAAACGCAAGCCGCCCTTGTAAGGACCAATTGCTGAATTATACTGTACTCTGAAACCACGGTTAACCTGGACCTTACCGTTGTCATCTACCCACGGAACTCTGAAAACGATCTGTCTTTCAGGCTCAACGAGTCTGTCAATAACGCCTGCCTCAACAAGGTCAGGTCTCTGCTCTACAACAGGCTGAATGCTCTCAAGAACCTCTGTTACTGCCTGGATAAACTCAGGCTCACCTGCATTACGCTTCTTAACTGTTTCAAGAACACTGTTAAGATATTCATTTGTGATTGCCATAATCATCATCCTCCAAATATTACTTAAATATCGTATCTCTGATCTTTTATCAAAAGCTTTATACCTCTAACAAAGATCAATAGAAATAAGCACGTTTAACAGTATAGCACCACGCAGACAAAAATGCAATACTAAATTCAAAAATTTTCAAATTTTTAGAAAAATACGTTAAAAAACCGAATATATGTACGCTTTTTCAGAATATTTGTGCAACTTTTTTTCTGCAAATTGCAAATTCTTTTATTAACTAATGCAGTAAAGCGAAAAATATGACGCCGTTGTATATTTTTTGTTGCACAGGGAATAATACCCGTGGAGGTTGATACTATTATGCAAATACGTTCAGACTTAGCCGCAGAAGCCACAGAGCTTATCGGTCACGATATAGACGGAGTACATCAGACAACAAGCTTTTGCGGTGATATGAAGATCACACGCATTACAGTTGACACCAAAACGGCAGCAGAAAAAATAGGCAAGCCGCAGGGAATTTATACAACATGCTTTTTTAAGGCTCTGACTGATGACTTTTCTTCTTCTGACAGCCGAATTTCATCAATTGCCGAAGAAATAAAAAGGCTTATTCCCTCGAATGGTACGGTACTCGTTGCGGGAATAGGCAACCACAACATAACGCCCGATTCATTAGGGCCTAAATCGTGCGAAAAGGTTCTGCCGACAAGGCACCTTTCACACTCAACCGCTAAAGCCTTGGGGCTTGATGATCTCAGAAGTGTTTGTGTGCTTTCGCCGGGCGTTCTCGGACAAACGGGTGCAGAAATAGGCGAGCTTTTGCGTGCAGTTGCAAAAGAGCTTGATATTTGCTGTATTATTGCGATAGACTCGCTTGCTTCTAACAGTCTTTCACGGCTTGGGTGTACGGTACAAATCACAGATACGGGCATTTCTCCGGGTGCGGGAATAGGCTTGCGAAGAAATGCTATCAACCTTGATACAGTGGGCGTGCCTGTTATCGGAATAGGTGTTCCCACCGTTGCCGACGCTCTGACGCTTTCGGCTGATATACTCTGTAATGGTGACGAGCGCGAAACCGCTGCTGTATTAGACAAGTTAATGCCCGACGGTCACTCAATGATAGTAACACCGTGTGACATAGACCTGCTCACTGACCGTGCGTCTACACTTGTAGGAATGTCGATAAACGCAGCTTTACAGCCTGATATCAGTGTTGAAGATCTGTTTGCTTTGATATAAGGCTGCTCAATTGCTCGGCTGTAACACCTGTTAAAAACTCTCTTTTCAGACAAGGAGAATCACTTTGCATACTAAAAACAACATTTCTTCATTAGAATTATTTTCCGTTCTTTTTATCAGCTCATTATACAGTGCGATGATGTATTCAATGCATACCGTAAGCGTGATAAGTCCTCTCTCCCACCCGTTGAGCATGGTCATATCTGCTTTTATAGTTTTACTTCTCATCATACCGCTAAAATTTTTTCTGAAAAAAAGCGGCAAAGAAAATATTATCGTCTATGCCCAAACGCACAAACCGGCTCTTGCGCCGCTGTTTTCCGCATTATACATCATATACTTTATATACTGCGCCGTATTTTCAATGGTAATATTTTCGTTTTTGCTGCAAAGCTTTATAAATCCGGAGCTTGCATACTGGCAGTTTTTCTTGTTTGCGGCGCTGTGCTGCTGCTACGCAGGCATTAAAGGAATTTCTTCCGTTTCAAAAACTGCGTCAATTCTTCTGGCGCTTATAGTGTTGTTTCTTTTATTCATCATAGGTTCGTTGTCATCAATGATAAACCCGCTGAACTTATCAGACTATACGCTTGAATCTCTCGACAAGCTCCCCGAAAACATCATACACGCAGTAAGTCAAGCGTCGTGTATGCCTGCACTTTTTATATTTGCAAAAAAATTAAACAACGATGTTTCAAAAACGCTTAAAAGGTGGATAATAGTATCATACACGGTTTATGTTATATTAAGCGTTATTTCTTTCGGTGTATTGGGCACGTTTGCAAAAGAAGCTCCGTTTCCGCTTTATGCTTCAACTCAGCTTATAGAATCCGGCTCATTCAAAAGGCTTGACATAATCTTTCTTTTTCTCTGGACTGTGGGTATGTTTATTAACGTATCTCTATCTATGTACTCTATACGTGAAACGGCAAACAACACCTTTACGGCAGTAAAAGCACGAGCGATTTATTTTATATGTACTGCGGCTGTATTCGTACTTTCACTTTGCTGCGCCTGTTTCGGCACAGTAAAAGCTATACTCATAAATACAAAGCTGCTGCTCTTACTATTCCTTGCAGCAGCCGTTATTGCTCCGATTTTCGTTGTATTCGGAGTACGAAAAGAAAAAAAGCATAAACGCAGGATAACCGCCGAAGCTTATGCTGCGATAGTAACTATTGCGCTATTATTAAGCGGCTGCTCAAAAACTCAGATTCAAGACAGACTTATTATCAAGGGTATCGGTATAGACAGCAAAAGCGGCGGTTATACTCTTACCTTGCAGTATACCGACACCAATTCGACAGACAGCGAAAACTCCGTTCACACGGTAGAGGTATACGGCGATACAGTAGGCGACGCTATCGGCAATATAAAAAACAGCACCGGAAAAGAACCGTTTATCGGACAAAATACCGCTGTTGTATTGGGCAGACAGACAGCACAGGAAAACGCCGATACTGCGCTTGATTATTTTTTGCGGTATAATGACGCCCGCCCGAATGTAAAGCTTTATATAAGCGCCACAACCGCAAATGAGGTGTTATCTTTTCGTAAAGACGGCGAGATAATACCGATAGAGAGTATATCAGCTCTTTCACCTGAAAGCCGTTTAAAGGGACATCACTACACACTTCTTGACTTTGTAAATATGAGAAAGGATCCCACACAAACTGCTGTTGCATATACCTTGCAGGCAGACAAGGACAAAATATTTATGCCTACTGTAACAGCCTTTACGCACAGCGGACTTTACTCTCTTGAAAAGAATGACTATCTGACTTACAAGCTGCTCACAGATAAGGCAGTTGATACGGTAATAAGCTTTGATGATATTTCGTGCAAGATAACCGACGAAAAGAACACGATCACCGCCGCTATACAGGACGACAAGCCGGTATTTTTTGTACAGTGTAAATTTGAGATAAAAGTAATTGAAGCTCCGAACAGCAGAGAAACAGCCGACATTGAACAGTTATTTTCTTCACAGCTTGAAGATCTGCTTACGGCGAGTACGGAAAAAATGATAAAAACTAACAGGTCTGATATATACGGCTTCGGAAAGCATTTTTCCGCAGAAAACAGGCGAAAATTTACAGATAAAAATTTGTATTCAGATATGCTTGCAGACAGCAGGATAATTATAAAAACTGAATGTATCGTAAAGGAATAAAAAAGGCTCTCCCGATAAAGGAGAACCTTTTTTTTAGGTGCTATTCACAGCTTGACTGCGCAGCCCTGAAGCAGCGGACATACTTTAAAGAGCTATGATTTTCGGTTTTTTTGTGTATAACCGCATTATTTACGGCGGTTGTCTGACCTTTAATCAAACGTCACAACTACCTGTTCGGGCGGCTCGCACGGTGTAACAGACGTTACCCTTAACACCGGACCTTTACGCTTATAAAGCGAGTTATACTCAATTGATATTTTAGCTTCAATTATTGCCCACATACCCTTTTTAAGTGTTGCGGCTTTATCGTACTTGCAGATAACAGCACAATATTGTATATCCTCAACACAACAAGTCATTACCTGTCTGCCTATTACAAAGGTTTTGCTGTCGAATTCAGGATTACGTGCGATCAGTCCCTTGAATCTGACTGTCTTTTTGTTGTACTTCATCATTTCTTCAACGCAGTCACGATACCACAAGCCGTAGTCGTTGTCTTTTATCTCGATAATATCAGCGTCAATATCAAACGGCAAAGGATCAATTATATCATCATAGACTACTTTTCCGTTTGTATACTCGTAAGCTATCTCGCAGCGGCGGCTTATTGCTCTCATTGCCGAATGATACATCATCTGATCTGCACCGATAGGCATACGGTTGAATACTACCATTTCAGTATCGGTCACCTTGTCAACTACCAGACTTCTCATATTTGCATTGTAGCTTGAAAAAGTCTTTGCGTCAAAGAACGTCATTTGCTGATAGATTATCCAGCCCTCCGGCATAGCGTCATAAAGGCTCTGAAGCTGCCACATGCCGTTATACTCAACTATTACTCTTGTGGCTTTTGTTTCGTCTGTAAACTGCTGAAGATTTTCTTCTGTAAGCTCGTCGAGATCTTCTATTGTTTTAAAGAAAACGTCTTTGCAGGGAATAGCTTCTGCGTCATACTCCTCTACGCCTTCTTCGCAAACAAGCACAAGAGTTTTTTCTTTTTTATGGAATCTCTTATCTTCGAGTGTTTCTTGAATAAACTTTGTTTTGCCGCTTTCAAGAAAGCCGACAAACAGATAAACGGGAATTTCCATTACTTTCCCCCCTTAATTTCATTAGGGCAGTTCTAAAAACCTAATGTCGTTCAGATGTGCCGTAGATTTAGTCGGCAGATTGTACAATAAATCCGCAGGAATACTGACGTATTTCAAGGATTTATTGTGCAAGATGACGGCTGAAGATACGGTGCAGATGAGCG
>JAFPLH010000060.1 GCA_017402845.1 Clostridia bacterium
GTGGCAGACGTTGCCGCAAGGCAACAGCACCGACCGAGCCGGCAGGCGAGACTCATACTGACGTATGTCAAGATTTTTTGTGCAATATGACGGCTGAAGATACGGTGCAGATGGACGGCGTGAGGTTTTTAGAGGTGCCCTAAATTATGACTGCCGTTTTCTTTGCGGCAGTCACTTTTTTAAACTATTAAATTATCCCTCATAATACAAACCGTTCTCAAAAGAGATCTCCGCTTTGCTCTCCCCCACACTTGCGGTATATTTTTTACCCTGTTCAAGGTTTGGCGAGGAGTACACGATACAATCAAACTTCTTAGCAGCAGTAAACTCGAATCCGTCACTTATCGTAATCTTTGTGCCGCTGCTGCCGGACAATGTGAGTATTGCCGAGCATTGTTCGCCGCTGTCAAAATTCTTCGCCTTTGCAGCCGAACCCAAAGCAAGCACCGTACCGCCGTTTATACTCAACACACAGCCGTCGCTGTCGCCCTTATCTAAAGCGCCGTTGCCGTTATCGGCAGGACCTTCTATTATCACTGTACCGCCGTTTACGTAGATCGAACCGTTAGAGTCAAGTCCGTCGCCCGATGAATTCACATACAGATAACCGTCGTTTATAGTAAGCGTACCGTTTTCGGTTTTTGCAAACTCATCATCAGCATTATCATTATCAGAGCCGCCGGCGGTGTTCATTCCGTCGTCGCTTGAATTAATGCTAATATCTCCGCCGTTTACGGTAATGTCGCCGGCTTCAAGTCCTTCATACGATTTTGTTATATCAATAGTACCGCCGTTGATCTCAATAGCAGAGTACGCCGAAACACCGTCATCAGATGATGATAAAGAAATACTGCCGCCGTTTATATAAACCGAGCCTTTACTGTTCACAGCGTCGTCTGCACCCGATACGTTAAGAGTAAGATCATCACTTTCAGATTTACCGATAGTAATATCACCTTCGCACTTAATACCCTTTTGCGAGGTATCGCCCTTTGAATTATCAGAACCGCCGCCGGATACTATCTCCGTAGTACCCGATACTATATTCACACTTCCCGTAAACGTACTGCCCGTAGTACCTACGGCAATACCGTCATAGTCTGCATTGATCGTCACCTTTGAAGCTTCACTGTAATAAAAGCTGTCGCCGCTGCTGTTTTCTACATGTATACCGTCGCGGTATGAGTCGATATCTACCTGAGCCGAGGCAAGACAAACGCTGTCGCCTGCTTTTATGCCTATTTTATCGGCAGTAACAGAAACACTTCCGCCCGTGAATCTTAAATCGTCTTTGCACACAATACCATGCATACCAGACGTTATTTCAAGGCTTCCGCTGCCGTTTATGGTCAAGTCGTCCTGCGAATACACAGCGCCGTCAAGACCGTCACTGTTTTCTTCTGCGCTGCACGTTAAACTGTTCTCGCCCATGCACTGAATAACCACCTTGTCGCAAGCCTCAACGTAAATGCAGGGTTCTTCGCTGTTTGTCATGGTCACGTTATCGAGCAGCAAGTAAATTGTACCCGACTCGTTATCATCATTTACAACGATAGTAACGCCGCTGCTTTCTCCTGTTATTTTGTATATACCCTTTGAGCGAATTTCCACCTCGCTGCCAGACGTGCCTCTTGTGGTATCGGAAATAGTACCCTCGCTGCCTGAAAGAGTAATTGCAGCATTTGGTTCTTCGCTCTCAACAGAGCGCAAGTCGCTGTTAGAAAAATACTCTTTATCATCTGATACTTCCGATACTGCTGATGATACCTCTTGAACGCTGTCGGACTCTGCCTGAGATACGCTTTGGGTAACAGACTGCGTATCAGTATCAACATCTGACTGTGTACAGCCTGCAAACGGCAGACATGATACAAGCAAAGCCAACAATACCGCTGCATACTTTTTCATATTGTATCTTCACCCTTTACAATTGATTTTGTGGATCAGAGTACGGCAAAACAGCAATTTCAAGATTACCGTTCTTTGTTCTGAGTTCGTCTATAAATTCTTTTTCTTCAGAAGGATCCTTCATCTGAATTTTAAAGGACAAACGGAACATTGAGCCCATACCCGTAGTTTTTACGCCAACGCTTTCACAGCTTTTGAGATAATGTGAGAATGTATCGTCAAACACGTTTGTATATTCAAGCGATTCGGGAATTGTCACTCTTAAAAGCTTATCCTGAGCAAGTGATCTGTGTTCAAACACAGGCATAACCGAAAGTATAAGGAAAAGCACAGCAAGCCCCAGAAGAATAACAACGCCGTATCCGATATAGCCCATACCGAAGGCGATACCTGCGCCCATTGCTATAAAGATAGTTACCATTTCATCTGAGCTGCCCTGCGCCGAACGGAAACGAATCAAGCTGAACGCTCCGCCGATAGCAACGCCTGCTCCGATATTGCCGTTGACAAAAGTAATAACTGCTGAAATGATGAACGGCAATATTGCCACCACCGTGAAGAATCTGCGAGTAGACCTTACCTTAAAAGACATTATCCAAGCAAATATAAAACCTGTAATTACAGAAGCACCCATCATAATGAAGAACTGCGGTGCTGTTACAATTGACGAATATATAGAATCAAACATTATGTTCACCCTTTTCAAAAATAATATGTATCATAATCAAAATTAATAAGATCTTAACTTCTGCAAATGCATTTTATATGCGGTGCCGTATTTAGAAAAGCTGCCCTTATATATTTTCCCCTCTGCAAGAATAGCCGACAGCCACAGCGGAACAGCCTGCTGAACCTTAACCTCTAAAATGGTATATCCTTCAGGCAGCAGCGACTCGCCCTCCATAGAGTGAGTAAGCGTTAAATTCTCGGTGCGATACCTCGGATTATGGTCGATAGTCAATCGAAGATCGCCGCCGGGTTCAAAATATGCAACTCTGTCATAGATGATAAGGCAGGCAGGAGCAAGCTCCTTATAATGATCTCTGAATGTAGTTATTTCTTTGTTTATCTGACCGCCTGCGCAAATATCGCCCTCGCCGTCAAAGAACTTCTTGACAAGCGGAATAGTCGATTGTACACGCCGTTTATATACAATGCCGTAAGCTTTTCGTTTCAGCTCAAGAAACACCGGAGAGCTTTCTGTTGCAAGACCGTATGAACGAAGTCTTATCTTCTCTTTAAACGGCGGTTTTTCTATCGACGTTCGTATAAGTCTGTAATTCGGCGTATCATAGTAGAGTGACGCAATAGAAGTAAGTCCGAACTTATCTATCTGCATATGTCCTTTGACCTTCTCTTTAAAGTAAGCCGTTTGCTCAGGACTGAGTATATATTTCATTTCGTAGCGTTTCATTACTACTATTGGTTTTTGTACCTCTGCCATTTGATCGCCCCCTTACAGTGCTAAAGTAACAATAAATTCGCCGTTTTCTGTTTTTGCCGCTGCTCTGCCGTTATGCGCCTTGACCGTATTCTTTACATAAGAAAGTCCCAGACCTGCGCTGTCGCTGTTCTCTGCGTTTTTAAGCTTAGTAAACCTGTCGAATACGCGCTCACAATCGCCGTTGGGCAAATCGGTATCATTTGACGCACGCAAAATTATTCTTTCCTTTTCTTTAAAAAGCTCAAAGCAAGCGTGTGTTTTTGCATAATGCAAAGTATTTTCGGTCAACTCATCAACTATCTTTTCAAAAACCTCCTCGTCGCCGTTAAGCTCGATATTATCTTCTATCTGAATATCAAGAGCAAGCTTTTGGTCTTTAAAGGCTTCACGTCGTCTTTCAAGAGAAGTCTTGACAAC
>JAFPLH010000061.1 GCA_017402845.1 Clostridia bacterium
AATTTTCTACAGTAGTAGCGGCAATATTAACATTAACACGTCTTATCGCACCGTTTTTATGCTGAATTGAATATATCGTCTTAATAGACTCCAATACATACTCAATAGGATTATTAACAGGATCTTCACCTGTTTCCAAAGCAAGACGTTTATGTCCCATATCCTGCAAAGCGATAACCTCGTTTTTAACCTCTTCTTGTGTAAGCTTCTTTCTTGGAATTGTAGTATTCTGATAATGATAAGGACAGTATACACACTTATTTACACAATAGTTTGACAAGTAAAGCGGTGCAAACATTACTATTCTGTTGCCGTAGAATGCCTCTTTGATCTCTCTTGCAAGAGAATACATCTTCTCAATAATATCGGGCAGATCGCAAGCCAGAAGTACGCTTGCTTCTCTGTGTGTAAGTCCTCTGCATTCTATTCCCTTTTCGGTTTTTCTCGGCTTTGCTTTTTCGAGGATTTCCTCGATAAGCTCTCTGTTGTTCTTATTCTTCTCGGCATATTCGAGAGTTTCCAATATTTCCTCGTGATTGATAAAGTCTTCTGCTTTCAATGATTTTGGATCGTACATTTTAATTACCTCTGATTCTGTTTTAATTCTTTTACATCGCCTCGTGAGCATACTATTTCATACCCTACTGACGATACTCTGTTTTTTAAGCACTGTATACACTGTGCGGATTCCTCGCCCGTACATATTTTATTGTTATACAGCATATATTTTTTTCTTACCCGTGTAGGCGACAAATTCGGCATTATTACATTTGCGCCTGCCTTTAGTCCCAATTCTCTGCCGTTGGGCGTTATCGTTCCGAGTGCTGTTGTTGACGGTATCAGCGCATTCGGCAAAGTAAGCCTTATCAGCCCCAGCATAAAAAGAGTAAGCTCTAATGTGCCTGAAGGCTTATCTGAAAAAGGTGTATCCTTATGAGTTATAAAAGGTCCTATGCCTGCCATTGACGGCTTCAGCTCTTTTATAAACATCATATCACGGGCAAGAATTTCGGCTGTCTGAAACGGAGAACCCACCATAAAGCCTGTTCCCACCTGATAGCCTATCTCTTTTAAGTCGTACAAACAGCGTTTTCTGTTCTCAAGGGATAACTGTGCTGGGTGAAGCATACCGTAGTGAGTATCATCGGCTGTTTCGTGTCGTAACAGGTAGCGGTTTGCCCCTGCGTCAAAAAATGATTTATAGCTTTCACGGCTCTTTTCTCCTATCGAAAGCGTGATAGCACAATCATTATACTTATTGCGTATCTCTGAAATAATACGGCACATTCTTTCATCTGTAAAGTATGGATCTTCTCCGCCCTGCAAAACAAAAGTGCGAAAGCCCAGAGAATAACCCTCCTGACAGCAATTCATTATGTCGTCAAGATCAAGTCTGTACCGCTGAGCATTTTTGTTGCTTCTTCTGATACCACAATAGTAGCAATCGTTTTTACAATAATTGGTAAACTCGATCAAGCCTCTTATATACACATCTTTACCGTAGTATTCTTCTCTGAGCTTTGACGACAAAGCAAAAAGATATTGAGCTGTGCTTTGATCTCTCGAAGATATTAGCTGTGTATATTCCTCCTCGCACAAAGAAGCTGTTTCATAGAGTTTATCAATAAGCTGTTTATTATTTATGGCTTATGCCTCCTCTGCCTTTGAAAATATAGTCTTTGAAGTTACACCGTCGATACGTCCAAGCTTGCCTGAAATTGTATTTATTACGTCTGACGGCGCATTGAGTACCACACTGATAACACTTAAATTCTCTTTCACATTAGGTATTCCCATTCTGCCAATGATATACTCTGAATATTCGTGAAGTATCTCGTTTATCTGTTTTGAAACCTTATTATCTTCTATCATAATACCGATAAGTGCGGCTCTGTTCATAATAAAAACCTCCTAAAAAACATCTCCGTCCATAAAAGGGCGGAGATAGTAAAAATCAATTATTAATATGTCTTTAGCTGTAATAATGGCTTTCGTTATACTCTTTCAAATAATTGTTCTTTTCCATCAGATTTTTCCGCCGTCTTTTGGATCAGATCTATTTTCAATATTATAACACCTGCACATCAGCAAAGTCAATAAAATTACCAAAAATTCAAACTTTATTCATCACAGAATTCTACTTTTTTACCTTCGAGAATCATATTGGTAGTACGCACTGCACACATTTTGCCGCACATGGAGCATGAATGACGCTCTGACGGCGGTGTGCTCTCAAAATATGCTCTTGCTTTTTCGGGATCAATAGCAACCTTGAACATTGCCTCCCAGTCAAGAACATGACGAGCCTCTGACATTTCGTTGTCTTTATCTCTTGCATGAGGAACACCCTTTGCGATATCTGCGGCATGAGCTGCAATTTTGCTTGCCATTATTCCTTCTTTTACATCATTTACATCAGGCAGTCTGAGATGCTCGGCAGGCGTTACATAGCACAAGAAATCTGCACCGCTTGCCGCTGCGATAGCGCCGCCTATTGCTGATGTAATATGATCGTATCCGGGAGCAATATCAGTAACCAAAGGTCCCAATACATAGAAAGGCGCATTGTGACATATTCTTTTCTGAAGCTTCATATTTGCTTCAATCTCGTTCATTGCCATATGTCCCGGTCCTTCAACCATTACCTGTACATCTTTTTCCCATGCACGCTTTGTAAGTGCGCCAAGCTCTATAAGCTCTGCGATCTGTCCTGCGTCGGTGCTGTCGTCTATGCAGCCCGGTCTGAGTGCGTCGCCAAGACTTATAGTTACGTCGTACTCTCTGAGTATTTCGAGTACCTCGTCATAATACTCATAAAACGGATTTTCGTTTCCTGTCATCATCATCCATGCAAACAAAAGCGAACCGCCTCTTGATACGATATTCATTTTTCTTTTGTCACGCATAAACGCTTCAACAGCACGTCTGTTAATGCCTGCGTGAATGGTCATAAAGTCTACGCCCTCCTGCGCATGGGCTCTTACGACCTCAAGAAAATCTTCTGCTTTTATGTGAACAAGATCCTTTTCAAGATAACCTATTGCGTCATACATGGGAACAGTGCCGATCATTGCCGGAGATCTTTCTACAAGCTGTTTACGGAAAGTGTTGGTTTTGCCGTAGTTGCTAAGATCCATTATAGCTTCTGCGCCGTACTTTATTGCCATATCAACTTTGCTCATCTCGACATCATAGTCTTTGCAGTCGCCTGAAATACCGAGATTTACATTTATCTTTGTACGCAAGCCCATTCCGATACCCTCAGGGGATATCGACGTATGATTTACATTACACGGTATTGCCACAACGCCCTGTGCTACAAGCTCTCTGAGCTTTTCGGGCTGCATATACTCTTTTTTTGCTACTATTTCCATTTCGGGAGTGATTATTCCCATTTTTGCTGCCTGCATTTGTGTTTTGTAATTTCTCATTTTTATTATTCCTTTCAAGTCAGATATTACTCCGGAAACACTCCATAAATCACGTCTTGCGGACTGAGCGCCCGGCTCGCTTGCCTGAAAAAATTCTAAGTGATACGGGCACTCGATTTAAGGCAATACCACACAGATATTGTGCCGAAGATGCGCAGTAGATTTTTTCGTCAGATTGTACAGAAATTTTGCAGGAATACTGTCGTACGTCAAGGAATTTCTGTGCAGTATGACGAAAAAAGATCAAGCAAATTCGGCACAAAGCCGTCAGGCGGTATTTGCGCAGTGTTGCCTTAATCAGTGTTTTCCTCAGAAAACCTTGAGCACAAATCAAATGAATGCTTCATAGGTCCGCTGCCTTCTCCAAGATCAAGCATTGCCGAAAGCGCACCGCAAATATACTCTTTTGCTTTTGATACGGCGTTTTCCAGACCATAGCCTTTAGCTAAATTTGACGCAATTGCACTTGATAATGTACAGCCCGTTCCGTGTGTATTCGGGTTTTCGATTCTCTCACCCTTAAACCACGTAATTTTTCCGTCTGAGCACAAAACATCGCTTGCGTCGTTTACATTATGACCGCCTTTCAGCAAAACTGCACAGCCGTAACGATCAGAAATAAGCTTTGCGGCTTTTTCCATATCCTCGCAGGTTTCTATTGTAACTGACGACAACACCTCGGCTTCAGGGATATTCGGTGTTATTACTGCCGACAATGGAAAAAGCTCGTTTGCCAATGTTTCTATTGCCTCTGTTTTTATGAGCTTTGCGCTGCTCGTTGCTATCATTACGGGATCTGTAACTATGTTTTTCGCCTTGTAAAACCTTAAACGATCTGCAATTGTTTTAATAAGCTCTGAATTTGATACCATACCGATTTTTACAGCGTCCGGTCCTATGTCCTCAAAGACCATATCTATCTGATCTTTCAAAAAATCGGGTGTGACATCAAGAATACTTCTGACACCGGTTGTGTTTTGTGCTGTGAGCGCTGTTATTGCACTCATGGCATATACACCATTCATAGTCATTGTTTTTATATCTGCTTGAATACCGGCGCCTCCGCAGGAATCACTTCCTGCGATTGATAATGCTGTTTTCATCTCGTTACCTCTTTACATTATTTTTATTAAGCGACAAAAAGTGGTGCCCCCGATTTGCCGCTGTTGTGTTATAATATGCTTTTTACTCTCTGTTTGAGCAAAGCTGCTCTCGATTCTACATCTTCTGCCGAAAACAAAGCCGAAATCACAGCAACTCCGCTTATACCCGTATTATGCAACTCGGTTATATTATCTGCGTCTATGCCGCCTATCGCCACAACAGGTATATTTACGGCTTTTGTGATCTCGCTTAGCTGTTCTTTTGTTATACGCTTTGCCTCGGTTTTTGTCGGAGATGAAAATACTGCTCCGACACCTAAGTAATCTGCGCCTTCTCTTTCTGCTTTTTGTGCCTGTTCTACCGTCTTTGCAGTTGCTCCGATAATAAAATCTCTGCCTGCTCGCTTACGTATCTCACTTACGGGCATATCATCTGCACCTACATGTACTCCGTCTGCATTGCATTTTATGGCAATCTCAACATTATCGTTTATTATCAGAGGTACATTATACGTATCACAAATCTTTTTAAGTGCGGCTGTTTCTTCTATCAGTTCATCAGCACTGATGTTTTTTTCACGAAGCTGGAGTACCGTCACACCGCCTTGCAAAGCTTTTTCTATACTTTCTGAAAACTGCTCTCTGCTTTCGTCCTTGCGGTTTGTAATTGCATAGAGCAGCAACATTTCTTTTTCTAATCTCATAAACTCACTCCGTAAGAAGTTTTACTGCACCCACGTCATTGGCGGTCATAATACTGCTCATAATACAGCCGCCCTTTGCGCCGCAGGCTAATATATCTCTGATATTGCCGTCATTTATACCGCCTATGGCATATACGGGAATCTTCACGCTTTTACATACGTCACGCAAAAAATCAAGACCTCTGCCCGGCAGACCTTTCTTGCAGTCGGTATCAAAAATATGTCCCGCGATAATATAAGTACACCCAAGCGTTTCAGCTTCAACAGCGTCATTTACACTGTGGCACGAAGCACCCAATACGTTAAAAAACTCTTTGTCTTTATCAGACATTTCTCTGAGCAGATGCAGCGGCAGATGTATATTACGGCAGCCAAGCTTCTGAGCCTCTTTATAGTATGTATGCATAATAAGTGCGGTATTGTTTTTGCTGCATATATCAGCAGCTTTTTCTGCAAGAGCGCAATAATCGTCCTCAGCAAGGTCTTTTTCTCTCAATATAACGGCTTTTGGGTTCAATGCAGAGATTCGGGAAAGCCTTGTTAAAAAATCATCTTTACAAAGATTTCTGTTCGTTACACAAATAATCTCATACATACAGATAATCATTCAGAACAGGCTGCAAGCCCTCGCTTGAAATATCTCCGTACATCTTTGTAAGAGTTCTGTTGTCTGCTATTTCAAACTGCTCGTCGCCCTGTTCTCCGCTGCACTCCTTTCCCTCGTACTTCTCCTCGTGGTCGCCTACACCGGTAGAAACTCCCGCAGAAACTTTTGTTGCGGCAATTCTTACTATTCCGTTGCGGAAAGCAGCGCTTTCTCTCGATGATACCGTAATACCGACAAACGGCAGGAAAATACGATATGCACAAAGTATCTGACAAAGCTGCTTTTCGTGTACGTCAAGCGGATTGATTTTGTCGTTGTTGATTATCGGGCGAAGTCTGGGACATGAAAGCGACATCTCCGCATGCGGATATTTTCTCTGCAAATAATAAGCGTGTAATGCTGTTGCAAGAGCGTCTTTTCTGAAGTCTGACAGACCAAGCAGGGCGGAAAAAGCAACGCCTCTCATACCGGCTCTTAATGCTCGCTCCTGAGCGTCAAAGCGATATGGCCAAATGCGTTTATGACCTGCAAGATGAAGTGTTTCGTACTTTTTATTGTCGTAGGTTTCCTGAAATACCGTAACATAATCTACTCCACATTCGTGAAGATATTTATATTCATCAGTATTAACAGGATATATCTCTATACCAACCATACGAAAATACTTTCGGGCAATTTTACAGGCTTCACCTATATATTCCACACCGCTTTGAGAACGGCTCTCACCCGTGAGTATCAATATCTCCTCCATACCGCTGTCGGCTATTATTTTCATTTCGTGTTCTATCTGCTCTAAACTAAGCTTCATTCTGCGAATATTGTTATAGCAGTTAAATCCGCAGTATACGCAGTAATTCTCGCAATAATTAGCAATATACAAAGGAGTGAAAATATAAACGGTATTTCCGAAGTGCTTTCCCGTTTCTGCTCTTGCCCGCTGAGCCATTTGTTCAATAAAAGGTTCTGCCGCCGGAGAAAGCAAAGCCTTAAAGTCCTCAATAGTACAAACGTCTTTATGAAGTGCGGCTTTTACGTCTTTTGCGGTATATACCGAGTAATCAAAAGCTTCCATTTGCTTTATTACATTTTCGCAAACGTCAGATTCTATTATTTCCATACCGGGCAAGTATTTCATATGATCTATTCGGCTTTTGGGATCGCTTTCAAGCAAATGCTTTTTTTCAAGAGCCTTTGGAGAAAGCTTTTCGGAATCGACAAAAAATTCATTTTCCATAGCTTAGTCCCTCAAAAAGCCCGTAAGCGGATCAGATGCAGACGCACCTCTTGTGAGAACTCTGCCGAGTCCTGACAAATACGCTTTTCTGCCTGCCTCTATTGCCTGACGAAATGCCGAAGCCATAAGAGGAAGATCGCCTGCTGTTGCAAGCGCTGTATTTGCCATTATTGCGGCTGCGCCCATTTCCATTGCCTCACAAGCTTGTGACGGCTTGCCTATTCCTGCGTCAACAATGATCGGCAGGTCTATCTCATCTATGAGTATCTGTATAAAGTCTTTTGTTGCAAGACCTTTATTCGTACCTATCGGAGATGCAAGCGGCATTACAGCAGCAGCGCCTGCGTTTACAAGATCTCTTGCAACATTAAGATCGGGATACATATAGGGCAATACAACAAAGCCCTCTTTTGCCAATATTTCGCAAGCCTGTATTGTTTCCTGATTATCGGGCAAAAGATATTTTGAATCTCTCATTATCTCGACTTTTACAAAATCACCGCAGCCGAGTTCTCTTGCAAGTCTTGCTATTCTTACAGCCTCTTTTGCGTTTCTTGCTCCGCTTGTATTAGGCAGAAGCGTTACATTTTTCGGAATATAGTCAAGAATATTCTCCTGCTCTTTTGTGTTAGCTCTGCGAACGGCAAGAGTTATTATCTCTGCGCCTGCGTCTTTTACGGCAGCTTCGATAAGATTCAATGAGTATTTGCCCGAACCTAAAATAAAGCGGGAATTAAACTCTCTGCCGCCTAAAATAAGTTTATCGTTATTCATAAAAAATACCGTCTTTCTATATATATTATTCTGCATTTGCAAGAATTCTTAATACCGTCTGAGCCTGATGAGCTGCACAAAGCATTACACGAGGGGCAAACAATCCGTTTGTACTGTCAACGTCGCTTACACCGTCGCCGCACAAATAAAAGTGCTTCGTGACTCTGCGTGTTGTTATCAGGTTAGGACTGCCGATACCTGCCATTCCCGATGCTGCAACTAAATACTTATCAGGATATTTCTCTGATACAGCATTTACAAGAACAGACTTTTCAGACGCCTTATCAAAAGCCTCGCATATAATATCAGCTTCACCGACAATATCAGATATATTTTCTTCTGTGATCTTTGTTATATGCTCCTCTATTTCGATATAAGGTGATATTTCCTGCAAATTCTGTTTCAATGCATTTGCCTTGTACTCGCCTATCTGATTTGCCTTATATTGCTGACGATGTAAATTTGTAATATCCACTTTATCAAAATCGGCAATTATGAGCTTGCCTATTCCTGCACGTGCAAGAGAAACAGCAATATTTGATCCTAAACCACCCAATCCGCAAACAGCAACAACTGCGTCTGCAAAAAGCTTTTGCAGCTCTTTGCCGTGTCTTTCTTCAAAGGCTTTTTGCAGTTCTTCTTTTGTCGGGATCAAATCAGCCACCTCCAACAAAGTTTACTATCTCAACAACGTCACCGTCGTTAAGTACGGTTTTATCGTATAAGCTTTTTGGTACTATTTCTTCGTTGATCTCAACAGCTATTGTTTTCGTATCATAATCTGCTTGTCTGAGATAATCAGAGAGTATCGTTGAGCTTATATCAAATTGAGTTCCGTTTATTTTTACCATATATTTCCCTCCTTGCCAATAAAAAAAGCCGCCCTGAGGCAGCATTACTAAAAATATGTACGTTTCTCAACATACTCATTATTTTTATTTGCTCCCTACGTTGGCATTATCCAAATCAGGTAATCGGTCGAAGGTTCACCTTCCTCTCAGCCCGTACACAAGCTCCCGTCTACTCTATTATACTCTTTCGACAAAAAAAGTCAAGAATAATATTAAGGAACCACTGAATAAATGTTTATTGATCTTCATATACAAATAAAAGTAATAAACTGTTTCTTAGTCAACAGGCGTATAATGCCGCTGTTTCTTGATTTATTTCTGTTTATGTTTATATATTGACTTTAGTTTACAAAAACGTTATAATTTATACATATAATAAAAAAGAGAGGAGTAAACTTTTTTGTCCGACAATAATTTCAAAGTACCAGATTTTTTACAAATAAAAGGTTATAAATATCGTGCCAAAATGCTGATTGCAGGTGCTGTTATTATTCTGGTAATACTAATTATCCTGATCAACATTATAAACGGTATTTCCTCGGCTATTCACAAAGCCAAGGACAATTCAACCGATACGTCAAACGATTCTGACATTGCAAGTATCGTTTCGCAAACAGAAACTGAATCAACAGCTTCAGACATACCGCAAGGAAACGAAAGCTCTGCAAGCGATACCGTATCTAAACGTACAGAAGAAAAATTTGACGCTGACGGAAAGTTAATTATTGATACAGACACACTTGACGGGAAAAAAGCAGTTGCTATTACTTTTGATGACGGTCCGGGTGAGTATACCGAAAGACTTATCCAAGGGTTAAATGAGAGAAACGCAAAAGCAACATTCTTTATGTGCGGTAACTGTGTAGAGAAATACCCTGAAGTATTGCCTCTTATGGTAAGCGGCGGTCACCAGATAGGAAACCACACATTCAATCATACTGATATTACAGGTCTGAGCGCAACCGAATTGCAGGATCAGATCTCAAGAACAGACGAACGTATACATAATGCATGCGGACAGATTTCAACCGCTTTTCGTCCTCCGTATGGTTCACATAACGAAACCTCTGACAAGCAGATAGATAAAACTCTTACTTTGTGGTCTTTGGATACTCTCGACTGGAAAACAAGAAATGCCGAAGAAGTTCGCAAAGAAATGGTTTCTAAATGCTGGGACGGCGACATTATTCTTCTTCACGATATTTATTCAACAAGCGTTGACGGTGCGCTTATGGCTATTGACGAGCTTCAGCAGCAGGGATATATTTTTGTTACGGTAAATGAGCTGCTCACCAGATATGGCTATGATATTGCACTCGGTTCTGCTCATACTTCTCAGTATGCCGTATTTGAAACAAACTCACCGCTTGCCGCGCAATATAAAGAAGAAATGGAAGACGCACAAAAACGCAAAACAGCAAGCGAAGCCTCAGAAGAAGCAGCAAACGCTTTCTACACGAACGGTTCGAGTTCTTCAACAAGCACCGACAGTTCAGAAGATTACGATTATTATGAGGACACCGACAGCTCTGAAAATTACGTTAATTCTGATACAGGAAGCTCTCAGACCTATAATAATACGTCATCTTACGGCAGCTTCTATGACGATCCTTTCTGGGACGAGGAGTAATAATACATCACATTTTCATACAAAAAAAGAAAACAAGCAAGACCGAAAATCTTGCTTGTTTTTTTAATATAATTAATTATTAGTCAACCTTTTCCATTATAGAGCCGTTAAGCATAAAGCGTCCCTGATCGTCAAAGCTAAAATTATAAGAGAAGCTTTGTTCAGAATCAGTTTCGTATTTTGCAAGCACCACGCCGTCCATAACAGTATACACATGATCTACAACTATTGTATTGTCGATCTCCAATATCATATGGCCGTCATCTTTAAAAGTAAAATACTCATTTACATCGGGATTTTTCCAGCGTCCATACAAACGTTCATCAAGTTTTTCGTCTTCAAACCGTTGAAGTGAGAAGTCGCCGTCACCTCTGTCCATGATGATCTCTGATTTATCTCCGTTTTCAATATACAATGTAAGCTTTCTTCCTGTAAAAATGTTGCCGCTTACTGTATAATTGTAGTTTCCGTAAAGAAGCGGAGTAGTCTGATAATATACTCCTGCTGATATCATTGAATCTTTTCCGGAATTCATTATCTGATAAGGTCCTTTTACCGACATAGAACCCAAAGTCACGGTACATACTCCGTCATCATCAAAGCTGTAACATACCCTTTGCGTGTATGTGTGGGTTTTAGGCTTGATATCAGTATCGTCCTTTGATATAGTATCAGGGGACTCGGTATACTCTCCGGTATGTATATAATACCATGAACCGGTAATATCCCTATTAAAGAATACAGACCATACCACCGCCGTAATAAATGTTACTATCGTTATACAAAGAACTATTATCAATTGATTGTTCTTTACTATCTTTCTTTTTCTCGGTAAGATCGGTTTTTGCTCTGTATCAGCCTTTTTTTCTTCTTCTTTCTTTAATTCTTCATTGTCATCTTTGGCGTCATTATCAACAGCGTCAGTCTTTTCTTCAACATCCTGCTTTTCTTCGGTCAATACAGGCTCTTCATTTTTGGTATCGTCCTTTTTAGCAGTATCGTCGTTTTCTTTAACCTCTTGAATTTCGGTATTATCGGTTATTACTTGCTTTACTGTATTTGTATTCTTTTTTGATTTTTTCTTCGACAAAGAATTTTCCTCCTGTTCGTATTATTATAACAGGGCATGCTGCCCTTTATTAATATTGTAACTCAAAATCCTGCAATATACAAGTAATTATTGTATTCTTTCAAAAATTTATTTTTTTTATGATAACAGCGCTGTTCGTTTTATTTACCGAAACACATCACAAATCATATCTAAAATACATATAATAAGCTATACCGGAACATTCAGAAAGCAGCAATTCATAAAAAATTTGCTTTAATGCATTGTCAAATTAAAAGATTTATGGTATAGTTATAATGTTTAATGATGTAATTACGTGGTTTTTGATGTACAAACCTTTTGCGTATTATTCAAAATGTGATATACGCATACATTAAAACAATATTTAGGGAGATGTGTTTATGGAGTTGAAGATGCAAAAGCTTTACAATGAGTGGCTGGAAAATGCATCTGATGACAGCAGTTTAATTGATGAGCTCAACGAGATCAGAAACAACGAAAAGGAGATTTTCGACCGTTTTTACAGAGAGCTTGAATTTGGTACTGCCGGTCTTAGAGGTATTATAGGCGCAGGCACAAACAGAATGAATATTTATATTGTAAGAGTGACTACACAAGGACTTGCTAACTATCTTAAAAAGAATTATGATAATTCTTCTGTTTCTATTGCTTACGATTCTCGTATCAAATCTGACCTTTTTGCTTGCGAAGCTGCCCGTGTTCTTGCAGGAAACGGGATAAAAGTTTATCTTTCAAAGGAATTGCAGCCCACACCTGTGGTATCTTATGCTGTGCGTTATCATAAAAGCCATGCCGGTATTATGATAACAGCAAGTCATAATGCTGCTCAATATAACGGTTACAAGTGTTACGGTTCAGACGGCTGTCAGATGACAGACAATGCCGCTTCAAATGTTTATAACGAAATCTTAAAGCTTGACTGCTTTAAAGATGTAAAGCTTGCTGACTTTGACGAGTCTGTAAACAGCGGTTTGATTGAGTATTTCTCAGAGGATTTTTACGAGTCATACTTATCAAACGTTGAAGCTCAGGCTATAAATCCGGGTATCTGTAATGGTGCAGAACTTAAAGTAGTTTATACTCCGCTTAACGGCGCAGGCAATAAGCTTGTTAGAAAAATTCTCGCAAGAACAGGCGTTACCGATATTAATTTGGTAAAATGTCAGGAAGAACCCGACGGTAATTTTCCGACTTGTCCTTATCCAAATCCCGAAACAAAAGAAGCTCTTGCAGAAGGCTTGAAGCTTTGTCAAGAGATCAAGCCCGACTTGCTTCTGGCTACTGATCCTGACAGCGACAGAGTAGGAATCGCAGTACCCGACGGAGATAATTACAGACTTATTACCGGTAACGAAACGGGTATCATGCTCTCAAACTACATTCTTGAAAACCGCAAAGCCAACGGTACTCTTCCAGAAAATCCGATAGTTGTAAAGACTATTGTAACAAGCGTACTTATGGAGAAGGTCACCGCTAAATATGGTGCAGAGCTCAGAAACGTACTTACAGGCTTTAAGTACATAGGTGAACAGATTTTTGAGCTTGAGAAAAAAAATGAAGAAAACCGCTTTGTATTCGGCTTTGAAGAAAGCTACGGTTATCTTGCAGGAACATACGCAAGAGATAAAGACGCTGTTGTTGCTTCAATGCTTATTTGCGAAATGGCTGCATTCTACAAAAAGCAGAACAAAACATTGGCAAATGTTATTGATGAGCTTTACGCTGAATACGGTTTCTACAACAACAAAACTCTCAGCTTTGAATTTAAAGGCGCTTCAGGTATGGAAAGAATGAAGCAGATCATGGATACTTTGCGCAACTCTAAGTCAAAAGAAATTGCAGGCTACAAAATAGTAAAGCATGCCGATTATCTTAACTCGTTTGAAAAGAACTTTGAAACAGGTGAAGAAAAAACGATCTATCTGCCTAAATCAAATGTTCTCTCCTACTCTCTCGAAGGCGGAAACGCTGTTATAGTAAGACCTTCCGGTACAGAACCAAAGATTAAGATCTACTTTACGGGTGTAGGCAACAGCAAAGAGGAATCTGTACAGGTTACTGATAAGATCATCAAATTCGTTAAAAATTCTCCTGATTTTTTCCCTCCTGAGCAGCAGGAAAACAATATTTAAAACAATTTATATCCACTAAATAACACACAGCCGCAGATACACTTTACTATTTGCGGCTGTGTGTTCTATTTTATCTTTGAACATAAAAAATCTTCGTTTACAGAAATTGAATTCTCTAATCCCTGCGAATAACTTATTTTGTTATCACTATCAAGAATAATATAATCAAAATCCTTGTGAGCATTATAATACTCTATCGCTTTTTCCTCGCCCATTACATACAGCGCCGTTGACAATGCGTCTGCATACGCTGCGTTACTGCAAATAACCGTGTAAAATATCGTTGATCGGCAGCAGATGTTACAACCGCTGTTTCTCCAAGCTCCAGTATCGCATAATTTTCTTGACTATAAGGGTATTTTACTCCTATTCTCCAGTTATCTCCGTTTTTGCTGCCGATAGTCAGAACGTTTCCGCCAAAAGACAAAACTGCGCTTTCTACTCCGTTTTCCTTCATCAGCAAGCGGATATCTTCCGAAATATAACCTTTTGCGACTGCTCCAAGTTCTATCTGAGTACCTTTTGGAACAAAAACGCTCAGATCATCGTCATTCAGTTTTATTATTGAAAAGTCCACATAATTTAAGGCTTGATCTATTTCTGCCTATGACCGTTGGTTCTCCGTTTGAACTGTTTATCTTTGTGATCTCACTGTCTTTTACGGTTGCTGACATTTTGTGTTCAAGCTCTTTTATTCTCTGTTCGGATAATCGGGAAATTTCCTCTCCCCTGCTGTCATATATCGTAAGGTCAATAATTGTATCTAATGCGAATATCTGTGTTCTGAACGGCTCCTCTGATCGAACAAAGATTTTATCACAGCCGCACATATAAGCACTTATAGCAAGAAAAATCAGTACCAACGAAAATATTATTTTCTTGTTCATATACAAACCTGCCTTTCAAGGCTAAAATAATGTTCCCTTGCATAATATCAAGGGAACACTTTTTCAGGGCACTTCTGAAAGTCTGCCCCTTATCACTTAAACAAACCTTTTTTCTTTTTGACTGTTTTATTTCTCTCGTCACGCCGTCTTTGACGTGCCTCTGCGCTGTCGTCAAAATTCGCTATTGCCTCGTCAAGATCAATGTCATATATTTCTTCTTCGGGTTCATCAGCTTTATCATTATTTGCGTCGGAATGCTCCTGTTGTGTGCTTGTTTTTGTATTTTGCGGTTCTTCTGTTTTGGCGATAGTCTTTTCTGTTTCGGAATTCACCGCATTTTCACTCTCGGCTGAGTTTGTATCAGTTTTTGCTTCTTCGCTGGTGGTATCGGTTTTCTCGTCAGTTTTGTCTGATGATTTCTCCTCTGTATCAGCCTGTTTTATTTTCTGTTTATTCTCGTGTTTTTCTTTTGCGGATATTATCTTAGCAATTATCACTTTTGCTTTTTCTTCGTTGAGCTTATATATCACCAGAACCACAAAGCCCGCTGCTATCATACAAAACGAAAAAATAAGTGTACCGCCTATTTTGGGTATTGTACGCTCGACATCAGTATTCGAAAAAGTAATGCTTGTAACAACTGTTTTTAAAAGCTCTGTTTCTGCATTATTCAGACGATCGTTATAAGAAGTTATCTTTACGGTAATAAGCTTGCTGTTTAATACCGTGGTATACTCGTATGAGTACAAAACGACATCAGAAAGCTTTGTGTTTCTTACAACACCTGCATATTTTATTGAGTTTATCTCTTTTTCTGTTACCTCAAATACATCGCTCTCGCTGCGTATGGTATCATAAAATGCGTTGAGCTTTTTTTCGGAAAGCTTGTTGAGATTCTTTATACCTTCGCTGTTATCGCTGACCTTTACTTCAAGCTTGTATGATTTATCAGAAGATCTGCCCAAGAGATAATCTCCGTTTTCTCTCATTTCGCTCATAGTCTGAATATAATCCCAGCCGCCCTTATCTTTATTAAAGAGGTCGTCATTCTCTCTGATTCCCTGAGTTGCCGCAACTATATTATCCGGCAGCTCGATAGTCATTTCTGCTTCGGGAATATAATATGTATTGCTCTCTGCATAACACACCAATAATGTATATATAATAAACAAAACAACTGCTGCTGAATATGCCGCTGCTTTTCCAAGTTTTTTCAAACTAAATACCTCCCTCAATACTACTCCTTTAATTATACCTCTTTTTACAATTATTTGCAACAGTCTAAATAATAATTACTCCGCCAACGTCAAACAACGGTTTATTTGTCAGCGACTCAACTTTAACATTTCGTTCAGTACAAAACGAAATAATACTTTCGCTGTCGGGGTGTGTATCAATATCCCCTGTGAATACGATAGTATTATTATCGGGCTTAAAGCTGCAACCGCCGATAAAACCGTAGTATCTCTCGCACAAGTCAATATGTCCGGGCGTTATTTTAAGGCAGTTTATATTATTCATTACTGCCGCTTTGTATATTGATTCGTCTGCTGTAATAACAGAGTTATCGTCTACCACGGCAGTACAGCATTTTGCATAGCCCTGCTTTACGTTTATGAGATTGTACCCGTCAAGCAGACGTTTTACCGCACCGTCTGCATGCTTAAAATCGGCTATTGCATTGTGTCCTGCTATCAATACATTCAGCTTTACACATTCGGGATATTTAAAGCTTACTATCTCGTTATCAGTATAAACGACCTTTCGATCACTCAGCAAAGGTAATACACGGCTGTTAAATGATGTATTATTTTTAAGCAGTACGACCGTATTATTTACCGTCAATATCTGCATATCTGCATGTGTGCTTTCGGGATTTTCGTTCAGTCCTTTATACGGCTCAACCTGAACGGGAATTAGCGAGTATTTCTCAAGCGCATTTATTATTTCTTCGTTAATGCAGGATACGGCAGCATATCTTTTTTTATTCATGTCATTTTGTCACCGCCTCAAAGCCTCTACCGGATTATAAAAGGACGCTTTATACGCCGGAATGATACCAAAGGCTATTCCCAAGCCTGCCGATATCGTTACAGTATATACTATTACGATAAATCTAAGCATTAGCGCATAGCCGCTTATATACGAGATCAGCATACATAAAAGCTGCGATGCAAGTATCCCCGTCAACGATCCTACAAGGGATATTATAACCGATTCTGTTAAAAAGTCAAACATTATATCTTTTCTTGAAGCACCTATCGACTTTTTTATTCCTATTTCGTTTGTTCTTTCGTTGACCGATATAAGCATAATATTCATTATACTTATTCCCGATACCAGAAGTGATACCGCACCTATCACGGTCAGCACCATTGTAACAGTTGAGAGCATATTTTCAAGCGCTGTTTTTTGTCCTGCCAGATCGGTAACAGCTATTTCTTCACCTGCTTTTGTATTTTCAAGCTTTAATTTAAGACTTTCGGCTATTTCCGCTGACGTATAAGCCGGACTTGTTTTTATAAAAAACTGATTAAAATCGGGGCTGTTATCTAACGAGGTATACGGCGTATATAAAAAAGCCGGAAAAAAATTGCCCATTAGCGACTGCATAATGCCCTTGCCCGTTTTTACTATGCCGATAACCTCAAAATTTTCAGTGCCGCTGCCCTGCATAAGCTCTATTGTTTTACCTACTGCGTTTTCTTGTCCGAACAGATTCAACGACAGTGTTTCATCTAATATACATACCCTTCTGCAGCTTTTCATATCGCTTTTATCTATAAGCCGTCCGTACAAAAGCTCAAAAGATACAACATTACCTGCCTTTTCATCAATACCCCATACCATACCCTTTGTTTCTTTATTGTCTTTTGATCTGACCTTTGCCGTATTGATAGTAACAGCCGCTACCTCGTCTACTCCGTTTACATCTGACAATAACTCTGCGTCGGCTGTTGTAAGAACAGCGTTGCCAGATTCGGCTGCAACAACAAGTCCGTTCATACCCAAACTGTCAAGCTCAGAAGAAACCTGTGTTACCCCGAAGCTGCTTATTGCATTTACTGTCAATACAGAAGTCACACCAACAGTTATACTTATTATTGTAAGAAAAAATCTGACCTTATTTTCATACAAGCACTTAAAAGCAAACCTTATTTTACTGTTCATTATTCTTAACCTCGCCTATAACTGCATTTTGAAGTTTTTTTACTTCCGAAATATCAGCAGCGATTACATCATTTAGCGATAATCCGCTTATTATCTCAAAACCGTTGCTGTATTCGTAACCGCACACCACATAATGCTTTACAAAATGTTTTCCTTCATACAAGTATACATAGCTTTCTGAGTTTTCATCTTTTCCGACAGACGAATAAGGCACAAGCAACACATCTTTTTCACTTTTTGTCAAAACTGTGCATTGTACCGTGTAACCCTGCTTTACATTTATTTCTTTATCTGTGAATCGTATTTCGGCTTGTATTACTGACTGCTGCCCTGTCAAGCTGTTTATCTGCTTTGCTGTATCGGAAATACTCTCAACAACTCCGCTGTATTTATCTCCCGATTTGCACAATACAGATACAATCTGACCACGTTTTACTTTGTTGATATCCTTTTCTGAAATATTGATCCTTACAATATAGTCGGATTCATCTGATACTGAAAAAAGCGTGTCGCCTTTAAAGAATATGCCGCCCTTTTCTGCGGACAGTCCTCGTAAATATCCGTTTGACTCAGCTTTATATATTACTGCTTTACAATTCTTTTCAATAAACTCTGAATACAATTCTTCATTTTGTGAGGAAACAGCTCCAAGAATTTCGGATAGATCAAATTCTTTATCTGTTTGCATAGCGATCATGATAGGCGTGCCTTTTTCTACATAAGTATTTTCTTGTACAAGTACTGACGCAACAATGCCTGTTCCGCTTGATATACAAGCTGCTGACTCCTTATATTCGACCGTACCGTTAAAGATCAGCTTTTCCTGAGCTTCTTTTTTTGTAACCGTTATTACATCAGCATATTCTATATTATCTATTATGGTATGACCTTGTGCGAAAACAAAAAGTATAACAGACAAGGTAACAAATATCATTAATATATACTTTTTCATTAATAACTCTCCGATAATACTCTTTTGCTTGTCGGCTGTAAAGCAACCTCACCCCGACATTTTTTCGGGGTGAGATACCATACTGCATTAATGCAGATCACCTTGTATCAGTAGTTTTCTGTATCGTCCTTACCGTCAAACATATCATCAACATTAGACTGTAAAGTTGAACCGATATTTTCGATTCCGTCGCCTACATCTCTTACACCCTCGCCGACCATACTTCCGACGTCGTTAATAATACCGTCGTCTGATGAATAGCTTGTTGTATCTGTATCTCTCATGACTCTTGATTCATATCTTGATGAAACGTATTCGTTGTTTCTGCTGCTTGATACAGAATAGCCGGTGTAGCTGCTTGTTTCATTTGTTCTGTTTACTCTGCCGTTTGAAGCGTCACAAGCACTCATACATAAAGCCAGTGTCATAACGCAAAGAATTGAAAAAACTATTTTTTTCATACTTTCACTCCTAAATATAATACTTATGAATATTTAAAACGTACAATACCGCACAAAAAAATTTTGCACGCAAAACCTTCTTTGAACCGTCATGCGGTCTTTGTGTAGTATTGCCCAAGAGTATTTTATCCAATAATTTTGAAAATATAAATAAAAAAAACTATTCAGAATTCATTTTCAACTTAAAACTGCCCTAATGCGCCGCCTTGGAGCGGCGGGGAAACTTTGATGTAAAACGGTACTAAGGGGCATTTTCTGCCAAAATGCCCCTCTTTCAAAAACAGTCGTTCAAGTCTGCCTCCGGCGGCTTAGGTGGTGCGGTTCTCCGGTGGAGAACTCTGCGAAGCAGAAGCACCGACCGAGCCGGCAGGCGAGACTCGCTGCCACTTAGAACCTCGCAAGCCTTTTGAAAAAGGCTTGAGCGAAAACTGATTTTTGGCGACTTCATGCATAATTGTTCTGAATAGTTACATAAAAAATAATACCCTTAAATTTATCAACTGCTCAATTCACTTGCGTATATTTGTCAAATTGATAAAATATCCCACTCTACCGAGCGTAGGTTGACTATGCTGCTTTTTTGTACTATCATAAAAATACAAAATTATTACATAGAGGTGATATTATGGATCAGGAAAAAACAGGCAGCCTTATAAAACAATTAAGAACTGAACTAAAGCTTACACAAAAAGACCTTGCACAGCTTATTAATGTAAGCGATAAAGCAGTTTCAAAATGGGAATGTGGAAAAGGCTGTCCGGATATTTCGCTGCTGGAAAAGCTTGCGGAAATATTCGGCACTGATGTTCAGGTATTATTATCGGGAAAACAGGAGCAAAATGAAAGCGAGAATGGTAATATGAAAAAAATTAAATTTTATGTTTGCAAAAAATGCGGAAACATTATTACAGCTTCACAAGAAGCAGCAATAAGCTGCTGCGGCAGCAAGCTTTATCCGTTAGAACCAATAAAGGCGGAGCAGAATAATATGCTGCAAGTTGAAGATATTGGCGGAGAACTATTTATCACATCAGATCACGAAATGTCTAAGGATAAATATATTTCCTTTGTTGCTTATGTGAATGACACTAAGGTTATTATATGCAAACAATATCCCGAATGGAATGTACAGATAAATTTACCACTTTATCGTTCCGGTAAACTTGTCTGGTACAGCACCGAATACGGACTTCTTTATCAGGATATCCGCAAACACAAATAAACCACTGAAAAAAACGTAATCAGTGATGACAAAAACCGTCCAAAAGGAATATCTATGATCCCTTTGGACGGTTTAATCATTTATTCTTCCAGAAACCGAGCTTTGATATTCCACCGATAACACTGAATACCAAAAAGCATACAAGATTTATACAAACTACCGTTGCACCTGTTGCCGTTTCTGCGTAGAACGAAACAAATAATCCCGTAATTACACATAATACAGACTGTACAGCGGCTGATATCACAACTGCCTTATAGCTTTTAAATACTCTCATAGCAGTAAGTCCGGGAAATATTATCAGACTTGATATCAAGAGTGTTCCCATTATCTGCATACCAAGCACAACCGTTAATGCGGTAAGAATTGCTATTACCATATTATAGGCTTTTGCATTTGTGCCTGTTGCCAAAGAAAAGCTCTCGTCAAATGTGACCGAGAATATCTTATTGTATAAAAATATGTACAAGAATAATACTATAAAACATAGTATAAGACTTAATACCACGTCTTTTTCTGAAAGCGCTAAAATACTTCCGAAAAGATAGCTGTACATATCGGTATTAAGACCGCCTGTTAAGCTTGTAACTACAATTCCTATTGCAAGTGCGCTGCTTGATACAATAGCAATTGCGCCGTCACCGTGTATTTTGCTGTTTTCACTTATACGCAAAAGAAAAAACGCCGAAACAATAACAACAGGTACTGCAACCTGAAGCGGCATAAGGTTCATTGCAGCAGCTAAAGCCAATGCGCCAAAGCCTACGTGTGAAAGTCCGTCGCCTATCATAGAATAACGCTTTAGCACAAGGCTTACTCCGAGCAAAGCCGCACATAATGATACCGGTATTCCCACAATTAAAGCACGCTGCATAAATGAATAAGATAATATTTCTTGTATTGAATAATTCATAATTTCCTCCTGCACTCTTATTTATACAGCCATAAACTGCAATGCAGCCGAGCTTTTAATATAATCAGAAGTTTTTCCAAAGTAACAGGTTTTATTTTCGAGATGCAGAATATGCGTTGCATTTTTTATCGCTGTCTTTACATCGTGCGACACCATTATCACTGTTATTGAGTCGTTCTTATTGATCTCGTTGATTATCGAATAAAAATCAGACGAAACTACGGGATCAAGACCTGTTACAGGCTCGTCGAGCAAAAGAAGTGTTTTTGTTGCGCACAATGCACGAGCAAGCAGTACACGCTGCTGCTGTCCGCCCGACAAGTCACGGTAGCATTTATGTTTAAGATCAGATATCGACAGTCTTTCAAGATTCTTATCTGCAAGAGCTTTCTCTGCTTTTCCGTAAAAGGGAATAAGTCCCCTGCTTGCAAGTGTACCGGAGAGTACCACCTCATACACAGAAGCCGGAAAATCTCTTTGTATTGCGCTTTGCTGCGGTAAGTAGCCTATCTGCTTTTGTTGAAGTCCGTCTGAATACTCGATCGTACCTACTGTTGGCTTTAACAGACCGAGTATTCCTTTCATCAGCGTTGATTTTCCGGAGCCGTTCTCGCCCAGTATGCACAGATAATCACCTTTATTTATTGAAAAGCTCAGATGCTCAAATACATTTACTCCCTCGTAACTCATTGTAACGTCACTGCATTTTAATATAGCCATGATAACCTCCGATTTTCAAACAATCACAGATTCTTTGAACATTCGGCGCAAGTGCCGTATAAAAGTGTTCGTGAACTGTCGAGTATAAAGCCGTGTTCTGTTTTTAAGTGATCTGCTATTTTCATCATCAGAGAACAGTCTGTGTGTATCAGCGTACCGCATACACTGCATTTAAGATGAAAATGCTCACTGCATATACTGTTATTTTCTATATACTGATAACACGCTGATGATGTTTCATCTATGATGTACTTTTTTACAACACCAGTACTTACAAGCTTATCAAGACGGCGATATACTGTTGACATTCCAAGCGGATGCCCTTTTTCACGCAAATAAGCTGATATTTCCGCTGCGGTAAGGTGTACGTCTTTATTCGATTTTAAGCAGTCTAACAAGATCTCTTTCTGTTTTGTTTTATATTCCTGCATATTACCCTCCGATAAAATGAAAACGATTTTCAAATTCACTTTATTGTATCATACCTCAAAGCATTTGTCAATATATACTTTTTATACTGTCATTAGTCATTAAGAATAGAGTATCTTCAAAGGCAGGTTACAGAACAGTTATTAACAAAAAAGGATAGCCCTTTAACACATATACAGGGGAACAACCTGCATTAATGTTAAAGGGCATGGCAAAAAAGGAAACAAAATATGAAAAATATCAGTACACTTGGGAAACACTGATTAAATCGAGTGCCCGTATCGCTTAGAATTTTTTCAGGCAAATTGTGCGAAAATCACGCCGGAATACTGACGTATTTCAAGTGATTTGAGTGCAATTTGACTAAAAAAGGCAAGCGAGATGGGTGCTCAGTCCGCAGGACGTGATTTATTCAGTGGTTGCCTTGATTATTTGTATCTGCGCTGGTAAACAGAAACAGCATTAGCTCTTTTAGCTCTTTGCTTTCTTTTCTCCATTGAAACATTCCAGTAATGAATGTTCACAATAAAGAAAATGACGATCAAAGAAATAATACCGACTGCTAAAATTACAGTTTCCGTATTTTCACTGATAATGCCTGTTTGTGGAACTGCAACAGCGGATGTTGACGAACTTGTCGGCACAGAAGATGTTTCCTGAGCCGTACTGCCGCCGGTATTATCTGAGTCTTGCGGCTGTACTTCTGCCGCCGCTTGTGATACATCATTGTCCGACACGTTATCCGTGCTGCTGTCGTTATTTTCAGAAGAACTCTTTACAGCATTTTTAAAATCTTCATCTGCTACACCGCTTGGCTCTAAGCCAAAGCTCTTTTGTGCGCTGATAACTGCTGCTTTTGTTTCTTCTCCGAAATAACCGAATTCTTCAATTTCGGGATAACTCAAATAACCCAGAACAATAAGTGTTCTTTGGAGATCTTTGACCTTTTCTCCGCTGTCACCCAAAGAGAGCACACTTTTGTTAGAGTCAGAACCTTCATACTCACCGTTATATACCTTGTAAAGCGTTGTGTAGGTTGCACGGTTTACATAGCCGGTAACATCAAGATGATAATCATCTTGGAACCTTGCAACTGCATATGCCGTATCATCTTCATATTTTCCTGTTATATCTGAGTTGTAATAACCCAAGATTGCAAGAATATACTGGATGTTGCCAACCTCATTATCTTCATCACCGATCTGATACAAAGCGTCGGGATATTGACGTTCACTTAGCTGTGTATCTGTATCGGAATTATCTGAAGCTGTGTCTTTTTCGGTGTCAGCCTTCGGTTTTGCGGTGTCTGTATTATCGGCAAAATCTGTTTCGCTGTCTTTAACGCTTATCTTTTTTTCGGGTGCATTATCTGAATACAATACATCATATGTTTTTCTGTCAAGCTCGCCGCTCTGAGAAAGACCGGCTGCCCTCTGAAATTCAATAAGCGAGGTTTGAGTTGAATAGCCAAAATAGTAGGACGGTTCGTCTTCAAAATAGCCTAAAACCTTCAGGCGCTTCTGAAGCTTATTAACTTCCTCTCCCTGCGCTCCGATCGAAAGAACTTCAAATGTATTTTCTTCTTCATCAGAATAATAATCGTACTGTTCGCTGTCCTCGGAATTGTCGGAAGAATTAGTTGTGTCGGTGCTTTTTGTATACTGATCATCATTTGTTACATTGGTGTAATCTGTCGTATCTTCATAAGATATTCCGGCAACCTTAAACCACATAACCCAGCTTTTAGAAGAAACTGCTGAGTAACACATATTCGATACTTCATCCCTTGCGTCAACCGCCATGCCGTTTCCTACATAAACTCCGACATGTCCCGGCTGCCACAATCCCAATCCGGGAATATCAGGCACTCCGTCTGATACCTCTCCAGATTCGGGTGACGAATAAAGCATATCTTCAGTAACCCTGGCACCGCCGCCTACATAGCTGTAAATAAGTCCTGAGCAGTCAACTTCGCCGTATGACGCACCGCCCCAAACGTATTTCCAGCCTTCGTTATAAGCTGTCATAGCATATTCTGCAAGACCGGCACCGGTTTTGTCATTGGCGCTCGCACTAAACGACGCACCCAAACATAATGATGCCATAAGCATAACCACAAGCGTCAGGGATAGACACTTGTGCAATAACTTAGCCATTGTAAAAACCTCCGATCAAGTATTTTGCTCCAAATATTGCCTATTCCTTAAAGCTGTTTTAGTAGATTAAGATTACCAAATAATTACAACAGGTAACAAATTAGTTACATTATAGCATAGGTCCGGTTACATTTCAAGTGTATTTTGAAATATTTTTAATTTGTTAATAAATAAAAAAATGTCTGCCGTTTGACAGACATTTTTTATGAAGAAATTGTCTTTAGAGGTGCCCTTTATTTGTTCAGTATGAAACCGCCCCACTCAACCATTGTATTGCCGCTGCGCACAAAGCCCTGTGGTTTTGGTTCTGCCTTTGGTACATCATTTTCAACAAAAGCAAACCACAATCGCATTCTTGAATCAAACTGCGGCTCAACGGTCATAGGCATTGATTTGTCTATTATTTCAGTACCCTGCGGATACATAGCATATACTTTGTTAGAATCAAGCTTTTCACACCAGAATTCACAGAAATCATTGATTTCTTTTTCGTTCAGACCGTACTTTCTGAGTATCTCTGCAAATACTTCACGCCTGTTTTCTGTCGGTATTACGAAACCTTCTTCAAGCTCATAATAATCCGGATAAGTTACCGACTCATAGAACAAGTATTCATATTCCGTATCACCAGACTTTAATTGTCCGTTCGGGCTGGCTGTCACATTCCAACCGTTTTCATACGGCGGATCGGTAACGGTTAGCAGATCGGGGATACCGAACTGTACACTTACATCTGTGTTTTCTGTGGGATAGAGATAAATATTCGGTTTATACACACCGATACCATTAGCCGTAGGACTTGCACCCTTTTGCTTTTTCTTCAAATTTTCAAGAAGTATCTTTTTGTAGTTTTCTTCATTATTTTTTATATAATCACGCTGATCGCCGTTAAACAGCTTGTCAATAACCCACTGCTGAATATAGTCGTTAATATAAAACGGTATATCATGCGGCAAAAACGGCACGTATTTATTAAAAAAGTCTACTACTTCGGTACAAGTAAATATTACCTCAAGAGCTGTCAGCGGAAGCGCAAGCCAAGGCACAAAAGGACTCACAAACGCATTGAAGCTTTTGATAGTAATAGCACAGAACTCAAGGAACGGACTTTTATACCCGGTATAAGGGTTCTTGATAAAATCGTAGATACCTTTAAACAAAAATATACCCTTTAATATCTTTGAAAAAACTTTGCCTGTTCCCTTAGCAAATTTTTTAACACCGTCCTTCGTTGATTTGATCATCTTTTCAAGATTAGCCTTGCAGGAATCCAACACCTTTTTCGGAAGATTTGACTTTCCAAGACCTTCAATACATTTTTTCAAGTATTTAATTCGATCGCTGACTATTTGTCTGCCCACGTCTTTTAATTTTTCGGTAATAAAAGCTTTTACCAGATCGGGCAAAACACCTTTTGCAACCTCTTCCTGTACCTTTGTTGAAAAGCTGTTGGGATCACGAGGTTTCGGCTTAACCGGCGGCGGCGCCGGTACGAGATATGTTTCTTTAGGGTACACACGGTTGTCGCTATACCTGTTCTTATCGTTATAATTATTATAATTGTTATAATTGTACTGTCCGCCGTTTCCGGGTGAAAAATGCGGCCAACCGCCTACCGAAGGAATAAGCTCTGGCATATCGTAAAGCCCACCCTGCGGCATTACTACCGCAACGGAAGAAAGCGGCAAACACGTAAATGACAAAGATAATACAAGAACAGACGCAACTATTCTTCTGAATAACTTTGAGATCTTCATTCTTACTCCTCCGTTCTCGCTTGCTGGATATACCATGCAATATTACTTTGAATATCTTCATCTACACCGATATCCATTGCCTGTTCAAATAATGAAAATCCTTCTGAGAATTTTCCCTGTTCTATCAACGCAACGCCCAGATAATATGAAAGCTCACCGTCGGGATCTTCCGCTGTTTCATATGCTTTCAGCAGATAGTATGTAGCCTTTTCGTACTGCTCATCATCCATAAGTAATGCGCCGAGACTTTTCAGAGCGTGTGTCCATTCGGGATTATTCTCAACAGCGTCTTCATAAAGATCTATCAGCATTTTTCCGAGATCGTCTGAAAACTCATGCTTCGCTATGATGATCTTTTCTTTGATCGTATAATAGTTTTCAGATGACTTATCAGAAAATGAGTCTGCTATACTTTCGGCTTCGTCGAGCTTGCTTCTTTCTAAAGCTTTTAGTGCCAATATATATCTAAGATCATCTGTTTCGCCGTAACGAGTGGTTATCTCGTCAAGCTTTTCCTGAGATCTGTCAGACTTATCTGAAAGCTGTGCATTTGCGAATCCTTCAAGAAGCTTTGCGTAATCGTAATAACCGTATTTTGTAGGGCTGATAGGTATTAGCATACAGAAACACAATAATACAAAACAAAGAATAGGCATAAGAACCTTCTTTAACCTGCTGTTCTTAAACAAAAACATATGTACAGCAAACATCAGTGCTGAAGCTGCTGCACCGATAATACATAATACAAAGGAACATTGAAACGATACTGCTGCTATTATACAGCAAATACATATCACTAATAACAATACTGCTGTCATTTCGGTCAATCCTCCTTTACATAGCCTTTTAAAGAACTCTTTAAGGAGCCTATATGAGCGCTTACTCCGTAAAGGTCAACAAGGTGTTCTACACCGTTGGGGTAATTGTTTTCAATTTGTTTGCAGAGATCGTACGCCTTCTGATATTCTTTAAGCTGGTCATACGTATTCGCAAGCGCAAACATTGTTGACGGATCGTTCGGAACAAGTCTGTCTGCTTCTATATATGCGTCACGGGCTTTTTCGTAGTTCTTTGAATCAAAGTAGATCATTCCGTTAAGATACCACAATCTGCCGCATTTCTCCTGCTCTTTTAGGGCTTTTTCGGCATAAGGCAGAGCCTTTTCGGGTTCTCTTTTCTGTTTTTCAAGATAAACTGCGTTTACGTAATTATACAAAAATTCATTTTCCTTAAAAAGCTTCAGCAATTCGGGATCAGTCTCATCACCGTTGTATATTCTGTACTGATAATCAGTATATGATTCGGAATCATTCAATGCAAGATATGTAACGCAAGTAAACAATAATGAATCTCCGTCAAGCTCAGGTTCGCTTTCATCTTTCTTTACAACGTCTGCAAGCTCGCCTGCTATTTTTATAGCTTCTTCATTTTTTCCGTGTTTAAGCGCACCTACGCTGTAAAGCCACAAAACAGTTACGTCTGTGGGATCTTCTTCATACATTTCTTTTGCAAGCTTATAGCTGTTTTCGCCGTCGCCGAGATCAACATAGCAATTTGCAAGCAGGCGTTTTATCGACTGCGAATTCGGCAGAGTTTCAGACGCCGCTTTTAACATTGTCACGGCTTTATCCTGCTTTCTGATATTCATAAGCATATTGGCGCACGTAAGCTCTACTGACTCAATTTCTTCGGGTGACGCTTTTTCTCCGTTTTCTTTGTACCACAACGAACGGAAACGGAGTATAGCTTCTGCTGTACGGTCAAAATGACTCGCACCATCCCACACATTTGACGAGCCGAGAATTGCCGCAATATACTGCGTTGAAATATCGTCGGGATACTGCTCTGCGTTATCAAGCAGCTTTGATATTCCCGAACTAAAGCTTATCTCACTTGTTTCAAAGCCTGCGAGCACTGAGGCAAGCGACAGATATTTTGCATACTGGCTTTCGTGATCCGTACCGATAAGTGTTCTTATACTCTCACTGTTTTTTTCTATCTGTTCTATCGTAGGATAACCGTTTGTAAACACTTCGTTTGCTATACATAATGCTACAAGCTCTTTTCTATGCTCAAGGTCTTCTACTGTAAGCTTTTCTTGTTCTTTATACTTATCAAGCATCAAGGGCGCCCACATATCTATACTGCTTTCTTCATAAGAGGTTACAAGATATGTTCTGAGTGTGTTCACATCAGCGTCAAGCATCGAAAAATACAGCAGCACATTATCGTTTTCATAGTCAGGCGATATACTGTATGTGCCTGTTTCTGCAAGACTCTTCCAAGCAGCACAATGCTCGCCCGCTTGTTTATATGCACGCTCAGAAGCTACCATATCGCCCGTACTGAGAAATAGCAGTCCTTGACTAAGATAGACCTCGATATCCTTTGCAGCCGCATCTGTGACAGAGTTCGGCATACTAACTGCACCTGAGAGTACCACACCTATACAAGCAGTTACCAGACCGAAGATAAAAGCTCCTTTTCCGGACTTTGCTGCGAGTATAGCACCCTTTTGTTTTTTCAGCAATCGGTTTACTGCAAGTGAGAAGAAGTACGCCTCAATAAATGCGCCTGCTATTCTGTATACGCACGAGCTGATAAACGACGTATTCTCACCTACGAACGAAACAAGCCACACAAGCTCAAGAATTGATTCTGCGTTTATTGCAAGAATAACAAATATCAGCGCAATAAGATTTCCGCCCTGCTTTTGCCTGTCCTCAGGCGAATAAATTGATTTTAAAGGTAATAATATCAGCAATTCCACTATGAACTTTATTACCACAAGGATTATTCCGAAAATAAGCGTTTCTTTGGCAAAGGTATAGCTTATCATCGGCAGAAAGAATGCCTCTGCCTGTCTTTCTATCGCTATTAGTCCCAAAAAGGCAAGTATCTGAGAAATACGGTTTCTTCCTGTTATCAGCTTTGACGATAAAAAGAAAACAACACCGGCAGCAAGCCAGCCCACAACACCTAAAGCGATATTCAAAGCATTAGGCATAGTATGCTTTTGTGCGGCAAATATCATCGAACGCAATAAATACGGAAGCAGCTCGATACAGAGAAAAGCCGCAAATACAGAACCGCTTACACTAATATTAAATATCTGCTTTAACGTTGACACAACTGCTGTATTTTGCATAGGCTGTGCAGTTGGTGCGCTAACATGCTGTTTCGGAGTAAGCTTTTTCTTTTTCAAGGGGGTTTCCTGCTCCACGATCGTTCCTACATCAAAAGCTGTTGAGGAAGAATCGGGGATATTTTGCGTTTGTGTAGTTTCAGGCTGTAACTTCGCTCCGCAATACTCGCAAAAAAATGAACCAAGGGAAACAGTTTTCCCACAAGACGAGCATTTCATAAAAAGAACCTCCATTCCTATTTTATAAGCTATTATAACATTTCAGCAAATACTTTGTCAATCATTTAAAAATGTTATCAACAAGTCCTGTATTTTTTTGTAAAAAAAGCAGAGAAGCTATACAACAGCTTCTCTGCAAGATTTTACTTTTCTGAATCACTCTGTTTTTGTCTTTTAATAACTTTAAGTCTTGAAAATTCTTCTCTGTCTTTTTCGTCAAGGGCGTCGGTAATATACTTTACGGTATCTTCAAAACGAGGTATCATAATATTCTTCAACGCATTTGCCCTGCGCTGAGTTGTACTGATAGCAGTAGCAAGTCTGTATACGCTGTTCTCTATCTCTGCAAGCTGTGCTGTAAGGTGCTTTACCTCTACAAACTTTTGACGTGCGTCATCGAGAATAGAATTTGTCGTATAAAGACCATACTGCAAATCTAATCCGTCACTTTCTCTTATAGCGACAATCGGGATCTCAACGCCCATTACACTTCGATATGATAATGTGAGCGTATCCTCCTCAGGAACAGAACGTGATATCTCATCACAAAAGCCCATAGTAATATTGGCAGTTTCCAAGGCAAGGTATGCTTCTTCGTATGCTTTATCTATCTTGCTTTGAATAGATTTTGCACGGTCTATCAAAGACATCAATTCTCTTATCAAGATATTTCGCTTTTTATCGAGAAGCTCATAACCGAGTTTTGAAAGCTCCAAAGATTTTTTTGAGTTCATTAAATTGCCTTTTGTAGGCACTGCTTGTGCTGACATTTAACTCACCTCGCAATTTAATCTTCTATCGGCTTATAATACTTATTAAGAATTGCATCGTCAACTCTGTCAAGCTCGCCCTTAGGCAGATAACCCAAAAGCTCCCAGCCAAGATCAAGACTTTGTTCGATACTTCTGTTTTCTGTAAACTTCTGATTTATAAAACGTGACTCAAACTCGTTGCCAAATTTAAGATACTTTTTATCTATCGGTGACAATTCCTCCGCACCTATAACAGACGCCAAAGAACGCGCGTCTATTACTTTTGCGTAAGATGAGAATAACTGATTTGCAAGCGCCTGATGATCGCTTCTTGTGTAGCCCTCGCCTATTCCGTCTTTCATCAAACGTGACAATGACGGGAGTACGGCAATCGGCGGATAAATTCCCTGACCTTGTAATGCTCTGTCAAGAACGATCTGTCCCTCTGTGATATAGCCTGTAAGGTCGGGTACGGGATGAGTAATATCATCATTAGGCATTGTAAGAATGGGTATCTGTGTTACCGAACCTTTGCTGCCCTTTATCATACCTGCACGCTCATACAAAGAAGCAAGATCAGAGTACAGATATCCCGGATAACCCTTTCTTCCGGGGATCTCTCCCTTTGATGAACTAAATTCTCTCAAAGCCTCGGCGTATGAGGTCATATCGGTCATAATAACAAGTACATGCATATCAAGCTCAAAAGCAAGATATTCTGCAACGGTCAAAGCGCACTTCGGCGTAAGTATACGTTCAATAATAGGATCGTTAGCAAGATTAAGAAGCATAACTACCTTATTCATTACTCCGAATTCTTCAAAGCTTCTCTTAAAGTAATCGGCTACGTCATTTTTAACACCCATAGCGGCAAAAACAACGCAAAAGCCCTCGCCGTTATCATCTGCAATTTTTGCCTGACGAACGATCTGAACTGCAAGCTCGTTATGCTTCATACCTGAACCGGAGAATATCGGCAGCTTTTGACCTCTTATCAGCGTGATGAGTGTATCTATTGTAGAAATACCCGTATTGATATAGTTTTTGGGGTATACTCTCGATACGGGATTCATCGGCGTTCCGTTGATGTTTGCGGTTTTTTCGGGGAAAATATCGCCTAAACCGTCTATCGGCTTGCCCGAACCGTTAAGTATTCTTCCGATTATTTCATGAGAAAGCGGCATTTCCATCGGCTTGCCCGACAAACGTGTTTTTGTGTTTTTCAGCGATATATTTCTCGTACTCTCAAAAACCTGAACTACTATGCGCTCGCCGTCCATCTGAACAATTCTGCCTTGTCTGACTGTTCCGTCATCAAGCCTTATCTCAACAATTTCCTCGTTGAATGCACCTTTTACTCCGTCAAGAACTATCAGCGATCCGTTTATTTCTTTTACGCCAACATAATCTAAAACCATTTCGTTTATTTCCTTTCTTTTAGAGTATTTGGTATTTTAGTTAAACTCCGCACTCATTGTAGAATTGAGCGCCTCGTCGATCTCCTTTTCATATTCGGTAAACATATCAAGACGATCATTCGGTATATCATACTTCATCTTTGTAAGCTTATCAAACAAGCCTAAAGATGTTATCCTCGATATAGGAATATTTCTGCTTATCAGATCTGTTGCTACCTCGTGCAAATGCAGTATCGTTTTCATCATAAGCTTTTGTTTTTCGAGAGGTACAAAAGTATCGTCTTTATGAAAAGCATTCTGCTGTAAGAAGCCTACTCTTATAACTCTTGCAGTTTCTATAATAAGCTTCTGGTCATCAGGCAATACGTCTGCGCCGATAAGCTTTACTATCTCCATAAGCTTATTTTCTTCCTGCAAAATTGAGCTTATCTTTGAACGGCAGTTGATAAAATCTCGTCCTTGATTTTCTTCAAACCATTTGTCAAGATCTGTAAAGTATTCGCTGTAACTTGTCATCCAGTTAATTGCAGGATAATGTCTTGCATACGCAAGCGATTTGTCAAGCGCCCAGAAACAGCGAATAAAACGCTTTGTATTCTGAGTAACCGGCTCTGAGAAGTCTGCGCCCTGCGGAGATACTGCGCCTATTACCGTAACAGAGCCTTCGCTTCCGTTCAAATTTGTAACTCTCGACGCACGCTCGTAAAACTCGGAAAGTCTTGAAGGCAGATATGCCGGAAAGCCTTCTTCGGCAGGCATTTCTTCAAGTCTGCCTGATATTTCTCTTAAAGCCTCTGCCCATCTTGAAGTTGAGTCTGCCATAATAGCACAATGATAACCCATATCTCTGTAATACTCAGCAAGAGTGATACCTGTATATATCGACGCTTCACGAGCGGCAACGGGCATATTTGAGGTATTAGCTATGAGTACAGTACGGTCTGTCATCGGTCTGCCCGATTTCGGATCGATAAGCTCTCCGAACTCCTGCAAAACCTGACTCATTTCGTTTCCTCTTTCTCCGCAGCCTACGTATACGATAATATCAGCGTCACACCATTTTGCAAGCTGATGCTGAGTCATGGTTTTTCCTGCGCCGAAGCCTCCGGGCACAGCCGCTGTACCGCCCTTTGATATCGGGAAAAGAGTGTCAATAACTCTTTGTCCTGTGATAAGCGGAATATCGGCAGGCTTTTTCTGTGCTATCGGACGAGGATTTCTAATAGGCCACTTTTGGCAAAGAGTCAATTTATGTATCTTTCCCTGTTTGTCCCTAAGCTCTGCAACTGTATCGTTAATAGTATACATTCCGTTCGGATTAACTTTAACTATCTCCCCACTTAAATACGGAGGCACCATTATACGGTGTTCTATTATCGCTGTTTCCTGAGTGGTGGCGTATATATCGCCACCTTTTAGCTTGTCACCTTTTTTTACTGTTATGGTAACATTCCATCTTTTTTCGGTATCAAGCGGCGACACAGCTGCACCTCTTGAAATAAACGCACTTGATGTAAGCTTTTCTATCTCTTTGAGAGGGCGTTCGATACCGTCGAAGATATTATCCATTATACCCGGTCCGAGAAGTACGTTCATAGGTGCGCCGGTACCTACTATTTCATCTCCGGGCTTTAATCCTGTTGTTTCTTCATAAACCTGAATAGTTGTGGCTTTATCGGTTATTTTTATAACCTCGCCTACAAGCTTCTGCTTACCGACATAGACCATTTCCATCATAGAAAATGTCTTACTGTCTTTTACGGTTACGACAGGACCGTTAATTCCAAAAATAACGTCTTTATTTTCCAATCGTTTCAGCTCCCTGTATTAGTTCTTTGAACCGAAAATACAACAATCATTCTATTGTAAAACCGGATGTTGCAACAAACTCTTGCTTTTGAGTTTCAAATTTACTGTCAAGTGTTTCATCAGCTACAATAGAAAGCTCTTCGCAGAAGCCTCTTAACCCTCCGATCTTGATCGAGGAGTCTGCAACAAATTCTGCTTTGGCAAAGTATTTCTTTATTATCGGCAAAAACTTTTCGTCATTTGCACAGTAATACACCGTAACATATTTACCTGCTGCATATTCTGCTATTGATTTTGCCGAGTTATTCAAATAAGCTTCATACTTCTTTGTTTTTGTAAACTCACGCAGTTTTTTCTCTGCTTCTTTAAAAATACTCTTGACCATTTTGCTGCGTTTTTCAAAAAGCTCTCTTTTAATTGCCGTTTCTTTAAGCGAGTTTTCTTTTGCCAAAGAAGCCTTGATCTCCGCTTTTTCCTTTTGAATAAAAGCATGCGCTGCCTGTGTGCCTTCTTCATTGGCATGACGCAGCTGTTCTTCTCTGAACGCTTCGGTTTCTGCCTTCATAGCATTCTTTTGTTCTTCGGCATATTTTTCTATCGCTTTTAGAAAGCTGTTTGTTTTGCTGTTTGCATCTATCATAAACAATACGCTCCCTCTTATTCAAGCTTTATTCCGATAGCATCACGAACATATTTTGTGATATTATCTCCGGTGCGTCCGTTTCCGTGTCTGTCGGGTATCTCAACAATAAGCGGCTGTCTGCTGTTAAGCTTATAATTCATTACAAGCTCCGGACATAATGCTACTAATTTTGCCGTCATAAGAACAACTGCAACATCATCTCGCTCCATTGTTTCTTTAAGAGTATTTCTTACCTCGTCTTCTGTATGTATCACAGTTCCGTCTATGCCCGACAGCCTCATACCCATTAGAGTATCAACGTTATCGCTGATCAAATAAAACTTCATATGTACTACCTAAATTTTAACCGAGCTTTGAAAGAATAAGAATAGAAACAAGCATTCCGTAAAGAGCAACACCTTCACCCAAAGCAACAAAGATAAGCGACTTACCAAAGTTTTTGGAGTCTTCGCTTGTTGCGCCGATAGCTGCCGGTGCTGCATATGCAACGGCTACACCGCCGCCGATACATGACAAACCCGTTGCAATTGCTGCTGCAAGGTAGCCCATTCCCATTGCGCCTGCTGCGGCTTCTGTTGCTGCCTCAGTAGTTTCGGCTGCGCCTGCAACCATAGGACAAAGGAAACAAGCAATAAATATAACACAGAAAGAAGCGATCTGCATATAAAGAGCCTTCTTTCTCTTACAGCCGTGAGATACAGCTCTGTTTGCAAGATAAACCGATACAATACCAAAAATTACAGGTATAGCAAGAAAAATAAAGTCCATGATAAAACCTCCAAAAATTTTTTATTGTTTTGCAAGAGTTACAACAGGTTTGAACGCTCTGCCGTCGCCCTTATAGAATTTACCGAACATTTCATAAAATTCAAGTCTTAATACTTGAATACATACAAGCAAAGCCTCTAACGCCATAACAAATATATTGCCAACAACTACTATTGCAATATATCCTACTCCGCTTGCCATATTTGCGAGTGTGAATACAACCTCCATCATACCTGCATGTACCAGCACAAATGCGCCTACACGCAAGAATGACATTGTATTTGTTACATAGCTGAGCAGTACCTCAAAAAGCTCAAAGAAGTTTTGTATACAATAACCGCCCCAGCTTTCGGGCTGCCAATTCTTTTTGCCTTCGACAAGTCTGCCCAAAGGCTCTTTTAAGAAGATAAGCAGCAAGGGTAATACAATAAGACATATTATGTAAGCGATATTTACAATATCAATGCCCATAACAATCTTTGTTATTACTACGCCTACAACGGATAAATAGAACACAAGTCCTGCAATTCCGTTGTTGCCGAATACTGCATTTTCTGTATCTTTGCGTTTGAACGATACTATTATATTCAGAATTATTGCCAAAGAAACAAGCGCCATGCCTATGCCGATCGCAAGATATATTATATTATTTGTTGTGGCAGGCTCCATAACGCTTATAGGCTTTTCTTCAAATCCGAACAGCGCTTTATAAAGCGGATCGAGAAGATGTTCATAACCGAACACAGAACCGTAGATCATACCGAAAACAGCACCCGAAATTCCGCATGGTATCAGAACTGGGCCGAGTGGATTTTTCTTCTTTTTCATAAAAATACCCACAAGCATAACCATTAGTCCGTGACCAACGTCACCGAACATTATACCGAAAAGCACTGTATATGTTATTGCTACAAATAATGTAGGATCAAACTCGCTGTAATTCGGCAAGCCGTACATCTCTGTAAAATATTCAAAGCCTTTTGTGATAAAGCTGTTTTTCAGCTTAACAGGCGGTGAATGCATAAGCTCGCTTTTACCGTTTGTAAGATTACATTCAACCGAGTCGATCTTCGCAAGCTCCTTTACTACCTCGTCGGCTTTATCTTCGGTTACCCAGCCTACAATAATGAAGCTGTTGTGATAAGTAACAGCCTTTGTCATAAGGTCGTATTTTTTCTGAACGTCTGCAAAGTATGTATAGTAGAAATTCAGATCCTTCTGATTTGACTTGATGTACCCAGAATAATCGGTGTTAAGATTATTAAGCTCCTGTTGAAGCTTGGGCAAAAGCTCTGATTGTTCTTTGTAGTACTCTTCAGGTGTTCCGCTAAGCTCAAGAACTCCGCAGCTTTCAAAGTACAAACTCGAAAAAATTCTGTCAACGTCATCACTGTTGGAGATAGGTGCAAGATATAGTCCCCAATAGAAATAATCGTCATGTGAGGTCGGGAAGAATATCACGAAAGGATTATCGCTGAAGCTTGACATCTTCTCAAAGCTTTCTTTCGGCAGCTTGCCGAAATTCGCTTTTATATAACGACACTCGTTTATTTTTTCGATCGGAAAATCAAGATCTGTAAAGTGGCTTATCTGTTCGATATTTCTTTTACACTTCTCTATTTCCTGCTGAAGCTCATTTTGTTTCTCTGCAAAAGACAATATTTTGTCTGAGGTTTCCAAAACCTTGCTTAAAGTATCATCTGTAAAAGCTTTGTCTGAAATATTTATGAAGCTGCATTTTACAGAGCCCAATTCAAGTGCAGAATTAAACCTTTCCATTGCTTCTTCATACGGATTATGAGCCTGAACCGGTATGAACATTTTTATATCAGAATGGAAATTCATTGGATCATCGGGCTGAAAGCTTTGTGTATTGATCAGCACCTGTGCGGTATCGTAAAGCTTTTCTGACAAACCGATAATTCTTAGGCATTTTATTTTAGCTATTGCCAAAAATATCACCTCTTTAGGTTATGATTATAGATTTTATTTTGGACGAATCAACATTATATCTTACGCCCTCAATAATACTTACTATATTGTTATACTCTGTCTGCATTACAAATACATACGAAAGCATTACTACAAGCGGATATGTTGAGAAATACATATTTTTAAGCGTTGTTTTATACAAGCCTATATTATCTATCTCTCCGGTATAAACATATTCAAGCTTTTCAAGCGATTTTCCGAACTTGGTGCTTTTTACTGCGTCAAACACCGCTTTTCCCGAATCTGCTTCACAAAGCTTATCAACAGTTTTACTGTCAAATGTACCGAAAGGAAACATAAATCTGCGTGTAGTGTCAGCTCCTGCATGATAATACTGCTTTAATCTGTATACCCTTACAAAATTCATATAATCCATAATACTGTCAAACATATTGAAAAGAGCTTCTCTTTCTTTTCCTGATGAATACTTAGAAATGGAATTATACAGATTTTTATAACAAAACTTGTAAAGCTTGTTTTCGATCTCGGCTATGTTTACATGTTCGTTATTATGCGGTCTGAACTCTGCAAGCACACTGTCGTAGGGTGTACCAATAAAGCAATCGAAAAACTGATCATACGTTCTTGCTTTTGATATGCTGTAAATATTTATCTGTGAATGAGTCATAAAATATGAAGGCATTGAAAAGATAAACTCGTCAGAGCTGTTCGACGACAGAAGCGTTAAAAAATGTACAATATGCTCAATGTCATTTTTTTGAGTCATAAATTGAGCAAAATATTCACCTGTGCCCTTAACGTAAATACATAATGACGAAAAGTCTTCAAAAAGCTTTTGTTTCAGTATCTGCTCAAGTCTGCCTCGGTGAACCTCGCGCTCGTTTATTTTTTTTAATACCTCTGAATAGTACGTATTATTTTTCAAATATGCAACAACCTCTGCAACACTGCCGCAAGACAACAGACTTGCATAGTCTTTTTCTGTAAGACGCTTGCCGAATTTTGCACGCGCCTTTGCCAGAACTGCATTGGCTGATTTGGAAGAACTCATATTTGCGCCTCCGTTTCAAAACGTGTCAGCTATTATAGGTTAATACACCGTTTACAATACCGTTGACCCATTTTTCTTTATTGTCTTTATACTTTTTCTCCAAAGCCTTAGAAATTCCTGCATAACGCTTTTCGGTTTCTTTCCATTTTTCTTCGGCTTTTTTGCCTTCGCATTTTTTAAACTCCTCAACGTGTGTTTTTGCACTTTTAAGGTATTCCTCATATACCTCTTGCCGCTTTTGTTTTACCTCCTCACGAGAGGCAATTTTTTCCGCCTGTGCTTCGTCCTCCATTTTTCTTGCAGTTTCGTCCATCTGAAGGATCTTACTTATAATATCGTCCAAAAGCTTCGCCCCCTTTCACGGCATTTTTTTACCGTTATATCTCCATATCCATAACGACTCAGCCAAAACATATATTACAGCCTTGCCTGTGCCCTTTGCACAATATTATCAGATACGGTTCATCAAAACAGCCTTTTTTTCTTCAAACTCATTTTGGGTGAGCGCTCCAATATCGTAGAGCTCTTTAAGCTTTTTCAATTCATCCATTGCACTGAGTCTGTTCTGAGATTCTGTCTGATAATTTACATCACGCTTACGAGATTCCAGTATCATTTTTCCCATAGCCTTCTGCATAGCCTTCAATGAGCCCCATGCAACACGTACATTATTATTATCAAGAATTCGTGCATGCTGAGTAATCATATTCTGCTGTAACCTCCAGCCGTTGTATTCGGCTATGTTATCCCAAAAAATCTCACTTCCCATAATAGGCATGGGAATATTCGGCATAGACAGTTCTTCGTCTAATCGTTGGAGCAATGAATATGCCTGTTGTGTCTGACTGCTTAATAATTTTAAAAAATCTTCATATTCTGACATAATGATCTCCTCCCACAACAAAAACACTAATGAAATCGAGAATCAATTTTTCAGGCTTTGTATCGGTGCAGGGATTCTTCCGCCTCTGCCGATAAATTTTGCAGGTGAAGCAGTGTTTACCTCCATAACAGGACCGCCGCCGAGCAATCCGCCAAAATTGAGATAATCGCCGGCTTTCTTACCGATAGCGGGAATAAGTCTTACAGCGGTAGTCTTTGAATTCACCATACCGATAGCAGCCTCGTCTGCGATTATTCCCGAAATGATCTCAGGAGTAGTATCGCCCGGAATATTTATCATATCAAGGCCAACCGAGCAAACAGCCGTCATTGCTTCAAGCTTTGTAAGCGTAAGACAACCGCTTTCTGCGGCTGCGATCATGCCTGCGTCTTCTGTTACGGGGATAAAAGCACCCGACAAACCGCCTACATGAGAGCTTGCCATTACTCCGCCCTTTTTAACTGCGTCATTCAGAAGGGCAAGACATGCTGTTGTTCCGTGAGCGCCGCATGTTTCCAAGCCCATTTCTTCAAGGATATGTGCAACGCTGTCACCTATTGCCGGTGTTGGTGCCAAAGAAAGATCGACTATTCCAAACGGAACACAAAGACGCTTTGACGCCTCACAAGCCACAAGCTGACCGACACGGGTTATTTTAAATGCTGTTTTCTTAACAATATCGGCAACATCTGTTATATCGCAGTCGGGAGCCTTTGCAAGTGCTGCTCTTACAACGCCCGGACCTGATACGCCGACATTTATTACGCTTTCGGGTTCGCCTACGCCGTGAAAAGCACCTGCCATAAACGGATTATCTTCAGGAGCATTGCAGAATACGACAAGCTTTGCAGCACCAATGCAATCTCTGTCTGCTGTAAGCTGTGCGGTTTCTTTGATTATCTTACCCATTTTTGCAACTGCGTCCATATTGATTCCCGCTTTTGTGGAACCGATATTTACAGATGAGCACACTCTGTCAGTAACCGACAAAGCCTCTGGAATACTTTCTATCAAAGCATAATCGCCTGCTGAAAATCCCTTATGACACAAAGCGGTATAACCGCCGATAAAGTTTACTCCTACCTCTTTGGCTGCACGATCGAGCGTTTGTGCGAAACGCACCGTTTTCGACGACTGACAAGCCGAAGCAAGCATAGCTATCGGCGTTACGGAAATTCTCTTATGTATTATCGGAATACCGTAATCAATGCTTATATCTTCACCGGTTTTTACGAGGTCTTTCGCATAACGGCAAATCTTATCATAAACCTTTGTGCAAGCCTTTTCTATATCTTCATCAATACAATCAAGCAGAGAAATTCCCATGGTTATTGTTCTAACGTCGAAGTTCTCATTTTCGATCATATTTATTGTTTCAAGAATATCATTAGTATTAATCATCAAAAATATCCTTTCATTTATACTCGGTACATAGTATTAAAAAGCTCTTCATGCGTAACATGAACTTTAACACCAAATTGTTCGCCTATTTTGTTCAAGCCCTCTGCCAATTCTTTGAACGGAACATTACATTTTGAGATATCAACCATCATAATCATAGCAAACATATCCTGCATAACAGACTGTGTTACCTCAATTACATTTGCTCCATGCTTTGCACATTCTCCGGAAACACCAGCAAGAATGCCGACAGTATCTTTACCTATTACCGTTATAACAGCTTTCATAGATAATTCCTCCGATTTTATATTTCAACATACATTTTATACTTTTTTATTATAAAAGTCAATCATATTATAAATTATTTATGCGTATTCTAACGCCCTGCCGTAATTCAGGTGATCGAAACAGGTTTTCATAAGCAAGCTTATTATACTAAGGAACCACTGAATAAATCACCTCCTGCGGACTGAGTACCCCTCTCGCTTGCCTTTTTTAGACAAATTGCACTCAAATCACTTGAAATACGTCAGTATTCCGGCGTGATTTTCGCACAATTTGCCTGAAAAAATACTAAGCGATACGGGTACTCGATTTAATCAGTGTTTCCCTAATAAAAAAAGAGTCTGAACAATTGTCAGACTCTGATTTTTATTTTTCGGTAAGAAGCTTGTTTAACTCCTCTAAAAAAGTATTGATATCTTTAAACTGACGATATACCGACGCAAAACGCACATAAGAGACCTCGTCGATAGATTTAAGAGATTCCATTGCCAATTCACCTATTTTTGCAGCGGTAACCTCTCGCTCCAATGAGCTTTGAAGCTTTGTTTCTATTTCGTTCGTAATTCCCTCTATCGTTTCAAACGGAACAGGACGCTTTTCACATGCACGCAAAAGTCCTGACATCAGTTTACTTCTGTCAAAAGGCTCTCTCGACTTATCACGCTTTACCACGATCAGCGGTATTGTTTCAACTGTTTCGTGTGTGGTAAATCTTCTTCCGCACTTCAGACACTCTCTGCGTCTTCTGATTCTTTCACCGTCGTCGGCAGGGCGTGAGTCAATGACCTTGCTCTCGTCATGCGAGCAGTACGGACATCTCATAAAATCCACCTCCAAAGAGTTTTTCTGATGTTATTTTACAATAATTATCATCATTTTGCAATAGCAAAAAAACATGGGAGCAAATTTTGTGCAAAACAGACCGATTATTCACCGTCCTGAAGCTCGCCCTGACTCTCTGCTTTTAGATAAGCGTTGATAAATCCGTCTATTTCTCCGTCCATAACGCCTGTTATATTTGAAGATTCAAACTTTGTTCTGTGGTCTTTAACAAGCGTATAAGGCATAAATACATAAGAACGGATCTGACTGCCCCAAGTGATCTCTTTCTGAACGCCCTTAATATCCTCTATCTTTTCGAGGTGTTCTTTCTCTTTTATTTCAACAAGCTTTGAGATAAGCATTTTCATTGCAATATCTCTGTTCTGGAACTGATTTCTCTCTATCTGTGAAGAAACTACGATACCTGTCGGAATATGAGTAAGTCGAACGGCAGAAGATGTTTTATTTACCTTCTGACCGCCAGCGCCGCTTGATCTGTAAACGTCCATCTGAATATCCTCAGGTGGAATAGTAATATTAACGTCCTTTTCTATCTCAGGCATTACCTCAAGAGAAGCAAACGACGTTTGTCTTCTGCCGGACGCATCGAAAGGCGATATTCTTACAAGCCTGTGTACGCCTGCTTCGCTCTTTAAATAGCCGTAAGCGTTTTCACCCTCCACAAGCAAAACAGCACTCTTTAAGCCTGCTGTATCGCCGTCAAGATAGTCTATCGTTTTTACCTTGAAATTATGCTTTTCTGCCCAGCGGCCGTACATTCTGAAAAGCATTTCTGCCCAGTCCTGAGCCTCTGTGCCGCCGCTGCCTGCATGGAATGTCAGAATTGCATTGTTATTGTCATATTCTCCGGTCAGCAGCGTAGACAAGCGCTGTGCTTCAAGATCAGATTTCAGGCTTTCGTACTCCGACTTTGCCTCGTCAAGAATAGACAGATCTTCTTCTTCGTCTCCCATTTCGATCAAAGCAAGAGTATCGTCATAAGCTGTTAGCAATTTATTGTAATTATCGACTTTATTTTTAAGTGTACCTGTGCGCTGTAATATTTTTTGTGACTCCTCAGGATCGTCCCAGAATCCCGGTTCTGCTGCTTTATACTCAAGCTGTTCTATCTCGGATTCACACGCTTTTAGTCCCAAAGCGTCTGCAAGATCTTTTATATCGGGAAGAAGCTGTTCAACTGCAAGCTTTAATTCTTCAAACTGTATCATATAAATTACCTCTCAATTGTTTTATACTCCACTGTTTATTATATTATGTTACAGTAAAAAAGTAAAGAATTATTTTTTAAGCTTCTCTGTGCTTTTGTGCAGACGGCACTTTGCCGCTAATACATAGCTGCACCTTCTCGACACAGTTTTATTCAATATTCAATGACGATAATAGCTTTAAAAACTTTTTATCGTTCATCTGTTCGTTTGTCAGATATTTTCCGTTATAGAATAAAGCGTATGTTGTAACAGGAGTAGGCGCATTTTGCGCTTCTTCTTTTGTACTAAGATGTACCGCCTTAAAATCTACGTTCTTTTCTTTTGCGGTACTTGATACTATCGGCACATACTTTGCATTGAACGGACACTGACTCGTATAATACAAAACAAAGCCTTTTTCATCAATAACAGGATTTTTTGCACATTCCCTAAACTTTGGCTTATCGGCATTTTCTTCAAAAGGTAAATACCACAACTGAATACCGTTCTCGGATTCGTCGCATACCGAAAAGCCTTTGTACTTTAAATACTTCGGATCTGCAAGAAACGGCTTTTTCTTTGCGGCAGATAATATACACAAGCCTTTTTTGCCGCTTGCTTTACTGTCAGAAATGCACTCATTGAGCAGATCGTTTGAGTATCCATGCCCCTTAAATGCTCCCGATACCCAAAGGCAGTCTATATACATATACCCTTCTGCCTGTATAGGAACCCACGCATTTTCAGCAGGGATATACTCGATAAAGCATTTTCCCCTTTCTACGCTTTTCAGAAAAACAAGTCCCTCGTCAAAGCGTTCTGTCAGCCACTCTTTTTTTGAAGATACCTGTATATCTTTGTTGTTTGAAATAGCACAGCATATATGCTCTTTTTCTATATTATCTTTTGTTACTCTTTTATATTCCATTTGCTTATTCCTCCGAATTTTTTGTAATTGAGTAATTGACATTATTATATCATTTCTTTCTGAATACTTCAATATATTTGTACAGTTTGTGTAAATGTAATATTATTCAGTCTATGCATTTTTTTATAATAATACCTTCCCGTTAATATTTTATTAACAATTGAGTGGTATAATCTTTTTAAAATTTTATAATCTGAGGTGAATTATGGAAGTATTACCGAAGGACAAAAAGCTAAAAGAAAAAATACGAAAAGGCAGAACGTCTTTTCAGATCATTCTTATGAGTTTTTTTGGACTAATACTTGCAGGCACATTCTTATTGATGCTGCCTATTTCGTCACAGCAAAGATGCGTGACGCCGTTTTTTGACTGTCTTTTTACAGCCGTATCAGCTACCTGTGTTACGGGACTTATTGTAAAAGATACTGCTACATACTGGTCTTTGTTCGGAAAATGCGTAATAATAACGCTTATACAGATAGGCGGAATGGGTGTTATCACGATCGGACTTGCAATTATCAAGCTTACAGGAAAAAAGATAAGCTTTAGTCAGCGCAGCACAATGCAGGAGTCTATCTCTGCGCCGCAGGTCGGAGGTATTGTGAAGCTTACCTCGTTCATTCTGACAGGCTCGGCTATAATTGAGCTTATCGGCGCAATATGCCTTGCCCCTGTTTTCTGTAAAGACTTCGGTATTATTAAAGGTATAGGTTATTCGCTTTTTCATTCCATATCTGCATTTTGCAATGCCGGTTTTGACCTTATGGGCGTGAGAGAACAATTTTCTTCACTTACAACATACAGCGGTAACGTATACTTTAATATTATTATAATGCTGCTTATTATTATCGGCGGTATTGGCTTTCTTGTATGGGGCGATATTAAAACATACAAAACAAAGTTCAACAAATATTCCCTGCAAACCAAGGTCGTATTAACTACTTCATTAATATTGATAGTTATTCCTGCAATTTACTTCTTTTTCTTTGAATACTGCGATCTCGGAATGAAAGACAGAATAATAAGCTCTGCATTTCAATCGGTAACCACAAGAACAGCAGGCTTTAATACGCAGGATCTTTCTCAGATGGACGAATCGGGTACACTTTTAATGATTATGCTTATGATAATCGGCGGTTCTCCGGGATCTACGGCAGGCGGTCTAAAAACTGCTACATTCGCTGTGTTGTTCTTGTCTGCAATAACTGTATTCAGCCGCAGAAATGACGTTCAGTGCTTTGGCCGCAGAGTGCCCGACGACGCTGTAAGAAATGCCGGCGCTATTCTGTTTATGTACTTATTCTTGTTTTTAACAAGCGGAATTATTATAAGCAGAGTTGAAAACCTGCCTTTGCTGACTTGTCTGTTTGAAACAGGCTCAGCAGTAGGTACAGTCGGTCTTACTCTGGGAATAACGACAAAGCTTCATATGATATCAAAAGGAATACTTATGTTTCTGATGTTTTTCGGTCGTGTAGGCGGACTCACTATGATATACGCCGCAGTTTCAACATCTGAAAACAAGAAGGTTAAATTGCCGCTTGAAAAAATATCTGTGGGATAATCGAAAGGAGAATAAAAAATGAAATCTGTTCTGATACTCGGTATGGGAGAATTCGGAAGCGCAATCGCAAAAAGAATGAGTGAGCTTAACTGTGACGTTCTTGCAGTTGATACAAACGAAGAACGAATAAATGACATTATGCCTTATGTTTCGGGGGCGAGAATCGGTGACTGCTCTAACAAAGAAATGCTGGAGTCGCTCGGCGTTAATAACTTTGACGTCTGTATTGTAGCAGTCGGCGGACTTTTTCAGACATCTCTCGAAACTACATGCACACTTAAAGAACTCGGCGCAGAGTTTGTAATGGCTCGTGCTACAAATGACGTACAAATGAAATTCCTGCAAATGGTAGGCGCTGACGAGGTTGCATACCCTGAAAAGCAAACTGCAATAAGATTTGCAACAAAATATGCATCTGATACCATTCTTGATTTTATCCAGCTTGACAGCAATTATTCGATCTACGAAATGAAGGTGCCGAAAAAATGGTTCGGAAAAACTCTTTCGCAAATCGACATACGAAAGAAATACAACGTAAACATTCTTACGATAAAAAGAAACGGCGAAGTATTCATTCCTATGCCCGACACGCAATTTATTAGCGACGATGTTACTTTCGTTATCGGAGAGATCAAGGATATTTTAAAGTGCTTTAATATCTAAGAGATAAGATCTAACTAAAGCAGGCACATAACCGTTTGTTATTTCGGTTATGTGCCTGTTGTTTTTTTATTGAAAGCTTTTTCTGTTCTCAAACAAACATCAGATATCAGAGCTGCGGTTCAAGCTTTTTCAGCTCATCTGCGATGATATTCTTTATCATTTCGGGTGCGTCTGCAATAGCTGCGTCAGCCTTATAGGACTTATCTCTGAATGCGATCTCAACCACACCTCTTGAAACTGTCTTGGGGCTTACAACTACACGAACAGGTATTCCCATAAGATCGGCGTCTGCAAACATTACGCCTGCACTCACTTTTCTATCGTCATACAATACCTCAACGCCCTTTGACATAAGATCGTTATATAAAGCATCGGAAACCTGAGCGACCTCCTCTTTATCTGCACGAATAGCGCAGATGTGAACCTGCCAAGGCGCAATTGATATTGGCCAGATCGGACCGTTTTCATCATGACGGGCTTCACATACAGACGCAGCCAATCTGCCTACGCCTATACCGTAACAGCCCATTATCGGATATTGCAAAGCACCGTTTTTGTCTATGTACTGCATATCCATTGTTTCTGTATACTTTGTACCAAGCTGGAAGATATTACCTACCTCGATACCTCTTGTAATACTGATAGTTTTCTTGCCGCAGCATGGGCAGATAGAACCGTTATACGCTTTAGCAAAATCAACAAATTCAATTTCGCCCATCTCTCTTTCAGGGGTAAAGCCTTTATAATGATAATCAACCTTGTTTGCACCGCAAACCAAGTTGTGTGTACCCTTTAAAGACTTATCAAAAAGTACTGTGCCCTTTTTCAGATTAAGCTCCATAGGACCTGCAAAGCCGTATACAATGCCTGTATCGGTAGTACCATCGTCTTCTATGATTTCCTCTCTGAGATAATTCTGCACTTTTGTTTCGTTTACTTCAAGATCGCCTCTGATAAATACTATAACGGGTTCATAAGACTTCTTTTTAAGATATATTACTGCCTTACAAGTCTGTTCGGGAGTAACCGAAAGGAAATTGCAGATCTCATCTATCGTTTTAAAGCCGGGTGTATGTACACACTCTAAGTCTGCATCTTCTGCGCTGCTGTTCTCTGTAATGCACTCTGCAACCTCCATATTTGAACGGAAATCGCATGAATCACACACTACAAGTCTGTCTTCTCCGATATCTGTTATAAGCATAAATTCGTGTGCTACCTTGCCGCCCATCATACCGGAATCTGATTTTACCGCTATAACCTCCGGAACACCTGCTCTTGCAAATATTCTCTCATAGGCATGATAACACTTCTGATAGTATTCCTCCAGATCTTCTTGTGTGAGGTGGAATGAGTAAGCATCTTTCATTGTAAATTCTCTTACTCTTATAAGACCGCCTCTCGAACGAGGTTCATCACGGAATTTTGTCTGTATCTGATACACCATAAACGGATAATTCATATAGGACTCAGCAGTATGTCTTGCAAGATGTACAACGGCTTCTTCGTGAGTCATACCGAGTACCATATCAACATCGCCGCGATCCTTGAATCTTAAAAGCTCTGAACCGATACTGTAATAACGTCCAGACTCTTTCCAGAGTGTAGCCGGCATTGCTACCGGAAGCAGAACCTCTTGTCCGTCAATTCTGTTCATTTCTTCACGAATGATGTTCTCGATCTTCTTGATAATTCTTAAACCGGGCGGCAAAAGAGAGTATATGCCTTCTCCTACTCTTTTCATATATCCGCCGCGAATCATAAATATATGGCTTGTAATACGACATTCTGCCGGCGTTTCTTTATAACGCTGACCTAACATATTTGAAATTTTCATAATAACAACCATGCCGTTGTGGTGACGGCTATAAGATCAATGAAGCAACCACAAAATTTTACTTCATCATTTTTATTTGAACTTGTATATCAATGAAGGGCACCTCTAAATTGCTTTTTTATTGCTGAACACTCGCCTTGAATAATGTTCCTACCGACTTGCCCTCAACCATATCATACAACAGCTCCGGTTTGCTGCTGTTGGCTATTACCATATCAACTCCGGATTCATTAGCAATACGAGCAGCATTAAGCTTAGTCAGCATTCCGCCTTTTCCTCTTGCTGTTCCTGCGCCGCCTGCCATATTATATATCTCCTCTGTAACCTTTTCCACTACGGGAATAAACTTTGCGTCTTCATGGCTTCGAGGATCTTTGTCGTACAATCCGTCAATATCAGACCAGATTATCAGCAGATCAGCTTTTACAAATACTGCCACACAAGCAGAAAGTGTATCGTTATCTCCGAACACATCATTTGAATCGGGCTTATCAGACGCAATAACGTCATTTTCGTTGATTATGGGCAGTACACCGTAATTAAACATTTCTTCAAAAGACTTCTGTATGCTTTCGGCCTTCTCTGCGTCATTCAATACAGATTTTGTCAGAAGTATCTGCGCTACCTTGCAGTTATATCTTCCGAAAAAAGATTCATACATAGCCATTAATCCGCTTTGTCCTGCGGCAGCCAATACTCTTTTTTTAGAAGATTCATCAGGCTTTTTCGATAATCCCAGCTTGCCTAAGCCTACTCCCGATGCACCGGACGAAACTAATACTACCTGATTGCCCATATTTTTCAGATCACAAATCACGTTTGTCATTTCTTCGATATGGCGATAGTTTAATTGTCCGCTTTCATATGTTAATGATGACGTTCCGATTTTTATTACTATTCTTTTTTTATGCAAATCAATATTCATGCCGTTACTACCTCAAAGACTATTTCCATTAATTCGCATTTTTGTACGATTAATTACAGTTACAGACCTGTTTTCGTCGATTATGCTTTGTAATTCTTCGCTGCTGTAATCAGTTACGCCTCTGCCGATCTCAACTAAGTCTTCATTCAGGATAGACACCGTTGTTTTATCATCAAAGGTACCTTCTATTCTGATAATACCCACCGACAGCAAACTGCTCTTATTCGACAGTGCTTCTGCTGCGCATTTATCAACGATAACAGAGCCTGCTATATGACGGCTTTCTATTGGTAAAGAAATGTCGCTTGAAAAACGAAGTATCTTATCGGTATTGATAAGAATAGTAAAAAACGGGAATGAACCGTTTACGCATATATCATTTATTTTCTCTGCCGAAAACATATTAGAAATAGTAAACGGAGCATTATAAGATGTAAGCAGCATGGGTATAGGTCTTGTGTGACTGTTTACGGTTTTAGCTGCGTTTATCTTTTTCGACAGATCTTTTTTTCTCGACTCAGAAAAAGGAGCGTTACGGCTTGTATCGTAACAATAAAAAGGTAATGCTCTGCTGCTGTTAAACGGATCAACTGTATACAGCATACCCTTTTTCGATATTGATACCATAACATCTGCATTTATCGCAACAGCAATTTTTGCAGCAAAATCGTCATCATCTTCAAAAGAATTATCCTTCTGCGAAATATCCTCCATAATAATGGGTATTGTTCGGGGATACGCCTTGAATAAACCCTTTATAGTATCTGATGTTTTTTGCGTGAGCGACTTAAAGCCGGTATTCTGAGTAATATTTCTGTTTGAATGTATTAACTCCTTGATAGCTTCAATTTTCTGTGCGTCGTCCATAGATTTAAACGCCACACTCTCGATAGATTTATAAAAGCGTTTAAGCTCGCCTACAACATCAGCGTCGTTCGACGATATAGAAAAGCCTATTGCTCTCAGATTATAATTAGAAAATCCGTCATAGAACAGATTTACTACATCACTGTGAACCATAGATATCAAAGCTGAATACAGTCTTGAATCTGTGGTCAGACTCTCGATAGTCGCGTCACTATTGGCAGATCTGGAATCAGACTTCTTTTTGCTTTTCTTAATGTCCTGCAAAGCGAGATACTGCTGCTTTGTATTATTGATCGAATCAGATACAACAATAACTATACGCTTTCTCGAATCAGAGTTGATAAGCTCGGCAATATCTGCAATAAAATTTCTAAGGCTTCTGATATTATAAAATCCTGTATCGTATGTCAAGCTGCTTAGTCCCAGATTTATAACAATAGTTTTAGCAGCAGGTAATCTTCTCAATGAGTACAGAAACGCTTCCTTAGACTTGGAAAACTCCGTGTCCAAATGTTCAAAAAAATCCAAAACATCATCTCCGTTTATACTTGTGGGCATCTCTAAAAACCTGCCGTAATGCCCTTATATATAGATTTTGCACAAAGTATTATACCACTATACTTATAATAAGTCAAGATTTCTTTCATGTATCGACGGCTTTCAAAATTGTATTTATTCTTCATATTCTACATATTCTGTGAATTTATCATTATTGAAAATATCAGTAATGCAGTAATAAATATACGTACTTCCAAGCTGTTCTGTTACATCTTCATATGATACCTCTATCTTATCTCCGACAGTGAGCTTTTCTTCTTCAAACGTGATTGTTTCAACATAATTCATGTCTTTATCGTATACATCATATTTAGGGCTGAATACATCTCCCGCCTTTGGCTGAATAAGCCCCTTTGAGGCGATCTGATCGTTGCTGTATACCATTCTGATACCTGCAACATAACCTGACGGATTTTCTGTATCCCATGCAACAACTATTTCAGCTTCTTTGTCGTTGTATATACAGGGTACATATCCGCTTGTAAGATAATACTCGTCCGTTTCGTATCTCTCCTCAAAATAGAACGGTACTATACAGCCGTCAAGCGCTACCCATGTCTGATTATAACCTACTATCAGGTTATCTTTTTCGTCAAGCTCCCAATAATCATCAGCGCCGAAATCAAGATAATTATCACCGTAATCTGCAATACAGTTCAGAGTAAGGTTAGTTATATTCTCCCAATCGTCGTCTGACAATTCGAGAATATAATTGTCGCCCGACTTTTTGATCTCAAGGCTTTCAAACTCGTTTGTATTCTCTTTAAAATACGACTCGCCGTATTCCTCAAGTAATGTATCATCCCACAGATCACTACTGAACAGATCTTCTGAAGCTTCTGTATCTTCACTTTCACTAAACAGACCGAACCAGTCGTAATCAAGATAGTCAGAATCATTTACGTTACTGTCAAGCAAGATCTGACCTACTGCCATAATATTTACAAAAATGTCGATAAACGTATCAAAGTCAACGTCATACTCTACATCTTCGTAAAACTCAACAGCTTCGTCAACATGCGAAAGATCGTGATAAGGATAATATATCGACAAGCCGTTGTCGCCGCTGCCGTTGCTCGTTGACGAAAAATAAACGGTTGATTCTGCAAGAGCATTCTTTAAGTTTTCGTCGTTGTTCGACTCCGCAACTGAGTAGAGATCAACATAATCATATTCGCTCGCCATTTCTCTGACCTCTGCGCGATGCTTTGAGAGTGTTTTGTAATCGCCGTCTGCCAGAATTTTTGTGTATGACAGCGACAACTCATTTACCGCCGGAAGAAGTGCGGATACTACCTTTTCTGTATCGAACATGCCAAGTGTTGAGTACATAGAAGGATCGCTTTCAAATGCTTTTTCAATGTATGTATCTATTATTATCTTGCCAAGCTCAGTCACATCTGATGACGGAGAAGCAGAAAGAGTTGATACAAAGTCGTTATAGTACCAACCGCAGCCGGGCTCTGACTCCTGCGAGGCTATAAGATATTTTGTATAAGGCGCTACGGCAAGACACGTTTCAAAGCCGCCCATTAAGCAAGCGTCGAAGCCGATAAAATCAAACCTTGTATCAGCCGTTTTCAGAGCGTTTGAAAAATCGTTCAGACTCATCATTTCTTTACCGTGCTTTTCGTCATAACCGAAGCCGCCTGCTGAACCGCCGCCGTGATTCCATAGAATAAGACCGTATCTATCGGCAGGATAATTTGCGGCAGTATACGAAATAAAGTCGCTGAGCGTTTTGCCCTCGTTCATAGGACGGTCGCCTAATGTATCGTCTATAAGCTCGATAGTATTTCTTGTTACCTTGAATCTCTGGCAGGAATCGCCCTTTACGCTGTAATTATGCCAGAAGTATGAACCGCCTGTTTGTACAATGATATTCACGCTTTCATTGCCGTTGTAGCCCTCTATCATCTCACGCAGATCGGCTGTTGCAAGTCCCCAGCTGCTTTCAAGATCAGAGCCGCAAAGATAAACCATAAGCGTATATGTGCTGCTATGGTCATAAGGTGCGTTGTCCGCTGTATCTTCTATGTACAGATCGTCAATGTCGAATATACAGCCTGAAAGCATGCTTAAAAGCATAATTACCGTCATTGCCGCACAAGCGATCCTTTTGTTTTTAAACATCATTTCAATAATGTATGGCGCTTTTTTGTTCTTCATAGGTAGTGTTCCCCCTTCTTTTTTGTTTTTTCTACCCTTCTCAACAGTTGATATAAATCAATTATACCTAAACATATATAAATATGCAAGCTGTTTTTACTGCTTCCCTGCCCCCTATTCATTTTGATATAAAGTCAGACTATTGTTTTCGTCACATACTCCAAGCAGTATTTCACCGGCAGTATATCCTTGTGCTTTGACCTGTTTTTGCAGCCAGCCGGAATCAAGTCCCATTCTTTTCAGATTTTCTTCAAGTATACGTCCGTCCATGATCACTTCGGTCTGAAATGAACTCTCCTTAGGCATAAGGCTTATATCCTCAGGATTTATCGGTCTTTTCGTACTGACAGGCAAGATCGTAAGCTTTCCGTTGCACTCGAATATTGCCGTTTGTATTTCGGTAAGATCAAAGTAACCCTCCTGACGGCACATCATCAGAAATTCACTCAATTCCAGTTTAGCCTTTTTCAGATTGCTTCGATAGATCTTCCCCTTATTCATTATTATGGTAGGTGTACCGTTAATGTATTTTCTCGATCTCGGATATTTCTCCGTTACAATATTAAGCGCTGCGGTGATCATACCGTAAGTTATCATTGAGATAAGCGGCTTCCACCACGGCTTATCAAGATTTGTTGCAAGCTCTGCCGCTATTGAGCCTATTGTAATACCTGTTATATAATCGAACAGGTCAAGCTGCGACATCTGCTTGTGTCCTATTATTTTTGCAATAACAAAGAGTACCGCTGCCGATACAAACGATAATACTATCACTTTTATAATTTCCATGTTTATACCTCGGTTTTTTACTTAGGAACTATGCAGGAATAGGCTGTGCAATTTAGGCAAGCATAAATGCATAAGTTATTTCTGCACAGTTCCTTAGTATGCCAAAAAATATATGTATTATACTGTTCACAAAATCACAATCTTTGTGCGGTATCGCCCTAAGAAAAAAAGAATTATTTCAAAAAGCAATTAGATTTTCTTGATTTTTCGACATTGTTATGTTATACTGAATACATAAATTTCACAGAGGAATTGATAATTATGTCTAACATCACCGAAAATTACAGAATAATAAATACTCCCACACTCGTCAGCACTATAAAAGAAGGACATAAAAGCGGAGAACGCTTTTGCTTTATTCTCGGTTCGGGTGCTTCGGTCACTTCCGGTATTCCTTCCGGTAAAGATCTTGAAAGCGACTGGATGCGTGATATGGAAAAAAATCCGGGATTTGACGTAGTATGTGAGAATGCAAAAAATCTAAAAGAAGCCGGAAAGCTGAAATATGACTTTAAGAACGAAATTCTTGAAAAGTGGAATAACTTGAAAGAAAATGAAAAGCTTTCGAGTGAGTATTATTTTGATATATACACCCTGCGTTTTTATCCGCAGTATCGAAACGGATATTATTTCTTTGAAGATATTCTCTCGAAAGCTATTCCGAGCTTGGGCTATAATGCGCTTGCGCAGTTTTTAACAAGCGATACAGGCAGTAATTTTGTTATCACAACGAATTTTGACACATTAACAGAGGATTCATTGTTTATATTTACTGATAAAAAACCTCTCGTTATCAACCATGAAGCTCTCGCTGAGTTTGCAAACAACCCGAATATAAAACGTCCCATTGTCGCAAAAATTCACAGAGGATTGTTTTTTGATCCTCTTAATACACCTAAAGAAACAAAAGGCTTGAAAGGTAATTGGGCGGCTGTTTTAACATCTATTTTTTCTATTTACACTCCTATCGTGATCGGTTACGGCGGCGGCGATAAAAGCTTAATGAAGCTTCTGAAAAACAAGAACGTAAGAATGAAAAACGGTATATACTGGTGTTATTATGAAGGCGGTGAATTTCCGGACGAAAAAATACAAAAGCTTGTGAAAAACAAAAACGGTTATTTTGTAAAGACCGCAGGATTTGACGCTGTAATGCTTGCAATAGGAAATGAGATGTTTAAGGACGAAATAATGCCCAATTATGTTAAAAAATACTTAGACGATCGAAATACCGAGATCTACAACAAATATATAGATTTGATAAAACAAAAGGATACGATCAATCAAACAACCGGCAGCGGCAAAGAATTAATAGAAGAAATTGTAAAGCTCGATAATCTTATTAAAGAAGCACAAAATCAAAAAGAAGAAAACAAAAAACTAACAGCATGGGATTATCTACTAAAAGGTTTCAGCGCAAGTGAAGCTAATGAAACAGATAAAGCAATAGAATATTATTCTAAAGCAATTGAATTGAAGCAGGATTTTTCTGAGGCATTTTATAATCGTGGCAATACTTATTCCGAAATGAAACAGTATGACAAAGCTTTAGAGGACTATTCAAAAGCAATTGAATTGAAGCAAGATTTTTCTGAGGCATTTTGTAATCGTGGCAATACTTATTCCGAAATGGAACGATGACTGTCAGTCCTGCCTGTTGGAGGCATATTTTCAGGAACGTTCCGGCCCCCTTGGGCTTCTATGGAGGATATATCATGGGTAAACAGTGCGAAATCTGCGGCAAGAAAGCTATGGTGGGCAACCTGGTGAGCCATTCCAACATCAAGACCA
>JAFPLH010000062.1 GCA_017402845.1 Clostridia bacterium
AACACCGCCCTGCGGACTGTGTTGAAATTCACCCCTTGCAAAGGGCTGGAGCGTGTCTCCGGCGGCTAAGGGTGTGCGGTTCTCCGGTGGAGAACTCTGCGAAGCAGAAGCACCGACCGAGCCGGCAGGCGAGACTCGCTGCCCCTTAGAACGCCGCAACCTTTTTTGAAAAAAGGTTTGACAAAAAACTTTAATTATTCACAATTTCTTTACTCGTTCAACAACCGTGAGTTTCTGATTGACTTTTTTTGTCAAACATTGTACAATAAAATAATAAGGTTTTTAAGGAGCTGATAACTGTGAATACATATAAAGAATATCTGATTTCCCGTCTGAATGTAATAAGATCAGAGCATGACAATAATTCTATGCTTGTGTTTAAAGGCTTTGCCGATTATTCACTGGATATTATCACAGACTGGGCGGCTGAAATTAAGTGTGAATGTATTATTCCGTCACTTCCGCTTGATGTGGATAATATTTATGAAAATGCAAAAAACTTTTTAGTACAGCTTATTACTTGTAAAGCCCCCGTACTTGTATGTCTGTATGAGCAATATCTTTCTGTTGCCGATACACTTAATACTGATGTATCATTAACAGACAGAAATATCGTTATTATTGACAATAACCTGTTTTTCGGTATGTATCCCACGGTTATTTCAAACGACAAAAAGGCTGCTCTTTACAGCTATTTCAAATCTGACGAGCGCAGCATACCGAAAGAGATAGAAGCCTGCACGCATTTTTACTCTGATTCGGAAATTCTTTGCGGTGATGTATACGGTATAAAGTATATAGAAAAAACTGCCAACAAGAAGTATAATGTTATACCTTTGTTTGAAAAGGACGAGCAGGAAACGCAGTATTCAAGCTATCCTGAAAACGAGATCGAAATTTTTTCAAGCGAAATGCAGCAATGTATTATAGATGTTCAGAACGGTAATTCATGTAATGATCTTACGATAGTATGCTCTGAGAACAACGCAGGCGCAGGATTAATAGAGCCGTTTGTATCATTATTGCGCTTTATCGGTATAAATGCAGCCGTAAAGCAGTATGACGCTTTCGAGAGTATAAAAAAACAAACACGTACATTTTTACCCGTATTGCAGCGTCTGCACGGAGAGTCGGCAGCATTCAGAATGTTAAGCTTTTATAAATCTCCGCAGAAGTCAAACGAAACAATCGAAATTTCGCAGGAAGCTGTTATAGCCGATATAGTATCTCAATGCGAAAAAGCCGTTTCGGGTGACAAGATGTATAAAAACTATTTTATTACCGCACCTACCGGCGCAGGAAAATCTTTGCTGTTTCAGCTGCCCGCAATATATCTGGCAGAGGAATACAAAGCCGTTACAATAGTTGTAAGCCCGCTTATCGCTTTGATGAGAGATCAGGTTGAAAACTTAGAGCAAAAGGGTGTTACTCATGCGGCTTTTCTGAACTCATCGCTTTCATACAGCGAACGTGAGCAAATAAGCGCACAGATCAAAAAAGGCGAAAAATCCATTGTATACTTAGCGCCCGAGCTGCTGCTTTCGTGCCCGTTGAATACTCTTTTAGGCGACAGAAAGCTTGGCTTGTTTGTTGTAGACGAGGCGCACACGGTAACATCATGGGGCAGAGATTTCCGTGTAGACTATTGGTTTTTGGGCGATTACCTTGCAGGCGCAAGAAGAAACGGATACAACTGTCCTATTCTATGCCTTACTGCAACCGCAGTTTTCGGCGGCAAAGATGATGTTGTAACAGAAACAGCCGAATCTCTGGGTATGCAGCATACACAAATACTATTAGGTGATGTAAAGCGTAAAAACATTACCTTTGATATAAGACGATTTGAAATTGGCGATAAAAAAGGTTCGTTTGAAGACTTAAAGCTTGAGCACACAGTAAAAGCGATCGAGGAGTTTGTCGAGAAGGGCGAAAAAACTCTTGTATATTGTCCTTATACCACACAGGTTGGCGAGATCACACGCAGAGTAACAAGCAGCTATGCAGACAAAGTTGCTATGTATCACGGCAAGCTGAATAACAATCAAAAGAATTTGTATCAAGACGCATTCAGAACGGGCAAAAGAACGGTTATGATATGCACAAAGGCTTATGGCATGGGAATTGACGTTAAAGATATTGCAAACTGCTACCATTTTGCACCGACAGGAAACCTTGCAGACTATATACAAGAGATAGGTAGAATAGCCCGTGATCCGAAAATACATGGTACTGCAAGAATAGACTATTCGCCTATTGATATTCGATATGTACGCATACTCTACGGACTGTCACGCTTAAAGCAGTTCCAGCTTAAAGAGATAATGCGTAAGCTATACAATATATACGCTGTAAAGAATCACAGAAATCTTATTATTTCGCCTGAGGTGTTCGGTTATCTGTTCACTGAGGACGATATTGACAACAAGGTGAAGAACGGACTTTTATTGATCGAAAAAGACCTTGAGAGCAAATACGGCTTCCCCGTAATAAAGGTACGTCCGAAAAATATGTTTACAAAAAGCTTTGTTTGCGTATCGCCCGAAATAGAAAAGCAGTTTACAAAAAAATACAGCGCATTTATTCGCAGAGTTGCCGAGCGTACAACGAGCGAGAAGGGCTCTTATAACGTATTTAACAACACAACTACATTTGATGTGGGCAATATATATGAAGTAGATATGGCTCAGATCTGGGAGCAGGAATTCAGCGAGCTTACCTTTGCTGATTTCAAGAGAAAATTCTTTGAGGGCAGCTTATTTGCAAGCGGTACTGCAAAGAATTTCTGGCCGAGGGTTCGTTTGTCTGTCAAGTATAAACGCAGCTTCGACGAGGTAACAGCTTTAACGGAAGTACTTCTCGACAAGCTTATTCAGACATTCGGAGCATTAAAGGAAGAAAAAGGAATGTTTGAGTATGAGCGCTTTGAAGAAAAATTCTTCGAGCTTGCGCAGGGTATGCCGATAAATATAGCAAAGGAATATTTAAAGCTTATCTTTGAGATGTTTGTAATAGAGGTTACTGCAAACTCAGCAGTAAGGCGGCAGACCGACAAGCTTGCATTTTTGCAGAGCAAAAGCGGAGCGCACGCAGGTGACGCAAAGCTTTATCGTGTAGTCGGCAACAACTATTATTATTTAAAGACTAACTTTATAAGAATACTCACGGAATACAAGCCGTGGGGAGAAGACAACAGCTATGTATCTTATGTACTGCCACAAGGTGAGGGCAGCCGCAGCAATATGTCAAAAATACTTAGTATGCTTGAACTTTTAGACCTTGCGTCTTATGAGATAAAGGGCGGAACAAAGGTTGAAATATTCGTAAGAATAAACGATCCAGTAAAGCTTAGTTATCTGGCAAACGGAAAGTACAGCAACAACATACTCAGTGAACTTGCAAGACGTCAAAAGGACGCAACACAGCTTGTAAATGACTTCTTTACCGCAGAGCTTTCATCTGACGAACGCTGGCAATTGATCGAAAACTACTTCTTAGGCAGAGCTGCAAGCGAATAGCGATCAAAATAACAGTTGAAAAATTTGTGAAACTTGATATAATAATAGTGTGTATACTTTTTTACGGAGGCTGAAAGAATGAGTAAAGGAAAATTTTACATTACTACACCTATATATTATCCGTCCGGTAATCCGCATATAGGTCACTGTTACACAACAGTAGCTTGTGACTCTATCGCACGCTATAAGCGTATGCAGGGCTATGACGTTATGTTCCTTACGGGTACGGACGAACACGGCTTGAAGATAGAACAAAAAGCCAAGGAGAAAAATATTACCCCGAAACAGTATGTTGACGAGATCGTTGAGATATTCAAAAAATTATGGAATTATATGAATGTTGAGTACGACAGATATATTAGAACTACCGACGACTATCATATTGAATCTGTACAGAAAATTTTCAAGGCGCTTTATGACAAGGGATATATATATAAAGGCGAGTACAGCGGAAAATACTGTACCCCCTGCGAAAGCTTCTGGACAGAAAGTCAGCTTGTAAACGGAAAATGTCCTGAGTGCGGCAGAGATGTTATTGAGGCTAAGGAAGAAGCTTATTTCTTTAAAATGTCGCCATTTGCAGACAGAATAGAAAAGCTTCTTACAGAAACAGATTATCTTCGCCCGAAAACTCGTGCAACCGAGCTTGTAAACAATTTCATAAAGCCCGGTCTTGAAGATCTCTGCGTATCACGTACAAGCTTTAAGTGGGGAATTCCCGTACCGTTTGACGAAAAACACGTTGTTTATGTCTGGGTTGACGCTCTCTCAAACTATATTACCGCTTTGGGTTATGATAACGGCAGATTTGACGATTACAATAAATTCTGGCCTGCTGATGTTCATATGGTTGCAAAGGATATTATGAGATTCCACGCTATTATATGGCCGGCTATTCTTATGGCTCTCGATCTGCCCCTGCCCGAACATCTTGCTGTACACGGCTGGATCACCTTTAACGGCGAGAAAATGAGTAAATCCTTGGGTAATGTTGTAGATCCGTTCGTACTCGGAGAAAGATACGGCGCTGACTCTATACGTTATCATATATTAAGAGAAATGGCTTTAGGCTCTGACAGCTCTTTCTCGAATGAAGTTCTGATAAAGAGGATCAATGCCGATCTGGCAAATGGTCTGGGTAATCTTGTATCAAGAACGGTTGCAATGGTTGAAAAATATTTTGGCGGTACTCTGCCTGATGACAGACAAGAGGGCGAGTTTGACAGCGAGCTTATTGCCTGCGCTCTTGCTTTGCGTAACAAAACAGACGAGTATATCGACAAAACACAGCTTAATAATGCTCTTGCAGAGATATTCAATGTTGTATCACGTGCAAATAAGTATATTGACGAAACTGCGCCGTGGGTACTCGGCAAGGACGAAACTCAGAAGGCAAGACTTGCGTCTGTACTGTATAATCTTCTTGATACTATCAGAATAGTGTCAACTCTGCTTTCTGCGTTTATGCCCTCGACAATGCCTAAGATCTGGGAGCAGATAGGAGCTTCAAAGGAGTGTGCAGCATACGATAATGCAGGCAGGTTCGGCGTACTCGACAAAAACGTAACAGTTAAAAAGGGCGCTGCACTTTTCCCAAGAATAGATGTTCAGAAGGAGATCGACGAGCTTAATGCGATAATTGCAGAAAATGCAAAAAAAGCACAGCAGGCATTAAAAGCCGAAGCTGAAAAGCCAGCCGAAAAATGTGAGGGTGTTGCCCTTATCGGCATTGAAGATTTCGCAAAAGCAGAACTCAGAACGGCTAAGGTCACAGCCTGCGAGCCTGTGAAAAAGTCGAAAAAGCTATTAAAGCTCACTCTTGACGACGGTATCGGGGAAAGATGTGTTGCTTCGGGTATAGCACAGTATTATAAGCCTGAAGATCTTATAGGTCATACTGTTATTATCGTTGCCAACTTAAAGCCGGCAAAGCTTTGCGGCATTGAAAGTCAAGGTATGATTCTTGCTGCTGACTGCCCTGACGGAAATGTTAAGGTAATATTTGCAGACGATATTCCTCAGGGAAGCAAGGTAAGATAAGGGCAGTTCTAAAAACCTAATGTCGTTCAGATGTGCCGTAGATTTAGTCGGCAGATTGCACAATAAATCCGCAGGAATACTGACGTATTTCAAGGATTTATTGTGCAAGATGACGGCTGAAGATACGGTGCAGATGAGCGGCAAGAGGTTTTTAGAGGTGTCCATAATTTGTTTTTTGTGCAAAACTCCCATTTGAATTTTTAAAAAAGCTGAGATATAATAAATATATAACGTGTAGCAAATTACTGCGTAAGTCCAGTTATTTGTTACACGTTTTTTGTTTTGAGAGGTGATGTTTCATGTATAAGATCAATGACGCTGTTATGTACGGAGCCTTAGGACTGTGTACAATAAGCTCAATAGAAACGCTGGATTTTATGGGTGACAAACAGGAATATTATGTTCTCAAGCCTATAAATTCGGAGAAGGATATTTTTTACGTGCCTACGAATAATCAAAAAGCGGTCTGCAAGCTGCGTTCGGTATGTTCAAAATCTGATGTTGATACTCTTATCTCACAAATAAACAGCGGCGAATTAATATGGATAGAAAACGATACAGAGCGTAAAGCGGAATATGGCAGGATAATTAAAAGAGCTGATAAGTACGAAATAATAATGCTTTTAAGAACTCTTTATCTTCGCCGTCAAGAGCTTGTTCAAAACGGAAAGAAACTGCGTGCCTCAGACGAGAATTATTTTCGTATCGCAGAAAAAATGATCTTTGACGAGTTTGCTTTTGCTTTGGGTATAGATAAATCAGAGGTTGTAGAATATATAAAAAAGCATATATCATAAACTCTATGTTGTGTTGCCTAAAAGAAGAAATCAAAAAATACAAATTTGATATTGAAAAAACAGAGGATGAGCTTTTACTCACCCTCTGTTTATATATTATAGGGAAACACTGATTAAATCGAGTGCCCGTATCGCTTAGAATTTTTTCAGGCAAATTGTGCAAAAATCAAGCAGTAATACTGACGTATTTCAAGTGATTTGAGTGCAATTTGACTAAAAAAGGCAAGCGAGAGGGGTACTCAGTCCGCAGGACGTGATTTATTCAGTGGTTCCATAGGTTACAGAAATTATTTCTTGTTTTTAGAAGTCTTTTTTGTGCTTTCTTCATTTGTGCTTTTTTTGCCAAGCATAATGTTTGTAAGAATACCCAAGATCAGCGCACAAGCTACTGTTGTAAGCTTGATTCCGCCGAAGTTGAGAGCAAATCCGCCTACACCGGCGATAAGTATTACCGAAGCTGTAAAGAGATTGCGGTTATCGTCAAGGTTGACATTCTGTATCATTTTAAGTCCTGATACTGCGATAAATCCGTACAGCGCAATACATACTCCGCCCATAACGCTGTTTGGTATGGTGCTGAGAAAGGCTACAAACGGTGAGATGAACGAAATTATTATTGCCTCGCACGCAGTAACGATTATTGTAGCAACCGAAGCATTCTTTGTTATTGCAACACAGCCGATAGATTCGCCGTATGTTGTGTTCGGGCAGCCGCAGAAGAATGCGCCTGTCATAGAGCCTATGCCGTCGCCTAAGAGAGTGCAGCTCAGTCCCGGATCTTCAAGCAAGTCTTGTCCGATAATAGAGCTTAGGTTCTTGTGATCGGCGATATGTTCGGCAAATACAACGAAAGCAACAGGAATATAGGCAACAGCTATTGTTCCTATATATGCGCCGCTGAGCTCGCCAAAAGCACCAAATGCCTTTATAAATGCAAAGTCGGGTACTGCAATAAAGCTGCCAAATCCGATATCTTTAAAATTATTTATCAGTGCGGAGTAGTCTATTATCATCAAAGCAGAGTTGCCGGTAGCTTTACCGATAAAGAAAAAGCATGTTGCAACAAGATAACCGGCGAGTATACCAATAATAAAGGGTATAAGCTTTAGCATTTTCTTTCCGTATACTGAGCAGAGCATAACAACCGCAAGAGTTACCAGACCACAAATAACAGCTATATATGATGATCCGGGCTTTGTGGAAGCGGCAACAGGTTTACCGGTTTCTGTATCAGCTATAACAGAGATAGAGTCGATCGGCATATTGTTTTCATCAACTGCAATCAGCGCCTTTTCTGCTTGCTGTCCGTCAATAGTAGTAACCTGTTCTACGATAGTAAGATCATTCACATCAAGATTTTCGGTATAATTTACGGTGCTAAGGTCGCCTATGGCATTTCCTGCAAGCGAAAGACCTATGATCGCAACAATAGGCCCTATAACAACTGAGGGCATTATTTTTGAGATCCACTTTACACCGGCAAACTTAATTATAACGGCGATAACTACATATACAAGTCCCGCAAAGATCGCACCGATGATAAGTCCTAAATAACCCAAAGCTGACGACGTAACAGCACCGGCGAAAGCAGTTGCCATAGATCCCAGAAACGCAAAGGACGAACCGAGAAACACCGGACTTTTAGCCTTCGTAAACAGTACATAGATAAGAGTGCCTGCACCTGCTCCGAAAAGTGCTGCCGAAGTGCTCATTCCGTTGCCTACTATCATAGGAACGGCAATTGTTGCAGCCATTATCGCAAGCAATTGCTGGAACGCAAATATGATAAGCTGACCAAATTTCGGCTTATCCTTTACGTTGTAAATCATTTTCATTTTTGTATTTCCTCCCTTAAAAACAAGGGCAGTTCTAAAAATATCGTTCAGATGTGCCGTACATTTAGTAGGCAGGTTGTCAATTAGTATACCGTTTTTTGTATGATGACGGCTGAAAATACGGTACATATGAGCGACGCAAGATTTTTAGATATGCCCATAAGATAATAATTCATTATATCACAATACCCAAAAAAATCATATATTAAATGTAATAAAAAAAGTAACATAATAGTAATTATTTTACCTTTAACGTATTAATAATAATTTTTTGGGGATAATGACATCGCTGTCAACAACATAATTAAGTTTTCGCGCAAGCCTTTTTCAAAAGGCTTGCGGGGTGCAGGGGCAGAGCCCCGCCCCACAAAGTCGCTTCATGCAGATAATAAAGCCACAAAACAAAGCTGAGATCTTTTTCCTGCTCTTTCTCGTTAATATCTGCGGTTTGCTCTAAAGCTGAATAATTCATTCCGTTGCAGAAAAACGAAAATCCCAGATTATCTATTTTATCATATTTCTTTGCGTTGAGAGTGAGCTTTACAACAACCTCATCATTTGGAGCAATAGCAAAATTTCAAAAGCACTTATCTCAACATCTGTGTCATACTCCGTATATGCTTTTAATTCCACCTCACGCCAGACATTTTTGTTGTTCTTTACCGTACAATATAAGCCGTCTGTTTCTTTGTCAATCAGCTCTAAGTATATATCCATATCAAGTGCGGAGCCAAGCTTATCATGTACAAAATAATCTCTTACATCGTTAAAAGCAGAAGTTTGATAAGGTTTATATCGAAGCGGCATATCTTCGTATTCTTCGGTAAATGGTTCTGCAACTGCGATCTGAGGAGATTTCTCAGTGTTTGTTGCTGCCGTAATGCTTTGGCTTTCGGTTATCGGTGTATCTGTGTGACTCTCAGTGACTTGATTATCCGTTTGGCTATCGGTATTTTGCGAAAAATTCTCTGCGCCGCACCCTGTCATCAGTGATAGTATAGGGCACCTCTAAAAACCTCACGCCGTCCATCTGCACCGTATCTTCAGCCGTCATATTGCACAAAAAATCTTGACATACGTCAGTATGCCGGCGATTTTAAAGTGCCGTCTGCCGACTAAATCTACGGCACATCTGAA
>JAFPLH010000063.1 GCA_017402845.1 Clostridia bacterium
AGATCTCCTCGTCCTCTTTATCGTCCTCATTCTCCTGCTCGATCTCCTCATTAGCAGAAATATCTACAAGTATAAGTTCACCGTAATCAGGCAAATAATCAAAATCAATATCCTTTGATTTTGTCAATTTATGAAATACAAGTTGTGACTTAATTGCTTTTTCTTCTGTTACAACTGCTTCTGAAACCTTTTTCTCTGGTTCAGGCTTATTTGCTGTTTCTGTTTTCTCAATAACTTTCGGAATATCTGCTGCCTTGGGTTTAACTGTTTTGATTTCTTCTTTAGGCTTAATATTCTCAACAGGTTTCTCTACCGGCTGCGGTTTCTTTTCTTCTTCTGTTGATGATGAGATATCTTCGTATTCAAAATCTATGTCAACAATAATATCTTCATCAAAGGCTGTTTCTGTATTTTCTATATCAGGCTCTGTTTCGTGCAGATCATTTGTATTATTGCTCTTTTCGGGAACGGCTTTTTTATTTGTACTATCGTCTTCGTCATCATCAACAATAATATAAGTCTTGACAAACTTCTGAAATTTACTCTTAAACGTATCATCATTTTGGGTACTTGCCGCACTGACTTTCTGCTTCTGGGCAACTGGTTTGTCATACTCTTTGATGTTCTTCGTTTCGGTGACCTTGCGTTCTTTTGTTTTGCTTTTCTTTTCAGGTTCGACCTTTATAACAGGCGTTTTCGCTTCGCTTGGTATAACTTTCAGCATATAAAACAACGGTATCATAAAGAAAAAAATACCAAAAGGTATAATAATACCGATAAAAGATAATATCAAATGCTTATTAATATCACTGAAGAAGAATATTGCTGCCAAAGCAATAGCTAAAACAAGAATTATAGCGGCAGGCAAATATATTTTTTTGCTGTACTCTATATTAGAATACTTCTTGCAAGCAGGACACAGATGTTCACCGCTTCCGATCTCTGTTAAAGATTTTATATATGATACCCTGCTATCGCAATAAGGACATCTTCTGAGATTTTTATTCATATTATTTTCCCCTTTTTGGAATAATCAAGAACCGAGCAATCCGAAACGTTTGTTAAGAGTCTGAGACGACAATTGACTTATATATACAACAGCACGGTCTTTTTCTATGCTCACAACAAAAGACTTTGGCAGTTCATAAGATACATTAACAACCCTGCCTTCTTTTTCAGCAAGAGCCAGGTAATTTTTTGTATGCTTTGAAATAGTTGCCGTATCAAGATCGAATATTCCTATTATACTTTTTTTAGGAACTACAACATCCGAACCTAAATGAAGATACATAAATAATACCCCGTAAAATACAATAATACAAGCTTCACGCATTAGAATATACACTCTATTATTATATCATAAAAATCACCGTTTGAGGTAACAAAAATTAAAAATTTTTAATTTTTTAATATTTTTTATCAGTTCAGACTCAAACTATAAAATTTCCGGCATTGTCATATTCAAGGCAATACCGCACAGAGATCGTGCCGAACATACGCAGTAGATTTTTTCGGCATAATACACAAAAATGCTAAGGAAATACTGACGTATCACAAAGGAGTTTTGTATACTTTAGCATAAAAAGATCAAGCACATTCGTCACAACGCCATCAGCTTATTTTTATAAGCTTCTAATAATTCACATTACTTGTCAACGAACATTAGTTTCTGTTTTATGACCGTTAATTATTTCAAAGCATTTGCCGTTTTTCAAAAGCTTAACCGATTCAAGCTCACAGCAGCTTATAAAAACTTGTCTGTCTGTTATCTTATTGAGCAAAAACTCTTGCCGGCGGCTGTCAAGCTCAGATAATACATCATCAAGAAGTACGATCGGTTCTTGACCAATTGCCATTTTTATAAGCTCTGCCTCGGCTATCTTGATCGACAAAACACAGCTTCGCTGCTGCCCCTGAGAGCCGTAAAGCTTAACGTTTGTATTATTTATATTAATTTCCATATCATCTCTATGAGGACCTACCGTTGTATATCCTCTGGAAATATCTTCGCTTCGGCTGTTGCTCAAGGATTCAAGAAAAGCCTTATGAAGTGTTTCGGCATTTTTGTAATCGTCTGCATCAAAGGAACAGTGATATTTTAATTCAAGCTGCTCCTTATTTTCGGATATACCCAAATGATATTCAGACGCAGTTTTACAAAGCTGCTCTACATAATTCATTCTCATTCTCATAACACTCACTCCATACATTGCAAGCTGCCAGTCCCACGCATCAAGAGTATCTAAAAGCTCCGGATGTTCGGGAATATCCTTTAACAAAGCATTTCGCTGAGATAGAGTTTGACTGTAATTTCTGAGTGTTTCATAAAATTTCGGTCTGATCTGACATAATGCAGAGTCAATAAAAATACGTCTTTCAGCAGGTCCGCTTTTTACAAGCGACAAATGCTCCGGAGAAAATACTACCATACAAAGCTTTCCGACAATATCAGAGGCAAGAGCCTTTTTTACGCCGTTGAGCTTTACTTCACGCTTGCCGTTATTTATAGCAAGCTCGATCTCCTGCTCTCTGTTTTCAGAAAAAAAGCCTGCTTTTATCAAAGCTTTACTGTTTCCAAATTTTACAGCTTCTTTGTCTTTTGCGCCTCTGAAGCTTTTATTTCCGCTTAAAAGCCATATACCCTCAAGAATATTTGTTTTTCCCTGAGCATTCTGCCCGTAAATTACATTAACACCTTCATGCGGAATAATAATATCATTGCTTAAATTGCGATAATCTTCAAATTGAAGACTTTGTATTATCATTTTCCGCACACCTCAAGAACTACACCATTACATTCGGCACGGTCACCGATACGCATTTTTTTACCTCGCATTGTACAAACCTCGCCGTTTACTGTTACGCCGCCGTTCTGTATAAGCTGCTTTGCCTGTCCGCCTGTTCCAAAACCGCCAAGCTTCAATAAATTATCAAGCTTTATATACTCGGTATCAATATATATATTTTCTTTTCTCATATTATAAAACTCCGTATTATGCTAATCTCATGGGTACAACCAAGAACAAAAAGCTGTCACCCTCAGGCGGTAATATTTTCAGCGGCTTCAAAGGTCCGTTAAGCTCAAATACCAATTCATCAGTATCAGCATTCTTTATAGCCTCAAGCAAATATTTGTTGTTAAAACCGATCTCTACGTCGCTTCCGTCATACTCAACACTGACCGTATCATTTGCTTTTCCGACAGCAGTTGTACAAATCAGCTTTATTCCTTCATCTGCAACAATAAAGCGTACAGGACTCTGCATTTTTTCGCTTGTAATCAAAGACATTCTTTCAACGGCAGCGCTGATCCTTCTTGTGTTTACCTTTATGTGTGTAAGAGCACCTGTGGGTACAGTACCGATATAATCTAAAAATTTGCCCTCAACAAGTCTGGAGATTATTGAGTAATTCTCGATTTTGAAAAGTACATGCTTTTTTCCGACAACAACATTGATAACACCGTCCTCGGAGCAATTGATCTTTAATATCTCGGCAAGCGTTTTACCCGGTACTATAAAATTAAAATTCAAGTTTCCTTCGATCTTCTCTTTTCTTACAGCCATTCTGAAGCCGTCCAAAGCGACAATATTCAGATAACCATCCTTCAAGTCGAAAAGAGAACCTGTATAAACTGGCTTTGACATATTATCAGATATTGCATAGCTGGTTTGCTTTACCATATTTTTGAGCAGATCGCCCTTAATGCTAAAGCTTTCAAGCTCCTCAAATGTTGGAAGCTCAGGATACTCATAAGAAGATATTCCCATTATCTGATAATCTGCAACACCTGAGTGTATATATGTTATAAGCTTATCGTCTGTTTCAATGGTAATATACTCCTCAGGCATACGGCGAACTATTTCACAAAACAGCTTTGCGCCTAATACGATCTCGCCTTCTTCAATAACTGTTGCGTCAATTTGTGTTCTGATTCCAAGATCAAGATCATAACCGCAAAGAACAGCGCAGTTTTCTCCTGTTTTAAGCAATATACCTTCAAGAGCAGGATTTGTGCTTTTGCTTGAAACTGCACGCTGAACATTTGTAACTGCCTGTACAAGATCGTTTGTTAAAAAAGTTACTTTCATTTTCTGACTCCTTTTATTAGTTTGCGTTATCTGAGACAGCACCTCACAAAGACCGCCTGATGGCTTTACGATATTTCACTGAAAAACTGTTCGGTTTTCTCGAACAGCCGGGGAGAAACGGCAAACTCTGTATAACAATAAAAAAGTAAGTAAATAATATATTATATTTAAGTAGTAGTAGTAGGGGACAAGGAAATGTTGGAAACACGTTTAAAGTCCCATATTTTCGGTAAAAATTTATCGTTTGTTTTTTTCAGGCGTACTAACATATTCCACATATCACTGTAACGCTATGTTGATAATGTTTAAAGCGCTATGTTGAATGTTGAGGATATGTGGAAAATTCTGTATTGTATTACATTCTGTAATCGAACGCTTTTTGAATAAAATATGAACGAAAAATTCACTTATGTTACTGCTGCATATCCTGAATATTTTTGATGATGTCTTCTACAATAGCCTTTGTTTTTGAGTCTTTTTCTATTTTTCTTTCCATTTCCTGCATGGTATATACTATTGTAGAGTAGTGTCTGCCGCCAAATTCGTTGCCTATGTCAGTCATAGATAATCCGGTGACTTGGCGTACAACATAAATTGCAACCTGTCTTGCATTGCTAAGCGGCGCACGTCTGTTTTTTACAGAGCGAATGTCTTCTGAGGTAACCCCGAAGGTTCTGGCAACCTCCTCTATTATTTTTTCTACTGTAACGGGAATAGGAATATCATTTGTTTGAACGTCAGATATAACCTCCTGAGCAATTGCGATAGAGGGCTTTTCACCGTTAAGAAAGCTTTTTGCTTTTATTTTTTTGACAACGCCTTCAAGCTGACGAACGTTTGTTTTTAGTTTTGTTGCAATGTATTCGCAGATCTCGTCCGGAATCACAAAATCGAGCGATTCAGCCTTGCTTTTTAGTATTGCTATTCTTGTTTCTATGTCCGGCGGCTGAATATCTGCTATAAGCCCCCATTCAAATCGGGTACGCAAACGCTCCTCAAGTGTTTTTATGTCCTTGGGTGTACGGTCTGAGGTCAATACTATTTGCTTGTTTGCTTCATAAAGTGCATTAAATGTATGGAAAAATTCTTCTTGTGTAGATTCTTTTCCGCCGATAAACTGCACGTCGTCTACAAGAAGTACATCTGCGTTTCTGTATTTTTGTCTGAACTCTGCTTGAGTTACTCGTCTGAGTGAGTCAACGATCTCATTTGTGAAATCATCACCTTTTACGTAAACTATCTTCATATCTGAGTTGTTGGCAAGCACCTCATTTTTGATAGCATGTAGAAGGTGAGTTTTTCCGAGTCCGGAATTTCCGTATATAAACAGAGGATTATAAGCTCCTCCGGGATTTTGCGCTACCGCAAGCGACGCTGCGTGAGCAAACTTGTTTGACGGACCTACAATGTAGTTTTCAAAGGTCAGCGGTGTGTCGTCGTCTGAACCTGATGATTTTTCTTCCTGAGCAGGAACGCTTTCAATTTCTTCCGGTACGATCAGCTTTATTGTGAAATGCTGACCGAATAATTCCATAAAAGCTTCTTCTAACAAAGATATGTAGCAGCGTGTTACCGTTTGCCGGTGAAACTCATTTGGAACAAGCAGTGTTATCTGAATTATGTCGAAATCAATATCTTTGGGTTCAATTCTGCTTATCCATGTTTGAAATGCCACTTTTGTTATTTTGTTTTTGCAGTAGTCGCAAACAAGTGACCATGTTTCGGTAAATGAATCCATTTGTAAAATAACCCCCAATTCTTTTACGGGCAGTATTCCGAAAGCTTTTGATATGTTTTTCCCCTGAAGCTCGATCAAAGTATAAAAATTCGCAAAGCATACGGCAGTATGTTGTTTTTTATACTTTTTATCTTTCGGTATGCCCTCATACCTAAATTCTTAGGCTGTTGCTCAAAACAAAAGAAATACCTCAAACATCCTTGTTTTAATGTTTGTACAAAATAGTAAAATTTCTTTGTATTATTATTTTGTACAAATATCTTTTTTTGGAAAGTTCTAAAAAAGTTGTCGTTCAGATTTTGCGCAGATCTTGCAGGAAGTCCGCACAAAAAACGCAGACATACTGACGCATGTGAGAATTCTTTGTATAATATGACTGCTGAATATACAGTGCAGATGATCAGCGTGAGTGATTCCTTAGACTTTTCCTTATGTTTTTATATGTTTTTAGTTGTAAAACAAGGCGCAATAACTGATTATAAATTAAAAATCAGATTAATTATAACATAATGCAAAGTTTATTTCAACATTCATAATGTGAAAAAAATGACGAATACGTTTATATTTTCTGCTAATATTGTTTTTATATTTCTATTGATAATGTGAAACTGTTTGTTTTACCCGTATAATCCGAGATTTTTTTGGTTAAAAGATAGAAAACTATATATATATATTGACATTTTGGCTTTTTTTAATTAAATTTAGAGTGTTAAGTTTTAGGGTTTTAATGAATGTGGGGTTATTGATTATTATATTCTCTAAAACATTTTAATGATAATTTCTATTGACATAACGCTTGTGTTTAATGTATAATGTTATAATGCAAGGTTATATACCCGAAAGGAGGGTTTTTGTATGCTGAGAACATATCAGCCTAAGAAGCTTCACAGAAAAAAGGAGCATGGTTTCAGAAAGAGAATGTCCGATCGTAACGGACGCAAGGTTTTGGCACGTCGCAGAGCAAAGGGAAGAAAAAGACTTTCATACTAATTTCTTTGTTCTGTTTTCGTCACGGCTGACCGGTGGACTTTAGGTATATCTTCGTACCGTATGGTGAAGATATACCTATTTATTGCCGTTTATATTTATTTGTTTTGTTATTGTGTGTTCAGGGGTTTTATGGCTAAATTAGTAACAATAAAAGAAAACTATACTTTCAGGCGGCTTTATAAAAGCAAAAAAAGCTTTGTTTACCCACAAATCGTAGTGTATGCTGCAAAAAACCGTCTGGGCGTATTCAGATATGGAATAACCACAAGCAAAAAAGTAGGAAACGCTGTGGCAAGAAGCAGATGTAGACGTGTTATCAGGGCGGCTCTTTCGCTTTATAAAGATGAGATCGCAAAAAACAGCGGAAATACAGGTTATGATGTTGTTTTTGTTGCAAGAGTTAAATGTGCGTCAGTCAAATCTAACGAGCTTTATGAGCCTATCGGTGACAGCTTGAGAAAAGCCGGAGTTATAAAATAGGTGGAGCTTTACAATGTTAAAACGTTTTTTTATTGGTATGATAAGGTTTTATCAAAGGTATATTTCCCCACGAACCTCACCATGCTGTCGTTTTTATCCCACTTGTTCGCAATACGGTATCGAAGCTATAAGTCGTTTCGGTGCAATAAAGGGCGGTTTTATGACTTTGTGGCGAATTTTGCGCTGTAACCCATTTGTTGCAGGCGGAGTTGATCCCGTTCCCGAAATTAAAAATAAAGATTTAAAAAAAGAGAAAAGAAATATCAAAAAAAAGATTATCAGAAAGAAAGTTTCCGAAAAACATACATTTGAAGATTCACCGGTGTATATTAAGTACAAATAGTGTATTTATATAGTTATTTTCTTGCTGAAAAATAAAAAAGAGTTTGAAAGGGTTTGTATGAACCAGTTATTTAATATTATCGGCTATCTTTTCGGTTATTTGCTTTGGGGAGCATTTAGCGTTGTAAAGAATTTTGCCATAGCGATTTTGATTTTTACAATTTTTTTGAGAATACTCCAGTTTCCTATGCAGATAAAGAGCCAGAAAAATATGGCAGGAAATATGCGTCTGCAAGGCAAGCAAAAAGAGCTTCAGGAAAAGTATGGTAAAGATAAAGCAAAATTAAACGAAGAAATGTCAAAGCTTTACGAGAAAGAAAACATTAATCCTATGAGTGGCTGTGTTACCTCGATAATTCCTATGTTTTTGCTCATGGGTGTTTACTGGACCGTAAGATATCCGCTTACAAATACTTTGCATATCAATGCTGACAGTGTTGATCAGGCTATGACATATCTTAAAGGACTTCCCGTTGTCGGTGCAGGTATCAACGAATACTACGGTCAGATCAATCTTATAGGTTATTTCTCTGTAATCAAAGAAAATCTTGACTGCTTTACTGCCGCAGATATTAATAAAATCGAAACATTTGCTCAGGGCTTTAAGCTTTTCGGTATGAATCTGCTTGACGCACCTAACACACACGGTATTTTTTCACTGTATATTTTGTTCCCTGTGCTGTGTTTTCTCTCATCATTCGGCACAAGCTTTGTTACCATGAAAATGAATGGTTCAAGCTTTAAAGGTCAGCAGGGCTGCATGAACTCTATGTTTTTGATGATGCCTATTATGTCTGCATGGATCGCTTATACAGTACCGTCTGCTATGGGTTTATACTGGATATATTCAAGCATTATCGGCTTTATTTCTACAATTATACTACATAAATTCTATAACGCAGAGTCTATGACCGCACAAGACGAGGCTCGGAGAATTGCTTTGCTTGAAGCAGAAGAAGCTCAGATAAAAGCCGTTGTAAGAAAATCTGTAAGCGTTGAAAAATCAAGCAAGAAAAAGAAGAAGAAGTAATAGTATAAGTTTATATATTGGAGGTGTTAGCTGTGGTTAAAGAGGCATTTGGAACAGGCGACTCAATAAACGCTGCTTTGGCTGCTGCCTGTGAGGAGCTCGGTGTAGATGTTTCCGAGGTTGAGTATGAAGTAATTCAGGAACCGGAGAAGAAAAAGTTTGGATTATTTGGCGGCACACCCGCTAAGGTTAGAGCGTATTTTAACGTATCTCCGGCAGAAATTGCCGTAAAATATTTGAAAGATGTTTTGTCTTGTATGGGACTCAATAACATTGAGTTTGAGGTAACTGAAGAAGAAAAAACCGCAGAGATCAATTTAAAGGGAGAAGATGTTGGCTTTATTATTGGCAGACGAGGTGAAACTCTCGACGCTTTGCAGTATCTTGCAGGTCTTGTTGCAAATCATGTAGATAATTCTTATTTCAGAATTACAATAAATACCGGCAATTACAGAGAAAAAAGAGAAGTAACTCTTGAGAATCTTGGCAAAAAGCTTGCATACAAGGTTGTTAAAACAGGTAAGAATATTAATTTAGAGCCTATGAACCCCTATGAAAGAAGAATTATTCATACTGCTGTTCAGAAGGTAAACGGTGCGATCTCTTTCTCTGAGGGAGAAGTTCTTAACCGTCATGTTGTTATTGCTCCTGATCCGAAAAATCCTGTTAAGCCGAGAAGAAGCTTCAACAATAAGGGCAAGCGTCCTAATGGCAATAAAAAATCCTACGGCGGCAACAGTGGTGTAAAAAGAACACCATATAAGCAGAATTTCGAGAGGAAGCCGTATCAGAACAAATATAATAAGCCTGCTGATGACGAGATGATAACAACATCATCAACTTACAGTCAAAGAAGTCCTATTGAAAAAGCAGGTCTTCCTTTATTTACAAAAATAGAAACTAAAGGCGAGTAATAATGCCTTTTTCAGCTGCGGAGGTGTTTTGCCTTCGCAGTTTTTTATTACAGGAGATGTATTATGGAAAAAACAATTGCCGCTATTTCAACTCCGTTGGGAATGGGTGGAATAGGTGTTATTCGTATTTCAGGTGAAAAGGCTATTCAAATAGCAGATAATGTTTTTAGAGGGATCAGCGGAAAAAAGCTTTGCGAAATGAAAGGATATACTGCCGCTTACGGCAAAGTTTATGACAATGACGAGCCTCTTGATGAAGTTGTTGCCGTTGTGTTTCGTAATCCTCACAGTTATACCGGAGAAGATGTTGTCGAGATTTCTTGTCACGGCGGTGTTTATATCACATCAAGAGTACTGAGATGTATCCTCGACAACGGCGCTTCGCTTGCAGAGCCGGGAGAGTTTACAAAACGTGCTTTCTTGAACGGTAAAATAGATCTGACAGAATCGGAAGCAGTTATGGATATGATCTCTGCTAAGGGTAAGGCTGCTGCACGTTCCGCCCTCGGTATAAGAGAGGGTAAGCTGCGAAAAAATATTGACGAGGTGAAAAATCTGTTGGTAGACTCTGCTGCGCATCTCTCTGCTTGGGCAGATTATCCGGAAGACGATATTCCCGAAGTATCAAACGAAACATTACTTAACGATCTTCACGCAGCTTGCAGTAAGCTTGAAAGTCTTATTAATAGCTTTGAAACCGGAAAGGCTTTGAAGGAAGGTATTGATACTCTTATCGTTGGAAAGCCTAATGTAGGAAAGTCTACTCTTATGAATTTTCTTGCAGGCTTTGATAAGAGTATTGTTACCGAGATACCGGGTACAACAAGAGATATTATTCAGGAAACTGTCGTGTTAGGCAACGCTGTTTTATTGCTGTCTGATACAGCAGGCTTGAGAGATACAGATAATCCTATTGAAAAAATCGGCGTTGAACGTGCTAAAGAAAAGCTTAACTCGTGTGGTTTGGTGCTTGCTGTGTTTGACGGATCACGTATGCTTGACGATGATGATATTAATACTATAAAGTTGCTTGGTGATACTCCGAGTATTGCTATTATAAATAAAAGTGATCTTGATTTAGTATTGGATATAAATTATATTAAAACATATATAAACGATATTGTATATATTTCTGCTTCTAAGGGCGAAGGACTTGACGAGCTTATTTCAACAGTTGAAAAGGTCACCGGTACACATAATATTGATGAGAATGCAGTTATGCTCTCAAATGAACGTCAAAGAGAGTGTACTGTAAATGCAGTAAATTCACTCAAAGACGGCATTGCTGCTTTGGAAAATGGATTTACTCTTGACGCTGTTACAGTATCGGTAGAAGAAGCAATTCAGTTTTTACTTGAATTAACTGGCGAAAATGTGAGCGAAGTTGTTGTACACAGTGTATTCTCAAAGTTTTGTGTAGGAAAATAAAGAGGTGAGTTATAATGAGTTATTTTGCCGGAGAATTTGACGTTGCCGTAATTGGTGCAGGTCATGCAGGTATTGAGGCTTGTTTGGCATCGGCAAGATTAGGCTGTAAAACAGTGGTGTTTACTATAAACTTAGACGCAATAGGCAATTGCCCTTGCAATCCGTCTATCGGTGGTACTGCTAAAGGACACCTTGTAAGAGAAATTGACGCTTTAGGCGGTGAAATGGGTAAGACTGCTGATGAATGTATGCTGCAAATGAGAATGTTGAACAGGGGAAAAGGTCCTGCTGTACATTCATTAAGAGCGCAGATTGACCGCAGAAAGTACAGTGATACAATGAAGCATAAGCTTGAACTTCAAGAGAATCTTGAAATTCATCAAGCTGAAATTGTATCTATTAAGAAGAATAATAATGAAAGCTGGCAGCTTGTCACACGTATGGGTGCAGAGTATGTTTGCAAAGCCGTAATTATTGCCACCGGTACTTTTTTGGGCGGCAAAATCTTTATTGGTGATGTATCGTATGAAAGCGGTCCTGACGGAATGTTTCCGGCTGCATTTCTGGGAGATTCGCTCAAGGAGCTTGGTGTATCTTTAAGAAGATTCAAAACAGGTACGCCTGCAAGAGTGCTTAAGTCAAGTATTGATTTTACTGATCTTGAACCACAGGCGGGAGAAGATCCGGTTATACCTTTTTCGTATGAAACGGAACGTCCGTTGCTTAACAAAGTATTGTGTCATATCGGCTGGACCAATAACGAAACGAAAAAAATTATTTTAGACAATATACACAGGTCCCCTTTGTACAGCGGTATGATACACGGAGTAGGACCGAGGTATTGTCCGAGTATTGAAGATAAAATTGTCCGTTTCTCAGAGAGAGAACGTCACCAGCTTTTTATTGAACCATGCGGAGAGAATACAGAGGAGATGTATTTGCAGGGAATGTCGTCATCATTACCCGAAGAAGTACAGCTTCAATTTTATCATTCGATAAAAGGTCTTGAAAAAGCCGTCGTTATGCGTTCTGCCTATGCGATCGAATATGATTGTGCAGATCCTCTGCAAATGAATAATACTCTTGAGTTTATGGATTTTCCCGGTCTTTACGGTGCAGGACAGTTCAACGGTTCTTCCGGATATGAAGAAGCGGCAGCTCAAGGATTAGTAGCAGGCGTTAATGCTGCACTAAAGATTAAAGGAAAACCAGCGATGATACTTGATCGTGCAGGTTCATATATTGGTACTTTGGTTGACGATCTTGTGACCAAAGGTGCAAATGATCCATACCGAATGATGACTTCACGAAGCGAATACAGACTGATACTCAGACAAGATAATGCAGATGTTCGCCTTACTCCGATAGGCAGAGAGATCGGACTCATTAGCGAGGAAAGGTATAATAGGTTCTTGCAAAAACAAGAGCTTAAAAAACAAGAGCTTAAAAGAATCAGAAATAAGGTAATAGCGCCTTCTGACAAAGTAAACAATATACTTGTTTCACGTGAAACATCTGCTATTTCAACAGGAATAAGATTAGTGGAGCTTATAAAAAGACCGCAGCTTTCTTATGAGGTACTCAAAGATATTGATGACGACAGACCTGATCTTGATCCGAATATTTTTGAACAAATAGAGATCGAGATAAAATACGAAGGATATATAAAAAAGCAGCTTGCACAGGTTGAACAAATGAGAAGAATGGAATCAAGAACTCTGCCGCATGATCTCGATTACAGAACAATAAAAAATCTTAGATTAGAAGCACAGGAAAAGCTGAATAAAGTACATCCGACAAATCTCGGTCAAGCAAGCAGAATATCGGGAGTAAGCCCTGCTGATATTAGTGTTCTTGTGATATGGCTTTCAAAATGAGGTGAGTTTATGGAAATACTAAAAAAATACGCCTCTGATATAAAAATCAACCTTAATGATAAAGCTGTAAATCATTTTAATAATTATATGGATAAGGTTCTTGAATGGAACGAAAAAATAAACTTAACTTCAATTACCGACAAGGACGAATTTGTTGTAAAGCATTTTTGTGACAGTCTTTCGTTGTTTTCTGCCGTGGATATCAAAACAGGTGCTAAGGTAATCGATATTGGTACCGGCGCAGGCTTTCCGGGTGTGCCTATGAAAATAGCAAGACCTGATATTAATCTTACTTTGCTTGACAGTCTTAATAAACGTATCAACTTTTTAAACGATATTGTATTGTTATCTGACGAGCTGAAATCGGAAGCAATTCACGGCAGGGCAGAGGATTTTTCAAAACTAAATGAATATCGTGAAAAGTACGATATTGCAGTAAGCCGTGCAGTTGCAAATTTAGCAGCTCTGACTGAGTATTGTTTGCCGTTTGTAAAAGTTGGCGGGTACTTTGTTTCTATGAAAGGGCCTGAATATAAGGAGGAGCTTGAAAATGCAAAAAAAGCTATTGATATTTTGGGCGGTACTCTTGAAGATGTCATATCATTGACGTTACCTGACGGTAGTATGAGAACTATTATAAAAATCAAAAAAATAAAAAACACTCCTGAAAAATACCCTCGCAGAGGTGTAAAAATAAATAAATCTCCTTTATCATGATAACGAATAAGGAATCACTGAATTAATCGAGTGCCCGTATCGCTTAGTCAGATTTTTAGGCAAATTACACGAAACGACCGCAGGAATACTGACGTATTTCAAGGGAGATGAGTGCAATTTGACAAAAATATGCAAGCGAAATGGGTGCTCAGTCCGCAGGACGTGCTTTATTCAGTGGTTCCTTAAGTTTTCCACTTTAAAACAAATTAACGCGGAAAACTTTTTTTATTCTTACAGATTATGCGACATTTTTTGTACTATTTAAGGTGTATAATATATATAAAAATAAATCAAGCATACGAATTGATCGCAGCTTTAAAAATTAACGCATTTGAAATCACGTAAGTATTTCGGCGGTCGTTTCGTGTAATCTCTCAGTATCAATAAAAGGAACATCTGACAATGTCACAGGTTTATATTAAGGGTGAGTGTACAATAAGTATTATTCCCATAAGATCAATTGATTTTGGAGAATACATTCCAAAAAGAAAATATACTGCTGATAATATTCAGTATCTTTGCGATAGTATAAAAAAGAATGGTGTGATAGAGCCTTTAGTCGTAAGGAGAATTTCTGATCGGGATTTTGAATTGATATCGGGTGTACGCAGACTAAAAGCTGCTGTTAATGCAGGATTATCGGCTGTTCCTTGTATTGTACTCAGGTGTACAGCACAACAAGCTGTAATGATTTTTCTTGTAGATAATATGCAGCGTACTTCTCCGGATATATTTGAACAGTGTGACTCTTTCAGATATCTGATAAGTAAGTATAATAAAACCGTGGAAGAAATATCTCTATCAACCGGTATAAGCGAGCGACGTATAAACGATATAATAAAACTAAATTGCTTTGATAGCTTTGAACGAAAATTGATATCTTCCGGAAATATATCTGATGAAGCCGCAGTTATTATTGCAAATGTTTCAAATAAAAAAGTTCGCAGAAAGCTGTTATCCCAGATATACGGAAAGGATATTGAAAGAGATAGTCTAATAAAATTAATAGATAAATACAAACTGTCTGATATACATTCCGATAAACCGAAAGAAATAATAGTAATCAATGATCTAAGACCTTTTACAAACTCTATTTCAAAGGCTGTTGAGCTAATGAGAAGAGCAGGAAAAAACGTTGTTGAAGAAAGAACAGAAACAAACAGCTATATTGAATATAGAATACGGATACAAAAGTCCGATATACATACCGAAGATATATAGACGGTATATTAAATTAGAGTTTTCCTTATATCCATATACACATTTCTTCATACCTTTTTATTTCGCAAGAAATAAAAGCAGAGAGTCGGACAGAGTTTTCTGCCCGACTTTTTGCATAAAGAGATGAGGTAATATGTATAATAGTATTTGAATTTATTTGTATATTTTATATAAGTTCACATTTGTGAAGTTGATTTATAATTACTGTTCACATTTGTGAATATTAATTATTTCTTATTTAATGGTCTTTGTGCGGTGCTGCCTTAAATAGGGGTGTTGGTTAAAATAATTTGGTACAGACTTCTTTGCAGCACAAATACTGACGAAAGAGAAAGTAAATATCATAGTCCAAATGATGTGATAAAGGCCAAATTTAATTATTAACTAAAGTGTACAGTAAAAGTAGGCTAAAATAAATAAGGCAGAAAATCAAATAACAAAAACTATATTTACAATTCAAATCTGTTTTAATATTATAATCAGTGGTTAAAAATATATAAGTATTACTGTTCCACGTGAAACAATTATACAACATAAAAAGAACGATAAACATGATGTTTCACGTGAAACAATTATACAACATAAAAAGAACGATAAACATGATGTTTCACGTGAAACAATTAT
>JAFPLH010000064.1 GCA_017402845.1 Clostridia bacterium
AGGATTATCGCAAAGTAAATCCTGAGTACGGCTCACAGGAAGATTTTAAAAGCTTAACCAATGCTATACATAACAAAGGTATGAAATGTATGATAGACGTTGTATACAATCATACCTCGCCTGATTCTCTGCTTTCAAAAGAACATCCCGACTGGTTTTATCATAAAGCTGACGGTTCTTTCGGAAATCATGTCGGAGATTGGAGCGATATCATAGACCTTGACTATACAAACAAAGAGCTTTGGGACTATCAGATTGAAACGCTCAAATACTGGGCAGAGCTCGTAGACGGCTTTCGATGTGATGTCGCCCCGCTTGTGCCGATCGCCTTCTGGGAGCGTGCAAGACGTGAGATCTCACAAATAAAGCCTGACTTTATCTGGCTTTCAGAGTCGATAGAGGCAAATTTTATACTCTATCTTCGCAGTATGGGACTTACAGCACTGAGCGACGGCGAAATATACCGTGCTTTCGATATAAGCTATGATTACGATATATATTCACTCTGGAAAAGCTTTATCGAGGGCAAAGAAAAACTTGAAGAATATGCAAAAGCCGTTAATCGTCAGGAGTATATCTATCCTGAAAATTATGTAAAGCTAAGATTTCTTGAAAATCACGATCAAGCTCGTGTACGCTCTTTGATAACCGACGAAAAAGCACTTCTCAACAGTACAGCTTTTATGTTCTTTCAAAAGGGTACTGCTTTTGTATATGCAGGTCAGGAATTCGGTGTATCGCACCTGCCGAGTCTTTTTGATAAAGATACGGTCGATCTGTCACCCGAAAATGATACTGATCTGTCAGACTTTATTTCGGTATTATCAAAGCTTAAAAAGTCACCTGTTTTCACAAACAGCAGTTATACAGTAATGGCTGTATCAAACGATATTATCACCGCAAAGCATAAGAGTACAAACGGAAATGCTTTTGGTATCTTCTCGCTTAAAGGAAAAAACGCAGTTGTGAATACATCTCTGTCCGACGGTATATATAAAAATTCACTGACAAACAAAAGCATTGAAGTATCTCATGGTAAAATAACCTGCACAGGTGAACCTGTTGTAATATTATATGATGATTTGGTGCAGCACGGTTGTTGAACGAGTAAAGAAATTGTGAATAATTAAAGGGCAGCGAGTCTCGCCTGCCGGCTCGGTCGGTGCTTCTGCTTCGCAGAGTTCTCCACCGGAGAACCGCACTCCCTTAGCCGCCGGAGGCACGCTCCAGCCCTTTGCAAGGGGTGAATTTCAACACCGTCCTACGGACTGTGTTGAAAGAGGGGACGCTTTGGCAGAAAGCGTCCCCTTTATATAATAAATATATTAATAGTTTATTTACTTGTTCAAAAACCCTGGTTGGTGCAATAATAGATGTTGACAATAAGACTCTTTTCGTGTATAATACTAAAATAATCATCACAAATCTAAGAAAGAAGGACATTACTTATGAGCGAAGAAAACCTTAACGAAGAGCTTGACGATCTTATCGTACTTACTGACGAAAACGGTGAGGATATCAATTTTGAGTTTGTTGACCTTATAGAGTATAAAGGCAAAGAATATGTTGTACTTCTCCCCGAATTGGAGGACGACGAGGAGGACGAAGGCGAAGTTGTTATTCTTGAGGTTCAGGACGGCGACACCGAGGACGAAGAAAATTATGTAAGTGTTGAAGACGAAAAAACACTTGCAGAAGTTTTCGAGATATTCAAGGAGAAATTCAAGGACGAATTTGAATTTGAAGATTAAGTCGGCAAAATACTACAAATATACACAATTAACCGGCTTATTTTTAAAGAAAAATTCATACTGTCTTAACAAACCATACCCGCCTATCGGGTATAATAATGTTGTACTGAGAGCAAGACCGCATTGCTTGAAGTACAATGTTCTACCCTCCTCAAAATGTACCCCTCAAACTAAAGAGATATCCGGTTGCCCGCAACAACCGGATATTTCTTTTTATATTTATACTTTTATATTTTTTGGTACACCTCTGCAACGAGTTTTTCAAGCTCATTGAAGGTTTTAAGCTGTCCTGCTGCATTGCGAAAATGCGCTGCTCCCTTAAACCCTTTCAAATACCATGCAACGTGCTTTCTTGCCTCTCTCATTCCGTGTTCTTCGCCCTTATATTCGCACAAGGCTTTAATATGCCTGAGCATTACAACAAGCCTTTCTTCTTTTGACGGGGGCGGCAATTGACGTTCAGCCTCAAACCATGCGTCTATCTGCATAAAAAGCCACGGATTACCCAGTGCGCCCCTGCCTATCATAACGAGGTCGCAGCCTGTTTCTTCGTACATTCGCTGAGCTTCTTCGGCGGTCGTGATATCTCCGTTGCCGATAACGGGGATTCTTACTGCTTTTTTAACTTCTCTTATAATATCGAGATCAGCCTTTCCGGAATACTGCTGCTGTCGTGTTCTGCCGTGAACAGCAATTGCAGACGCTCCGTTATACTCGCATATCTTGGCAACCTCAACGGCATTAACGCTGTTATCGTCCCAGCCCTTGCGAATTTTCACAGTAACCGGAACGGGCACAGCATTTACAACGGCGTTTACTATCCTTCCGCACAGCTCAGGAGCTTTCATCAGCGCTGAGCCGCAGCCGTTTGAGCTTACCTTTGGCGCAGGACAACCCATATTGATATCAATAATTTCGGGCTTGAACTGCATAGCAGTAACAGCAGCCTGAGCCATTGTTTCGGGTTCGCTGCCGAAGATCTGTATTCCGGCGGGACGCTCTTTTTCCGACAGCTCCATAAGCTCCGTTGATTTTGTACTGTTGTATGATACTCCTTTTGCGCTTACCATTTCTGTTACAACATAAGCAGCGCCATAATTTCTGCACAGCTCTCTGAACGCTCGGTCTGCCACGCCTGCCATAGGCGCTAATGCTGCATGACCTTTTATTTCAACATCTTTTATAAACATATAATCAATCCTTATGTATATAAGTAAAATAAAAAAAGGTCAACCGTTTTCGGCTGACCTTGATAAAATGGAGCGGATGACGGGGCTCGAACCCGCTACCTCCACCTTGGCAAGGTGGCGCTCTACCAGATGAGCTACATCCGCATTTGGTATTTTCAACTGCTCTACTATTATATCAAAGACTAAGAGAGTTGTCAATACCTATTGGGAATTTTTTTTTTACTTTTTATGAAACATACTTATTGTTGATAATTTCGACAAAAAGTATGTTAGTATTTTATTTATTATTATTATTTAATTATAAGCTGTATTATGTTACAATAAAGAGGAAGGGAGGGCTTTGTTTATGGCAGTACGTTTGGAAAAACAGAACTTTGAAGAAAAATTTCCCGAGATAGCTCAAACCGAGCTGTGGAAAATTTTCCGAAAAAAAGCAAACAAAGAAGGCTATTCTGCCGAATTTGTTTCTGCTGTCAGCAGAATATGTGAGCTTGGACTTGAAAAGTCGAAAACTATCATGACATTCTTTCCGACTTTTACGCTTCATGACAATACACACATACGCAATGTGTGTGACTGGATGTTCTGGCTGTTGGGCGGCAGAAAAGAAAACGGCAAAGTAAAAAAAGGCAAAGCAAAAGAATTAACTACAAGAGAAGCTGCAATGCTTTTAATGTCTGCCTGCTGTCACGATATTGGCATGAGCGTTGACAAAGATCAGCATAAGCAGCTCAAAGTATATAATGACAAATGGCAAAAATACTTTGAAAAGAATGTAGAAGATCAGCTTCGCTATAATAAAGCTAAGGCTGAAAAAGAGAAGAAAGAAGCAGACAATAAAACCGATGACAAAAATGAGATCGAACTTATAACAGAAGAAATGCTTCGCAATTACGTTCGCTCTTATCATCATGAACGAATTGCAGAAATAATTTCACCTGATAAATGGGGGCGTGATCTGACAGACAACGGTCTTTACCTGTCCGATCTGATAACTCTGTGCAAAAGTCACGGCGAAAGCTTAAATTCACTGCGCATAGATGCGCCGTTGAGCTTTGATATGCGTCTGTGCGCCGTATTGCTCAGGCTTGCCGATATTCTCGATTTTGACCCTACAAGAGCACCTGATTCTTTATTCAGGCATATGAAGCTTGACGAACCCACGAACAAAGAAACAAGCATAAGCAGCTGTGAATTTAAAAAGAATGCCGTAGGAAAATTTATCGTCAGCGGCAATAATATTACCTATTCTGCAAGTATGGATGACCCACGGCTCAGAAAAGAGGTCGAAGGCTATATTGATTGGGTAAACTATGAGCTTACCTCTTGCAGGCAATATATAAAAACATATAATACGAACTGGAAAGACCTTAGTCTGCCCGAAAATATCATACCTCGGATCGACATGAACTACTGCGAATCGGGCGAATTTATGATAACTATGGAGCAGGACAATATAATAAACCTGTTAAAGGGTGAAGATCTGTATTCCGATAAGTATGTATTCGTGCGTGAGCTTTTGCAAAATGCAATAGACGCTGTTCTTTGGCGAGGTAGGATCGATTATAACTTTGACTCAAAAACAGACGGCAAGATCAAGATAACAACATGGATAGATAAAGACAACGGTCAAGGGTGGTTTCGCATTGAAGACAACGGCACAGGAATGAATGTTGAAATAATCAAAAAATACTTTCTGACAATAGGGCGTTCCTACTATCAGTCCGATGATTTCAAACGTGACGGAAACGGTAAACCGGAGTACAACCCTATAAGCCGTTTCGGAATAGGTATTCTCTCGTGCTTTTTGACTGATGAAAACAACACTCTTGAAGTATCAACAAAGCGTGCAGGCTCGCCTGCCGTCCGACTAAGCGTTACGGGCTTGAAAGGGCTTTACCGCCTTGCAGCCGAAGGCTCTACTATCGGCAAGGACGAATGGCAGAAAATGCCTAAAAAAAGCGGCGAAAATGACCTTATTTACCGCAGCGAACCCGGCACGACAATTTGCGTGGGGCTTAATCTGTTATATCTTGAAGGCTATAACAGCATTAAAGATGTTGTGGATAAATATGTGCAGTTCCCCGATATGCTTGTTGAGTATGACGGGGCAGAGGGCAAAAAAACTTACACCACAAAGGGCGAACTGCTAACGGCTATCAATAATCTGAAAGAAGAAGAAAGGAAAAATGATCGTCCTGTCTTTCCGATCGTGCGAAAATATGACATTCCCCCAAAATATGTTGATAAACTAAAAGAATGGAATCCCGCTTTTGATCGGGAGAATAACTGCCCCAAAATCATTATTGAATACTTTCCTTTAGATTTGTTTAGCGAAGAGAATAAAACAAACCCGAATCTCAGTGGAATTGGTATTAGATATGAAACAGAGGAAAAAAACGGTAATCTTAAGGTAACAGAGGAAGAAGAAGGTAAACAAAAAGACACAATTATTAAATACAGTGTCCATACACATATCATGATTGATACAAATAATAAACAAATAAATATGCGTTGGTTTTGCTCATTTAATTCTATAGACGAAAATTATATTAAAAATAGACCCGATAATAGTGAGTTAAAAAGAAAATATGAAACTCTTCGTAATGGCAAAAAAATCTCCATTACATTTGACGAATTAAAATTGAGCGATAACGAACAAAATATTTTGGTTTATACCTCAAATAACAGTTTAGTTGCTTACAATGGTGTTTTGGCGCAACACTTACTCACCTTTTATAGACATTTTGTAATACTTTTCGGTAATGAATATATGCCTGCTGTAAATGTATCAAGAGATCGCATAACAAATGTTCCTTTTAAAGCGGCTGTTGAAACGGACATCA
>JAFPLH010000008.1 GCA_017402845.1 Clostridia bacterium
AAAGCTTCCGCTGATGATACAGAGGTAAAAGCCGTTACAGCAGATATCACTGACGGTACTCCAAAGACTGAGGAAACAAAAGCTTCCGCTGATGATACAGAGGTAAAAGCCGACAATACGCAAGCCGGCGAGTATATATTGACCGAAACAAGCATTGTTATCATTGAGGACGCCAACGACGAGGACGACGAGTTTGACGAAGATGTTCAGATTGATGATGAACAGCCGTTCGACGAATCACTTGACGATATAGACTTAGATCAATTAGCAGACCTTGATACAACTATCGAGGAGCTGACGCCTGTTATTGACTCAGATAATAACGAAGCTTCTCAAATGCCGCCTGCTGTTAAACCCGTAATAGACATAACACCGGAGAATAACAGCGAAAAGACCGAAAATACACCTGCTGCCGCCGAAGAACCAAAAGCTGAACCGGCAGACGCCAAGGAAGAAAACAAGCCTGCCGCAGCCGCTGCTGATACACCGGTACAAAATGAAACGAAAGCTCCCGAAAAGAAAAGCTTTTTCTCAAAAACAAAGGATAAGCTTACAGAGCTATGGAATACAAAATCAGTCCCGATACACTTAAACCATACAGACGCACCATTACAGCCCGAAAAAGCAGCAGAAGCACAAGCACAGGCACACACAGAACAACACAGCGAACCGCAGTCTGACGCTGCAAAGCCGACAGAAGAAAACAAAGACCTTGTGCCGAGCGCTTCTGCACAGCAGTCTGAGCAAGCCGAGAAAAAAACGGACATCAACATTGTTCCGATAGAAAATCATACTGTATTTGCAGACTCCGAGCCTACACCTATTTTGCGTGATGATGACGACGACGAAGACGAAGAACAGGAAGAAGTGCTGAGCGAAGACCTTTACAAAGATCTGTTCGACGGCGGATCGGAGTATGAAAAGTTTGCAAAGAAGATCTACGGCAGCAACTACAAGAAAAAAGTCGATGAAGAAAGCGCAAAGCCTGCGCGCCCAAAAATGACGGTTATCACAAATGATAATATCATAGACAGCACAGATATCGACAGCGATAAGGTGCGTGGTACGCTCAACGTAATAAAGCGTGATCCTAAAGAAGCAATTCTTACAGAGAAACAGCGCAAGCAAGAAGAAAACAACCGAATCGTACTCGAAAAATGCGAGATATTCAATCAGGAAACCGCACAGCGACAGGCAGAAGCACGAAAAGAGCGCAGCGAACGAACCGCAAGAGAGTACGAAAAGAGATTTGAACAGATCAAGCACGTTACAGAGCTTGACGACGATAACTACATAGCCCCCGGCTCGATAGACACTATAAAGGTAAAATCAGGTAATTTCTCCGAATCGGTAAAATTTGAGTACGATTTCTATATCGGTTACTTAAAGTTAAAAGAGGGCGTTCGCAAGACGATCAAAAAAGACGCTCCCGAACCACAGGAGCAGACAGCCACGGCAGCAGAAGCACCTGCCGCACCGCAGGAGAAGCGTCCGCCAAAACCCGAAACGCCAAAAAGACAATACTCAAAGAGTCGTGATAAGCTCAGCGGTATTATTGACGCTCTTGACGAGAAAGACAGTAAACATCCCGATGCTTTTGAATACAGAAACGAAAACGAAGCCTCAGATGTAAGACGCCGTTTGCGGCTTGAGCTTACAAGCTATAAGTCACGGTTTACAATTTCAATGCTGCTTACTATTGCAGCGCTTATCTTGTGTATGTTCAGCAATAAATTCTCAGTTGGCGCAGGCGAAAATGCAGCGGGTATTTCAGTAAGAATATTTGCTGTTATAAATTGTGTGCTTTACTTTGCAGAGATATACAATGTACGTTCTATTATTAAGCATGGTTTTAAACGTATTACTAAGCTTGACACAAACCGTGATACGATCATAGCCGCCGCAAGCGCTGCCGCTGCTTTGCAGGCATTACTTGCAGTATTCACTCCCAGCACATTCCTCAAAGGCGGACTTAACCTTTATACGATCATAATAATGTTCACGCTTACGATCAATACATACGGAAGATACAAAAACGCACATCGTAAAAGTCTGAATTTCCGCTTTGTATCAGATCCCGATCAGAAGTATACAGCAAAGTTTTTCAGCGACAGAAGAATGCTTGCTACCCTTCTCAGCGGTACAAGAAACGAACGCTCAGAGCTTGTGTTCCAGAAGAAAACATCATTCCTCAAGCACTTTATCAAGCTTTCAAAGGAGCATGATCCGGGTGAAGATATTGCCAAAAGAATTTCTCTGCCCTCACTTATAATTACACTTATAGTTACAATTCTTTATGCCGCACTTTCAAAGAGCTTTTGCGACACAATTTCTTTCCTTACAATTATGCTTTGCTCGTGCGTGCCCATATGTTCACAAACTTTAGGCGCATTACCGCTGTTTAAGCTTTCAAAAACGGCTCTCGAAAATGATTCAATGGTAGTAGGTTATCCTGCTATCAAAGAGTTTGCCGACAGCGCCGCACTTATGATAGACGCAAAAGAGCTTTACCCCGAAGGCGCTGTACATATGGAAACTATAAAAACCTTTGACAACCACCGTAAAGACGAGGCTGTTCTTGCCGCTGCCGCTGTTATGATAGCCGCAGGCGGCGCTATGGCAGGAATGTATGACGAGCTTATCAAGAATAATACAAAGGTTCTGCCTTCTGCCGACAATGTAATGTATCTTGACGGCAAAGGTCTTATAGGCTGGGTAAACAATGAACGCTACTTTATCGGAACAAGAGAGCTTCTGATCTCGCAGAGAATAGAGCCTATGCCCTTGGCTTATGAACAAGAACAAAAGAAGGGCGGCGGAGAAATACTCTATATTGCACGTTCAGGCGAACTTGTTGCAATGTACATAGTAACATACAGCGCAAACGGCCGTGTTGCAGATGTTCTGTCACGTATGGAGTCTACCGGTGTAAATCTGCTTATCAGAACCACCGATCCCAACATCACAGCAGATCGTATTGCAAAGGATTTCGGCATATCGTATCAGAACATAAAAATTCTTGAGCAGAAGAATTCAAACGTCATTCGTGACGAAATGATAGGCAAAGAAAGATCTTACCCTGCATTTATCGCCACAAAGGGCGGAGTTACCTCTTTCGGTAAAGCTCTTACGGAGTGTATACAGACAAAGGGCAACATCTCAATGTCTGTTGTAATTCAGTTGGTAGCAGTTATTTTAGAGGTTCTTGTTATAATTTTGTTTGGTTTATTTGCAGGTGTTGCACACATTCACGCTGTTCCGTGCTTCATTTACGGAATATTCTGGACAGTGGCAATTCTCGCAGGTCCTGCAATTATGCAGAGATTGCAGCACAACAGCAGACTTTAGGCAGCACCGCACAAATACCGCCTAACGGCTCAGTGTGGTAATTCCAATAAAACATGGGACTTCGCAGAGGTATAAACCATAAGTGAAGTCCCATTATTCAAGGAGATATAATATATGAAAATAGCACCCTCTTTTTTATCATGTGATTTTTCAAGGTTAGGTGAAGAACTCATCAGAATGGATAAAGCACATGCAGACCTTATACATTTAGACGTTATGGACGGTCATTTTGTACCAAACATCACCTTTGGCGCACCTGTTATAAAATGGGCAAGACCGTATACACAGCTGCCCTTTGACGTACACCTGATGATATCTGAGCCGCACCGCTATATCAAAGACTTTGCACAGGCAGGCGCTGATATCATAACCTTTCATACAGAGTGCGACTCAGATATTGACAGCACTATCGGCTTGATATCTTCATACGGTATCAAGCCGGGACTTGTTATCAAGCCGAATACACCTGCAAGCGCAGTATTCCCCTATCTTGACAAGCTGTATATGGTGCTTATAATGACCGTTGAGCCGGGCTTTGGCGGTCAATCATTTATGGCTGATATGCTGCCAAAGGTAAAAGAAATAAAAGACTATGCAAAAAGTATTGGAAAGGATATACTTATAGAGGCTGACGGCGGAATAAACGAAGAAACAATTGCACAGTGCGCAAATGCCGGTATTGACATATGCGTATCCGGTACGGGAGTATTCAAAGCCGAAAACGCCGAAAAAGCTATTGCGCAGCTAAAAGCTTTGTGCAAATAATGCGATAAAACTTCACGAATACAAAGAGCTGTACCGCAAAATGCAGTACAGCTCTTTTTTATTTGAGATATCTGTCGATATAATCAAAATAAGGCTTTTTGTTTACTTCGTTTGAATTATGTCTGTACCACTCGTAAGACTCTCTTATCCCCTTGCTGAACGGTATCGTTTCGGGCATAAGCTCAAGCATTTCAGACACATCAAGCACATAGCTGTAATTATGAAAAGGAAAATAGCTTCTCTGAAAATGCTCATCAGAAACACTTATTAACTGCGGTTTATCGCCTAACGCCTTGTAGCAGGCTTTAACAAACGACTTTATAGTTTCCGGCTCGGCATTGCCCACATTGAAAATATTTCGTTTCGGGTGTATACGCAGAATAATATCAATAAATCTGCAAAGATCTTCAACATGGAAAAACTGAAGCTTCATACTGCCGTCAGTCGGCATATAAAACGGTCTTTCGGCAACGGCGCAGTCGAATACAAAGCCCTCTCTGTATACATTGTTCATACTGCCGTATAAGTAAGGCGGACGCAGTATATATGCATTCGGATATTGCGACAGCAAATAGTTTTCCGCTTCAAGCTTGTTTATGCCGTATGCCCCCCATATACTGTTTTCTCCGCAGGGCTGTTCTTCTTTGAACGGCTGCGGAAGTGTTTCGGGATATACCGCACTTGAACTTATAAATATAAAGTCTTTCACAGTATTCAGTGCGTCAAGCAGGTTCTTCATTTCGTCCTTTGTATAAGTGTTTACAGCTATTACAACATCAAAATGATAGTTTCTGAGTCTATCTCCGATATTGTTTTTATCGCAGCAGATAAGATGTACACCGCTGACCTGTCTGCGTGTTCCCCTGTTGAGAACGTATACCTCGGCTTTTTCTTCGTTTGTATATTCAGGTATAAAGTTTACAAAGTGTTCGGCTATATATCTGCTCACAAAAACAGTGCCGCCTGTAATAAGTATCTTTCTCATAATGTTTCCTCATTTCTGTTTTTGACTTTACCATACCTTCATCATAATAACACCTGATACAATAGCTATGATAATAGACGGTAATATCATTGCCAAAGAATGTTCGCTTTCTTCTTTTGTAATGTATATTTCTGACGGAAAGCGAGGATTAATATATATCTGTATCAGCGAATCTACCACGGGGGCTTTGTCAAATGCTCCGGGATAACCTGTAATGCAGCGATAACCGTTATATTCATACATAAACGACATAGTGTAGGTATAGTATATACTTGATGAATATTCGTCATCATTAGTATGAACACGCCTTGTAACGCTGCTTACCTTTGCAAAAACGCTTTCAGGGCACCTCTAAAGGCAAAGCAGACCATGAAAAATACTAACGGAAAATAACCGAGAATATCAAACAATATACTATCTGCATCGAGTAAATACAATGAATCTGTTATCATATACACACTTCATTTTAATGGTATTCTTTTGAGTATATTCTATATTAATTTTGTATGTATGTCAATATAATTGTGCGTTTGCCACGTTTTTTGAATGATTAAAATAAGTGGACGCTTTCTGCCAAAGCGTCCACTCTTTCAACACAGTCCATAGGACTGCGTTGAAATTCACCCCTTGCAAAGGGCTGGAGCGTGCCTACGGCGGCTAAGGGGCGCGGTTCTCCGGTGGAGAACTCTGCGAAGCAGAAGCACCGACCGAGCCGGCAGGCGAGATTCGCCGCCCCTTAGAACCCCGCAAACTTTTTTGAAAAAAAGTTTGACAAAAAACTTTAGTGCCCTTTAATTATTCATAAATTCTTTACCCATTTAACAGCCGCGGTGCGTTTGCATAATGCGGTTGCAAATTTTGGTTTAATGTGATATCATATATAAGTAAAATAGTCTTTGAGGTGTTATTGATGAAAATTATTGATATTATAAAAAGCGAAAAGCCCTCTCTTTCAATGGAGGTTTTTCCGCCTAAAACAAGCGACAAATTCGAGGTAATAAAGCAGGCTGCCGAGCAGATAGCCTCACTCAAACCCGACTTTATGAGCGTAACATACGGTGCAGGCGGCGGTACGTCTGAATATACAGCCGATATTTGTCAGGATATTCAAAACAACTTCGGTGTACCTGCTCTGGCACACCTTACGTGTGTTTCTTCCGATAAGAACAAGATCAACGACGTTGTTGAAAATCTTAAAGCTAAGGGCATTAATAATATACTTGCATTAAGAGGAGATATTCCCGAAGGATTCGACCGTTCAAAATGTGAGTATCACTACGCAAGCGAGCTTATAGGCGATATTCGCTCTCACGGGGAATTTTGCATAGGCGGCGCATGCTACCCCGAAGCACACCCCGAAAGCGAAAACTCATTTGAGGATATTAAGCACTTAAAGCAAAAGGTTGAAAAGGGCTGCGAGTTTCTCACCACGCAGATGTTTTTCGACAATAATATTCTGTATAATTTTATGTACAGAATTCGTGAAGCAGGCATTACAGTGCCGATCGTTGCAGGAATTATGCCCGTTACAAATGCTGTTCAGATAAAGCGTATTATGTCGATATCTCAGTCTGCCCTGCCTCAGCGGTTTGTGAGAATAGTAGACCGCTACGGCAGTAAACCTGAGGCTATGAAGCAGGCAGGAATCGCCTTTGCAACAGAACAGATAATCGACCTCTACGCAAACGGAATAAACGCTGTTCATATTTATACAATGAATAAGCCCGATATTGCAAAAGCAATTACGGATAATGTTTCGTATATAATACAAAAATAAAGCTATGTCAGATTTTACGGTACAATTGATAACAGGTACAAGCAAAGACGCATTACCCGTCAAAAGTGAAGCCTTGAGATATCTGGGATACAAAAAGAATATTCCCGACAATATTACAGACAAGCTTATCAGCGAATGTACAAGCGAGCTTATGTCGGTTATTACTCCACGCTGCTGTTATGCATTTACAGACGTTATTTTCATTGACGAGGGTATACTTGACATAGGCTTCGGAGAGGTACACAGCAGCTCCTTATACTCTCATTTGCAGGGCTGCAAAAAAGCCGTTTTGTTTGCGGCAACTGTCGGAATAGGCGCAGACAGACTTATCGCTAAGTATAAAAGGCTGTCGCCTGCAAAAAGTGTTGTTGCAGACGCACTTTCATCTTCAGCGATAGAAAGCTTCTGCGATACCGCAGAAGGTATTATCACTCAGAATATAGAAATGCACTGTTCACGCTTCAGCGCAGGTTACGGAGATTTTTCTCTTGAATATCAGCGGCAGTTTATAAGCGTTTTAGACGTTTCACGCAAAATAGGCGTAGCTTTGTCTGATTCACTTCTTATGACTCCCACTAAATCGGTAACGGCAGTTATCGGAATAGGCGCAAATAACAGAACGTGCGGCAGCAAGTGCGCTTTGTGCAATAATGCAACGTGCTTGTACAGAGATAGAAACGAAGGGAATGAAGGCTTTTGAAATTATTGTATGCAGAGGACGAAAAAGCAATGTCTGAAGCTGTTTCGGAGATTTTAAGACACAAAAACTATATCGTAGACGCAGTATACGACGGACAAGAAGCACTCGATTACATAATGAACGATAAGTATGACGGAGTAATACTTGACGTTATGATGCCTAAAATGAGCGGCTTGCAGGTGCTTGAAGCTATGAGAAGATCGGGCGTTAATACGCCTGTGCTTCTGCTTACAGCAAAGGGCGAAATATCTGACAAGGTAGAAGGACTTAACGCAGGCGCAGACGATTATCTTACAAAACCGTTTGCCATGCCTGAGCTTATTGCAAGAGTGGGCGCACTGGTGAGAAGATCGGGCGATATGATACCTGATGTTATCACTATGGGGAATGTAAAGCTTGACCGCACTTCATACGAGCTTACATCTGCCGGCGGTACTCTCAGACTTTCAAAAAAAGAATACCTCATGATGGAAATGCTTATGAAAAGCAAAGACCGCCCCGTTTCAACAGAAAGCTTTATGACAAGAATATGGGGCTATGACAGCGAAGCCGAAGTCAATGTTGTGTGGGTGTACATATCGTATTTAAGAAAAAAGCTTTCCGCACTTAATGCCGATATACAAATCTCAGCTTTACGAGGCAGAGGTTATATTCTGGAGGCTCTTTAAATGTTAAGGCAGCTTAAAATTCGCTTTATTCTGCTTGCGGTCATTTCTATGACCGTCACGCTTGCGGCGGCTTTTACTGCGGTGAATATTACGCTGCGTGTAAGGCTTGCCGCCCGCACTGATACTATCATCGAGTTTTTGTATGAGAATGACGGCGCGTTCCCGATCATACCACGAGATGAAGAAAGTCATATTTTCCATGACGAGATCCCATTTCAGACAAGATATATTTCGGCGGTACTCTCCGACGACGAGATAAATTCAGCAGACTATTCACATATTGCAATAAACAAAATACCGGATATCACATTACAAATAAAAGAGATCGCCCGCAGCGGAAAGAAAAAGGGCTATTACGGTACATATCGTTTCGGCTGCTTTGAATATAACAGCGGACTTATGGTAATTGCCGTAGACTGTCAGCAAGACCTGAACATTCTTCACACTTTGCTTATGATAACGCTTGTTACTATAATCTCTTGTATTGTGGCAGTATTGATAATACTGACCGTTGTATCGGGTACGATAATCAAGCCGTTTGAAGAAAACCGACAAAAACAGCGGCGGTTTATTACAGACGCAGGTCACGAGCTTAAAACGCCGATAGCCGTTATTCAGTCAAATGCGGAGGTAATGGAGATGATAGACGGCGGCAATAAGTGGATAGATAATATAAAAGCTCAGACCTCAAGAATGAGCAATCTCGTTAAAGGGTTGATAGAGCTTTCAAAAATGGACGAACAGATCATTTCCGAAAAGGAAAAGCAGCGTATTATACTAACCGAAATCGCAGCAAACAGTGTTGAGGCTTTTTCTGCCTCCGCACAGACAAAGAACATTCAAATTGAAACGCATATAGAACCGAATGTTGCCGTTATGGGTGATCTTGAAGATATTGTACGATTAGTCGGTATTCTGCTTGATAATGCGGTAAAGTATACCGATGAACGGAAGAAAATAGAAGTAACGCTTACACAAAAATCGAAAAAGGTTGTGCTTACCGTATCTAATACCTGCAAAGGTCTTGACAGGGAGAGTGTAAAGAAATTCTTCGACAGATTTTACAGAAGCGACGCTTCACGAAACAGCGATACAGGCGGTTACGGTATCGGCTTGTCAATGGCTCAGATGATAGTGCAAAACCACAAGGGTAAGCTTAATGTATCATATACTGATGACGAAAGAGTCGTTTTTACAGCAGAACTTTGAATAATGTACAGTAAGCACCTACAATATAAGGGGTGATAATATGGCTGTGGTTTCCGCTTTTATGTGGTGGGGAATAGCAGTTTTTCTTTTGAGATTAGGCATAAAAGAAAATAAAATATACCTGATCTTTTCAGTATACTTCGTGTTTAATGGTATCTGGTGGATCGTGTCCGCCTATAATTCAGCCGATATGTTTCACGGCAGCTTGGGAATTATATACCGAGCTATAACCGCTGTGTTTCTGGTGATAGGCTGTGTGTTTTACTACCTTTACAAAACAAAAAATACAGACAAAAATAACAACGAAAAATGACGTTCCCGATTTGGCGGAAACGTCATTTTTTTAATAATTATATTCTGATGATATACCGAAGTATTCTTCAAGCGTCAGACCGCTTTCGTATATCGTCTGCGCCATATCTCCAATGTAGCGAATATGCCACGGCTCGTATTTATAGCCTGTTATGCTTTCTTTGCCCTGCGGATAACGTATTATAAAACCGTATTCGTAACAATGCTCCTCAAGCCAAATTGCCTCAGGTGTACCTGCAAAATAGTCGCCCGCATAATTGCAGTCGACAGCAAGTCCAGTCTGATGCTCCGAATGTCCCGGACGTGCAGAAAATCTGTCTGCTGCCTCTCGTCCATACATTGATACATAACCGTTATAAAGCTGCTCCTGTGTGCTGTATGACCTGAAACCCGATGATACATATATATTTATTCCGTCCTCCGCCGCACCGTGGCGCAGTTCTTCAAAAGCTGCCGCACATTCTGAGGTCAGTCCGCCGGGATTGTAATCTCTTGGCAAAGAGTATGTTTTGTTTACGATAAGTATACCGTCAATATAATATTCCTGCGGAGCATTATCGTCTATCGCAGGCTCACGAGGCTTTGCAACAGTAACATCTATCTGAGCTGCTGCGTCTTTGTTGCTTTCAGATACTGCCGTGATAATGCAAGAACCTTCTTCACACCCGGTAATACAGCCGCTGCTGTCTACGGTAGCAATAAATTCGTTTGACGAGCTCCAGTTGATCTTATCGTTATCAATATCATTACTCGGAGTAAATGTTACAACAGGCGTTGCCTTTTCTCCTATATCAATTGTTATCGCCTTATAGTTTAGCGAGATAGCTTCAACCTGCTGCGGCTTCTGATCTTCATTATCATTATTTCTTTCAGACGTTGCAGTTTGCTGTTCGCTCTGCGAAGATGACAAACTCTGTTTTTTTCTAACAGTTACCTTAATGCTTTCGTATATATCGCTGTTTGTCTGTGCGGCTGCAGTAATAACGCATTTGCCCTCTTTAACTGCGGTAACAATACCCTCGTCAGTTACATCTGCGATAGTTTTATCGCTGCTTGACCATACGGCTTTTTCATTCATCGGTATTACTTCAGCAGTAAGCAAAAAGGTTTCTCCCTCATTAATAGTGATGTCCTTTGAGCTTACAGTTATTTTTTCAGCTTTTAATGCGTCTGATGAAATATCGTCATTGTTTTTAGCTTTGATATCACCGTCCTTTTCGGCTGTATCGGTATTCATTGTTTCGTCGAATGTGGCGGTACTCTCCGGCGTCATCGGTGTATCAGACAATTGAGAAGAACTGCCGGTTTTCGGTGTATCTTCTTTTGTACACGCTGTAACCGTTAGTCCCAATAATATCAAAGATAATAACAATGCAGTTAGTTTTTTATACAAAAAAATTCATCTCCTTATGGCAACACCGCACAAAGACAGTACCAAATCGGCGTGCATATTCGGCACTGTCTTTGTGAGGTATTGCCTTAAAAAAAGAGCCGAGCAATACAGCCCGGACTCTTGATAATACAGTGTATGCCGTAAGAACTTGCTATGACTATATCAAAATCGGTCACTCTAACTGATAAAGACGTTTTGACATATCATACGGTTCAAGACTTGTGGCTGATTTTAAGTATGCGGATTCTTTTGAATTATCCCAATAAATAGCATAAGCATAATGACCAATATAACGAACGCTCATAACCTCAGCCTCAATAGCGTTTTCAGCCAAAACATCAGAAACTGTTGCCAGTCTGATATTTTTGTTATTGTATGAGAGCTGCATACCGGCATGTGAATTTGCCATTGCTTCTTTAATAACTATCTCAACAGTCTGACAGTCTGACTTCATTACAGAAAGCTTAGAGCTGTTTATAAGGCTTGTGATAACAGGAATTGCTATTGCTGCCAGAATTGCCAGAACAGCAATTACTATTACAAGTTCAACCAAAGTAAATGCCTTTTTTGACGCTTTCTTTTTCTTAGTTTTAAATTTTTGACTGCCGACGTTTAACCGATCGGTCATCATCATGACACTTCCCCCTTAGTATCAATCTTGCTTAAAATTCACAAAAGGCGAATTACACTTGTGTGATTCCCAAAACACATTATAATAACGCTTTTGCAAAAATTCCGATTACTTTCTAAATACGAATATAAAATAAATAATACGCTCCGGATCCCTTTGGTAAAAACAAACAATTCTCCTTATATCAAATAATAAAGTGTACTACAAAAAAAATCAACGGTCAAAAATAGTAATTTGTGTGATTTTATAAAAAAATAATAACACCTACGGAACAAAAGGGGGTGACCTTTTTGTGTGGTGCGTTCCGCAGGTGTATTAGACAAAGTAATAAATCAAACCAAATTGCCGAGCAAAGCGGCACCGATAACACCGGCGTCATTGCCAAGCTTAGCAACACACACGATAGTCTGCTTATCGTTATGCTTAGTATAACGTTCTTTTTCAACTATCTTCATGAGAGGATCAATGAGGTTATCGCCCTCTTTGCTGATACCTCCGCCAATGCAAAGCACATCAGGCTGAAAAATATTTATAACATTAACGATACCCGTTGCAAGGTAACCTATGTATTCTTTGACAACCGAAGCACCAACCTTGTCGCCCTCACGCATAGCATTGAAAGCAGTAATACCATTCACCTTATTAACATCACCGTTTACAGATTTAAGCATGAACGATTGCAAAGGGTTCTCCTTCTCTATTGCTTCTTTGGTCAGGTTAATAAGACCTGTTGCAGAAGCATAAGCCTCCCAGCAGCCATTTCTGCCGCAGTTACAATGTCTGCCGTTATGAACAATAACCATATGTCCAAGCTCGGCACCTGCTTTATTTGAGCCGCTGTATATTTTGCCGTCGATAATAATACCGCCGCCAACGCCTGTACCCAAAGTAATAGCAACAGCATTTGTGCTGCCTTTAGCCGCACCTGCCAGATACTCTCCGTATGCGGCAGCGTTTGCGTCATTTTCTATAAGAACCTTTTTGCCAAGTCTTTCTTCCATCATCTTAACGATTTTCCAGTTATGAAAACCGAAGTTTGCAGAATACTCTATAATACCGGTATCAGGATCCACAGCACCGGGAACGCCGATACCTACCCATTCAACCTCATCAAGTGAAACCTCTGCTTTTGCAAGAGCCTGCATTGTAACAGAAGCCATCGAATCGCAGATCTCGCTCTCAGGGCGAGGAACAGCAGTTTTACAGTCGGCTTTTGCAATTATCTTATAGTTTTCGTCAACAACGCCGGCTACAATATTTGTACCGCCCAGATCTATTCCAATATAATACATCGTTATCACTTCTTTCAAAGTTTAATTCCAATATTATTATACCATATTACAATAAAAATCACCATTGACCGATTGTATAAATCGGAATTTTTTTATTGTGCATATTATACAAATAGTCAACTTTCGCCCAATTTTTTTATAGCTTTTTAATTATGAAAGCGGCTGTTTCTATCTGTTTTAATAATGTTAGGGAATATACATCTCGGCGGCATGAGCTATCTTTTTAAAAAAACTATTGCAAATGATTTAAAAATGGTTTAAAATATAAAAGCGTATATATTTATATGTTTAAACGAAAAGGAGAAATGATTTATGTACAAGAAGTATTGCGCATTGCTTTTAACTCTTTCAATTGCAATGTGTGGTCTTGCCGCAGGCTGTGACAGCAAAAACGGCACAGGTGAAACCGAATCACAGGCAGCTTCTCAGCAGCCTGCCGAAGATAACTCACAGGCTGAAACAACGAGCAGCGATGCACAGTATTCATTAGAAGAACTCGGACTCGGCGCAAATTATCTCGACGACACACAGCATAAGGTAGGCTATCAGCTTGAATCTCCCGACGAGGGCGACGAAATAGCAATCATTCACACAAACAAGGGCGACATCACAATCAGATTCTTCCCCGACGCAGCTCCGAAGGCTGTTGAGAATTTTATTACTCTTTCAAAAGACGGATATTACGACGGTATTATTTTCCACCGCATTATTGACGGCTTTATGATACAGGGCGGCGATCCGACAGGCACAGGCACAGGCGGCGAAAGTGTAAGCGGTAAGGATTTTGAGGATGAGTTCTCAAACAAGCTCTTCAACATCAGAGGTTCTGTTGCAATGGCTAACAGAGGTCCTGACACAAACAGTTCTCAGTTTTTCATCAACCAGGCAAAAACGGCTGATTTTTCTTTGGCTGAAAGAAACTGGACTCAGATATATGATATGATGTGTCAGGCAAAAAAGACAGACACTCTTGACAGCTTTATATCTTATTACAGCTCATACTACACAAACTTTTACAATACCGATATGATCTCCGACGAGATAAAGGAGTTCTACCAGAAGCAGGGCGGTAATCCGCAGCTTGACGGCGCATTCAATATGCTTGACAGAGGTCACACAGTATTCGCTCAGGTTATCGACGGTATGGACGTTGTAGACGCAATTGCTGCCGTTGAAACAGACTCAAACAACAAGCCGGTTGACGACGTTGTTATTGAAACTGTTGAGATCACAACATTTAAAAAATAATTTGCAATTTGCTTTATTATTGAGCAGCGTGCTGTATGTACGCTGTTCTTTTTTTATCTTTTAATTGTCCATTATTCTCATACCGATAACGGTGATATCGTCATCACGGCAAAGCTTACTGCCAATAGTTGCTTCGTCAATAATATCATTCACAAGCTCCTGAATATCGCTGCCCTCAAAATCACGCATCATTGCTCCTATCCACTCATCACTTACAGAAACAGCGCCGTCTGTTATCATAACAACAATATCTCCGTCCTTTACGCTCATATCGTCATGCGAAAGCTTTATGTCTGTGAGTATTCCTGCCGGCAGCGACGACGGCTCTATTCTATGTATTTTTCCGCTTTTTCGCACAAAGGTCACAGGCGCTCCCGCTTTCATCAAAAAAAGCTCACCCGAAAACAGGTCTACGCTTGCTATATCGACTGTTGCAAGAGATTCGTCCCTCGACTTGACCATAAGCGCGGAATTTGCTACGCTTAACGCACAGTCAAAATCAAAGCCTGCTTTCAGAAGCTTTGTAATTATGCTTACAGCCATTCCGGAATCTACCGTTGCTCTGCCGCCTGTACCCATACCGTCACTTATAACGGCAACAAATCTCCCCTGCCCGTCCTGAAAATAATTAAAGCTGTCGCCGCACAGCGTTCTGTCACCGCATATATGCTGTGACGTGCCTATCTGAATATCAAACTTCGGCTTTTCGCAAAGCAGCGCTCTTTTTCTGCTGCCCACATTTGTAATGTGAGGCGGCTCAAGTCTGCGTCCGCATATTTTCGATATCTCCTGTGAAAAGCTGCCCTTATCAAAGATCTTGCGTCCGTTCTCTATCAGCTCTATTTCAACTGATATTCTCCCCCTGCGGTCATAACGGCAGCTGCAATCTATCGGTAAATAACCGTGCGCTTTCAGGTATGCGCATACTCGCTCGCTTGCAGAGGGATCAAACCTTTCAAAGCGTTCAAATTCATTTTTAAACCCTGCAAGAATATCGCCCAATCCGCTGAATTGGCTTGCAACAACTCCCCTTATCTGTGTAATGCGAGCCTCAGCAACAAGATAACTTCTGTAATTCTTATACAGCCGGTTTATGTCCTCTGCCATTTCTCCCGATTTACAGCACTTTTCATTAAAAAGACCTGTGACGTCCTGCGGTGTGATACTTCCCTTTTCGTTCAGCACAGGAGTTACGCGTTCAAACCGCTGCGGCTCTACTCTTTCTTCGTTTTGTCTGCATAATGCCCGCATACCACATCTTGTGCAGTTTATCTCTACACATTTTTCGTATATGCCGTCAATGTTTTCAGTATAATACTCCTTCATTTTCTGTGCTACTGCGTTGACCGTACCCGAAATGCTCTTTAAAGCCTTTGAGCTCATATCAAGCCGCATAATTACAGATTTTTTCAAAGCTTCGTTATCTGCTTTTCCTGTTCCGGGCGACACAAAAACAGATAGCTTTTCTCCGAATTCCTTGGGTACAAAAATAAATATCAGACAAGCAACGGTCGTTTCATAAAACAAGCTTACTGTCTGCGCTGTTACTCCCGATCTCAGCGAGATGATACAAGCGCACAGCATAAACACAACAGCAGAACCAACCTTCCCCCAATATGCAAAAAGCCCTGCCATAAGTCCGCCGAAGCTGTAACTTGCGGGTATAATATCGGCGTTGTCGGTTGCAATACCGAACACGATACCCGTTGCCACACCGCCGATACAGCCGCCCGCCACAGAACCGTAATACGCACAGAAAAGCACCACGGTTACAGCTAATATTCTGCCAACGGATATACCGCCAAACGCAACAGTATTTGCGGAAAGCAGAAAAATACAGGCAGTCATTACAATGCAGGCGATCTCTTGCTGATCGAAGGTCACAACGCCTTTTGAGCCTGCCGACAGGTTTACAGTCTGAGATAAAAAGTATGCGCCTACTGCGGCAAGCAGGCTCTCGGTTATGCACATAATGATATCTTGTCTGCCTTTGCCCGTAACCATGATAACCACAGTACCCGTACACAAAAGCGGAGCTGCCGCCGCTATTGCCGAAAAAAGCTTACTGCGGCTGATCTTCTCAATATCTCCGAACACTCTGCGCAGTACGAACACCGTAACAACAGAGGCAACGTAACGAAAGCTTGATGTCGGGTATAATATTATGTATCCTATCATAGAACCGATAACCGCCGACAGCATATTATTATACGGTACTGCGGCACAAAAGGCTGCTCCGAACGGCGCATAGCTGCCAAATACTGCCCCATGCGACACAACAGCGCCGCACAGTAAGTATAAAGCGTTGACTGCAAGCGGTGCATACGCACCGGATATTTGTGAAAACAATTTTCTCCTTGTAAGCTGTATTGCCCTCATGAAAAACATCCTTTCTTTTTTTCTGAGTAATATTATATAACTTTCAAACGTATAATACTGTCGCAGACGGTTGTCGCAAAATATTAGTTACAGGTGAATCAAATACTAAAATCAAGCATAATACCGTCATACTATAAAATACTTCAATAGATTTAAAAAGGTAGTATTTTTATACAAATAGAGCCTGTTTTTCTTATCGCTTGAAAAGATTACTAAGGAAACACTGATTAAATTGAGCGCCCATATCGCTTAGAATTTTTTCAGGCATATTGTGCGAAAATCACGCCGGAATACTGATGTATTTCAAGGGAGATGAGTGCAATTTGACTAAAAAGGCAAGCGAGAGGGGTACTCAGTCCACCGGATGTGATTTATTCAGTGTTTCCTTAATATAGTATTGACATTTTTTATTATTATGGTAAAATTTAAACAAACACTATTTGTTTTTTCGGAATATAATATAATATGACAGGCTGACATATATTCAGCCGGGCTTGATCAAGCAGCAGTTGAAAATCATCTGCGGGACATATTTCCGTGTTCCGCAGTCTTTTTTTCGGGGGGATCACTATGACTGACAACACTCAGCTTACCGACTGCAAGATCGCTGAAAGGGTATCGTTTGTAAGCATTGCGGTAAATCTATTTTTGTCATTATTCAAATTTGCGGCAGGCGTAATTGCTCATTCCGGTGCAATGATATCCGACTCGGTACACTCCGCCTCTGACGTATTCAGTTCGATAATCGTTATTATCGGGTATAAGATCTCCGACAAAAAGCCGGATAAAGATCACCCGTACGGTCACGAACGGTTTGAATGTATAACGTCGATTGTACTTGCGGTCATACTTCTTATTACCGGATTGGGAATAGGCAAGAGTACCATTGATATTATTATCGGCAGCAGCACAAAAGAGATACTTGTTCCGGGCACATTGGCGCAAATAGCCGCACTTGTTTCTATACTTATAAAAGAGTTGTTATACCGGTATACTATTGTATATGCAAAGAAAATAAACTCGTCGTCACTTCGTGCAGACGCATGGCACCACAGAAGCGACGCACTTTCATCGATCGGCGCATTGATCGGTATAACGGGGGCTAAGATCGGATACCCCATAGCAGAACCTATTGCAAGTCTTGTAATATGTCTGTTCATACTAAAGGCTGTTTACGACATTTTCAAAGACGCCGTTGATAAGCTTGTAGACAAATCGTGCGACGACGAAACAACAGCCGCTATGACAAAAGTTATCAAAGAAAAGCAAGGTGTTGAAAGTCTTGTGAGTCTGAAAACAAGAATGTTCGGCTCGAAGATATATGTTGATGTTATAATATCGGCAGACGGTACTCTGCCGCTTACCAATGCGCACCAGATAGCGCAAACCGTTCATGATGACATAGAAGAAAAGTTCCCGAATGTAAAGCATTGTATGGTACACGTTGATCCATGCAAAAGCTGAATTTTCACGCTTTACAACGTTTTTCGGAATAATGTTAAAACACAAAGTAATAATACAAACTCATAAACCAGACCGTGCAAAAAGTGATGTTGTTTTTGTTTTATCGTTATCAAACTATTTTGCGCCGCCCCTGCCTCGTCTTTTGCGGGGACGCTGTCCCCACACCCCTGCAAGCCTTTTGAAAAAGGCTTGAGCGAAAACTTTATTTGGTCTTTGCGCAGTCTGAGAGTATATTTTAAAAACCGGAGGTTAAATATGTACAAAAAATACCGCAAAAAAATTCTTGCTGCCGTTTGCCTGCTTTCTTTTATTCTTATAATGTTGACGGGCTGCGACATAAGCTATACCGAACAGCAAAACGATTACTACACTGAATCGTCAGGCACAGCAATTTCGGATAACGAAACACTCTCAGAAACTCTTTCAGAAGCACCGATAACAGAAGAATCAGATACCGCAGATACAGAGATAACTCAGCTCGAATCTGTACCGCTTGAAGAAGAAACCTCTTTCGGCTACACCTTCCGCAATAAGAAGCTTCTCGAACAGCACTTTGATAAGCACGGCGAGGAGTTCGACTATGCAACACCTGAGGAGTACGAACAAGGAGCAAACCTTGTGATTTCAAACAGTAATGCCCTGCACAAGGTTGAAGCCGAAGACGGTGATGACATTTATTATCTTGAAGAAACAAACGAATTTGTTGTTGTATCAACAGACGGTTATATTCGCACATACTTTAAACCCTCAAAGGGTATTGAATATTTCAATCGCCAGTAATGCACAGTCCGTAAAGCGTTGAACTTTACGGACTATTCTTTTATTATATTTTAGTTTTAATAAAAATATAATTAAATTTTAATAAATTCTATAAAATTTCTTTTGACAATATTATTAAAATATGATATCATTATGTTAAGTTATAGCTGTTTAGTGCTATAAACAAAAAATTCATTAAAGGAGGGCTATGAAAATGTTCGATATACCCATGAACACTAAGGGTGCATTGGATCTCAACAGCATAATGTCAATGAACGCTCCTGCCGGCGGTGCTCCGTCAAACGGAATGAATCAGAGTGCGCCCCAAAATGTTCAAAACGGTTTTTCAAATATGGCTCAGCCTGCTCAGAACTTTAATCAACCGGCTCAGAACTTTAATCAACCGGCTCAGAACTTCAATCAACCGGCTCAGAATTTCAATCAACCGGCTCAGAACTTCAATCAATCGGCTCAGAACTTCAATCAGCCGGCTCAGAGCTTTAACCAGTCGGCACAGCCTGCCGCTGCTGCTCCTGCTCCCCGTCAGAGACCTGCCGGTAACGGTGTACATCTGAAAAAGGGACAGAAGTTCAATTTGTCGCAGGTTAACCCGAATCTCTCAGAGATACAGGTTTGTCTTGGTTGGGATATTCTCAATCAGGCATGCGATCTTGACGCTTCCGCATTTATGCTCGGCGCAGACAATAAGGTTGTTGGCGACGATTGGTTTGTATTCTACGGTCAGCCCACAAGCCCTGATGGAAGTATCACTCATATGGGTGACAGCACTAACGGTGCGGGCGCAGGCGATGACGAGATCATTAATATCAATCTCAATAAGATCGACCAGAGAGTACAAAAGATTGCTTTCGTTGTTACCATTAACGAAGCACTTGAAAAGAACCTCAACTTCAGCATGGTATCAAATGCCTATGTAAGAGTTGTAGATAAATCAACGGGCGGCGAAATCGCAAAGTTTATGCTTTCAGAATACTTTGCAACCGTTACGTCAATGGTTATAGGCGAGGTTTACAACAAGGGCGGTCAGTGGAGATTCAACCCTGTTGGAAATGGTTTCGCAGAAGACCTTGCAGGTCTTTGCGGTGTATATGGTGTAAATGTAGCTGACTGATTGATATGTCAGTTTAACAAAAATAAAGGAGTAATTAACAATGCTTAAATTAGAAACAGTAAACGAGTTAACATTAAAGGTTACTTGTCAGGGCGGCGGCGATATGCTTTACACAAAAGCAGGCGCATTTATCTGCGGTGAGTGCTACGGTCAGAAGAACTATCAGTTTGAAAAGGTTCTCTTAGGTCCTCAGGGCAATCCTCTCCAGGCTGCTCTCGGTCAGCTCGGCAGACGCTTCACAGGTGAAAATCTTCCCCTTATGAAGGTTATCAGCCGCGGCGATAATATTACATATTATGCTAACGATCAGCAGCATGTTGTTGTTTACAAGCTCAAGCAGGGCGAGACGATCTCTGTTGAGTCTGAGAACATTCTTGCTTTCACATCTGATTGTAAATATGGTATCAGATTCCTTGCACAGGGCGTTATCTCTCAGAAGGGCCTTGCAACATCTACGCTCACAGGTATGGGCCCGAACGCTCAGGTAGCTATTCTCGTTGACGGTAACCCGATCGTACTCAGCAACGTTCAGAACAGATCAACACTTGAAGTTGACCCTGACGCAGTAGTATGCTGGATCGGCGGCGATCCCGGATTCAAGATGGATCTTTCCTGGAAAAACCTTATCGGTCAGGCTTCCGGTGAATCTTATATGTTTGAGTGGGGCGGAAACAACCCTGCAACAGTAATTGTACAGCCTCAGGAGAGACAGTCCGGCATTAACATCGGCATGGACGGCGGCTCAGCAGGTCAGCGTGCAACAAGACAGCAGAACCAGACACTCGGCGGCGCTGCACAGAGCGTACAGGGTACACTTGGTCAGCTCGGTAATACACTCGGTCAGCTCGGCGGTGCAGCAGGCGGCGGAGCAGGCGGCCTCGGCGGCGCTCTCGGCGGACTCGGCGGTATGTTGGGCTTATAATCTGAAATCATACTGATTACGGATTTTTCGGTTTATATAAAAATTAGAAAGGTTGATTACAATGGCAGTAAGTTTAAGTAAAGGCAGCAAGGTTAGCCTTGCTAAAGTAGCGGCTGACGCAGGTATCAGCGGCGGTTTAACAAAAATTATGGTAGGTCTTGGCTGGGACGTTAACCGTTACGACGGCGGCGCACAGTTTGACCTTGACGCAGCAGCTTTTATGCTCGGTGAAAACGGCAAAGTTAGAAGCTCTGACGACTTCATTTTCTACAATCAGAAGGTAGGTCCCGGCGTTGAGCATATGGGCGACAACAGAACAGGCGAAGGCGAAGGCGACGACGAGGTTATCAACGTTGATCTTACTGCTATTCCTGCTGATGTTACAAGAGTAAGCTTTACAGTTACTATCGATCAGGCTGACGAGAGAAAGCAGAACTTCGGTATGGTTGAGAACTCTTACATCCGTGTTCTTGACGCAGCTTCCGGCACAGAGCTTATCAGATATGACCTCGGTGAGGACTTCTCCGTTGAAACAGCAGTTGTTGTTGCTGATCTTTACAGACACAACGGCGAGTGGAAGTTCAATGCTATCGGCATGGGCTTTGCAGGCGGTTTGGCTGCACTTTGCGCAAACTTTGGTGTTGACATAGGCTAAATCGACAAGCTGCCGCTGACAATTACGCAGTTATACAAAATATAACTAATAGTATATTGCTTGCGGCATTACTTTGAGGTTTTGCTCATATTCCTAAAATATGAACCTCCCCGAAATGGGGAGGTTTTTTGTATAATTTATATGTACTAATCATATATTGTCGCAGTAATTCCTCATTGCCGACTCTGCGTTCCTTTGTCTTTGAACTGCGCTGTCACTCGTTGAAGTATCGCTGTAAAGCAGTAAATACTTTCCGTTATCGCTGACAACTGCGTATGTATTCTGAGTTACGCTTTCTGTAATATCAAACAGCGAAAAAGAATGATCGTTTCTTGCGTTTTCTATTACCGATTTTGCTTTATCAGTCGTCTGATCTGTATACTCATACAATTCTATATAATACTTTGAAGGACCTACCGACATTGTAAAGCGTTTGCCCTGCTTTGCGCCTATTGCGTTTGCAGTAAGATCTGTTCCTTCACCCTTTATTATGCCTGCCTCGGTCATATATGTTATAAGATCAAGAAAGCTGTCCTCATAATTATCCAAAGACGGAAGATCAGTTCCGCCTGCGTTATCTGTAATTACAGCTTCCTGCTCCTCAGACGGTGTTTGTGTATTATCAGCACAGCCTGCAAGCATACACACTGTCAAAAGACAAGATACTGCAATAATTAATACCTTTTTCATATTCAATCCACCTTAATCATTCACGGGGAAAAGCTTATATATTTTTATCAAGCCTTTTTCCGTGTCGGCTTTTCCCAAGCCTAAAAATATATTATCTCTGCCGCTTACTCTGATTATCTCACCGTTTGCGGCGCTGTTTTTTATTTGTGTGCGTTCAATGTCGATAGGGTTTCCGTTTGCAAATCTCAAAGCCTGTTTTTCACTGACGGTAATACCCCTGTACGATATAAACAGGCTTTCGCTGCTGTGTACCCTGTCTGCAATGTTTTCGGGCTGTTCGCCGTTTTTTGTTATCTCTCTTATCTCATCGAGAGAAATTGCGTCTTCGAGTGAAAATCCGCACGCACGAGTACGAACAAGAGAAGTCATAACTGCGCCGCAGCATAAGTCCTGACCGATATCGTCAATTATTGTACGTATATATGTACCCTTTGAACAGCTTATATAAAGCTGTCCATGGGTGGTCTTGTCGTCATAGTCAAGCAGCTTCAATTCCGACACAAAGACCTTTCTCGGCTCTCGTTCTATCTCTATACCCTGCCTTGCGAGATCATACAGACGAACGCCGTCTTTCTTTACGGCAGAGTACATAGGCGGTATTTGCATTATTTCTCCCGTATATTTGGGTAAGAGCGACTGTATCTCCTTGTATGAAGCATTTACAGCCTGCTCACCCGATAAGGTACCCCATATATCGAGAGTATCGCTGCGAATTCCAAGCTTAAAGCCTGCAGCATACGCTTTGTCGCTGTCGGGCAGAATGTCCTGCGCTTTTGCGGCGCTGCCGAGAAGCAGAGGCAAAACGCCTGTTGCCATAGGATCAAGCGTACCCGTATGCCCTATTTTTCGCTGTCGGCAAAGACGGCGCATTACGGCTACTACATCAAAAGAGGTGAACTCCTGCGGCTTATTTACAACGATAACACCATTCATGAACAATACTCCGTTTCAAGCGCTTTTTCGCAGGCGGCAACAACTTTTTGCTTTACATCTTCAAGACTGCCGTAAAGCGTACACCCTGCCGCCGCAGCATGACCGCCGCCGCCGAACTGTCTGCAAATTTCAGCCGCATTTACGCCGTGATTTGTACGCAGACTTACACGGAATGTTTTTTCTTCTTTTTCCTTTACGGTAACACCGATATACACGCCCTCTATCTGACGTGAAATATTTGCAATACCGTCAAGATCGCCGTCATCAGCGCCGCTTTCTTTTTCCATTTGCATTGTAGTATGAACAACTGCTATTTTATTGTCACAGTGAAGTGTTAATGAATTCAAAACCTGCTGTTCAATTTTTATTCTTGCAACAGACTTTGTATCGCACATTTCTCTGTTGATCCTTGCGTGATCGCAGCCCAAATCTACAAGCTCAGCAGCCATTCTCAACGTATCAGCCGTAACATTTGAAAACTTAAAGCAGCCCGTATCGGTACACATACCCGTATAAATGCAGTCTGCGGTAAGCTTATCAAGAGTAACGCCCATAATTTTCGACAAGCTGAAAATATTCTCGCAGTTTGAAGCGGCTTTCGGGTTTTCATACGTCATATCGGCAAAGGGTGTATTCATTTCGTGATGATCTATGCTTACATTTACTCTGCCCTCGTATTTTTCTCTGAGATCACCCAAAAGCTGTGCAGACGCAACATCAACGCTTACAACTGTTTCACACTCAAAATCAAGCTCAGGCAGAGCTTCTTTGAGAAACTCCATTTTTCTTGAAAGAGTACCATTGACAATTACATTTGCTCTTTTGCCCATATTACGAAGTATTCTGCACAAAGCAAATGCAGAACCCAAAGTATCACCGTCGGGATATCTGTGTGTGAGAATATCATAATTATCATGGTTTTTCAAGAAGTCTGCGATCTCACTCAGCTTCGCTGTCGTCATCTTGTTCATCACCCTTTATATCAAGCTCATTCAACATTCTTGAAATATTTGCACTGTACTCAATGGAGTCTGTCGCCTCAAACGTCATTGAGGGAACGTGTCTTAGTTTAAGGCGTGAACCTATCTCTCTGCGGATATATCCCGCCGCTGATTTAAGCCCCTTTACAGCCTCTTTTGCACGGTCGCAGCCCTCCATTGCGCTTACATATACCTTGCACACGCTGAGGTCGTTTGATACCTCAACTCGTACAATACTTATCATAGCTTCTGCCACACGAGGATCTTTAAGCTCTCTGAAAACTGCTGTTAGCTCTCGTCTTATATCCTCTGTGGTTCTGCCCATTCTGTGACTTGCCATATTTTCTCCTTTTTATTAAGGGCTCTGCCCTTTGAACCCAATGTCATCTTTAGGGCAGTTCTAAAAACCTAATGTCGTTCAGATGTGCCGTAGATTTAGTCGGCAGATTGTACAATAAATCCGCAGGAATACTGACGTATTTCAAGGATTTATTGTGCAAGATGACGGCTGAAGATACGGTGCAGATGGACGGCGTGAGGTTTTTAGAGGTGCCCTTTACATTTTTCATTCAAACCGTGCAAAAATTAAAGTTTGTATAAATCATACTTTATCTTTCCGCCTTGGTGCGGCGGGGAAAGTTTTGCTTTGCACGGTACTTAGGGGCATTTTGTGGGGACTCTGTCCCCACACCCCTGCAAGCCTTTTGAAAAAGGCTTGACCGAAAACTTTATTTTGTTTTTGCACACTCTGCATTTTCCGTTGTCGGAAAACTGCTTAGTCGCGGTATTCTTCTATTATAAAGGATTCGAGTATATCGCCCTCTTTAAGGTCGCCAAACTTTTCAAGTCCGATACCGCACTCAAAGCCTGCCGATACCTCTTTAACGGAATCTTTAAATCTTTGCAGCGAACTCATTGTATCCTCAAAAATAACTATACCGTCACGAACAACTCTTACCTGTGAGTTTCTTGCAACCTTACCTGTGAGTACATAAGAGCCTGCAATAAAGCCTACATTCTTTACCTTAATTACGTTACGGCACTCTGCTCTGCCCAATACAACCTCTCGTGTTTTCGGTGCAAGCATACCCTTCATAGCGCTTTCGATTTCTTCTATGCAGTCATAGATGATACGGTAGCAGCGAATATCAACGCCGTCACGCTTTGCGTTTTCTTCTGCAACAGGATCGGGACGTACATTAAAGCCGACAACGATCGCACCCGACGCTGACGCAAAGTTTACATCATTTTCACTTATACCGCCAACTGCGCCGTGAATAACTCTTACCTTTACTTCATCATTTGAAAGCTTCTCCAAAGACTGTCTTACTGCCTCAACAGAACCCTGTACATCTGCCTTAACAATAACCTTAAGCTCTTTTACTTCGCCCTGCTGCATTTGATCGAAAAGATTATCAAGAGTAACAAGGTTAGGCTTCTGAGCGTTGAACAATTCCTCTTTAGCCTTTGTCTTTCTCTGTTCAACAAGCTCTCTTGCAAGTCTTTCGTCTGATACAACGTTGAATACGTCGCCGCCTGTGGGAACGTCGTCAAGACCTGTTATCTCAACAGGATAAGACGGGCCTGCGCTCTTGACCTTTTTACCCTTATAGTCGGTCATAGCTCTTACTCTGCCGACAGTTGAACCTGCAACAACAATGTCACCGATCTTGAGTGTACCGTTTTGTACAAGCATAGTTGCAACAGGACCTCTGCCCTTATCAAGTCTTGCTTCAATAACAGTACCCTTTGCAGCTCTGTCCGGGTTAGCTTTAAGCTCTTTCATTTCAGCAACTAAAAGTACCATTTCAAGAAGATCGTCGATATTCTGCTTTTTCTTTGCAGATACGGGAATACACGGAGTATCTCCGCCCCACTCCTCAGGAACTATGCTGTATTCTGTGAGCTGCTGCATTACTCGCTGAACATCTGCGCCCTCTTTGTCTATCTTATTGATAGCAACAATTATTGATACGCCTGCGTCTTTAGCGTGGTTTATAGCCTCTATCGTCTGCGGCATAATACCGTCGTCTGCTGCAACAACAAGAATAGCAATATCAGTAACCTGCGCACCTCTTGCACGCATTGTTGTAAACGCCTCGTGACCGGGAGTATCAAGGAATGTTATCTCCTTGTCGTTTATTCTTGCACGGTATGCGCCTATGTGCTGAGTAATGCCGCCTGCCTCTGTTGCGGTAACGTTTTCTTCTCTGATAGCGTCAAGAAGTGATGTTTTACCGTGGTCAACGTGGCCCATAACAACAACGATCGGCGCACGCTCAACAAGGTTTTCGTCTTTGTCTTCGCTGTCGTCTATTATTCTTTCCTCAATGGTCACTACTTTTTCATGCTCAACGATAGCATTAAATTCCATAGCAACGAGTCCGGCTGTATCGAAATCGATAACCTGATTCTGTCCCGCCATAACGCCCATAAGCACAAGCTTTTTAACTACCTCGGCAGTTGTGACTCTAAGCTTCATAGCAAGGTCTGAAACTACGATCTCATCAGGAAGAACAACAGTCAAAGGCTTTTTCTTTCTTTCCTGCTCTTGTCTGTTCATTCTCTCCTGCTGTTCAAAATCTTTTCTCGAATTCTTCGGCTTGCCCTTTCTCTGCGACTTCTGGTTTATCTTCTGTTTGCTTACAGTGCTGTCGCTTCTCATCTTCTGGCTTGCCATATCGTCATACTTTTCGTTGTACTTATCAATATTGATGTCAACAGTTCTTGTATTTATAACACGGCTGCCTGTATCTCTGTCTGCGTCGTAAAAGTCTCCAAATGAAGCGTTATCCTTAGTCAATAATGTCTGACCATCTCTGCGGGCAGTTTTATTGGCTTTGTCATCAGACTTTTTCTTGTTATCGTTTTTAGACTTTTCCTTCTGAGCCTCGGCATTTTTGATCTTCTCATTAAACTTCTCTGTATTACTCTTAGCCTCATTTCTCGGCTTGAATTTATCCTTAGAGTCGCCGTTATTCTGGCTCTTTTCAGCAGGACGATCGTTTTTCTTTCTGTTATCCTGCGCTTTTGCTTTGTCCTTATTATCGCCGCCTGCAAAGGGCTGCTTTTCAGAATTCTGGAACGGCTTCTTTTTGTTGTCGTTTGGTTGTTTATTATCTCTTTGCGGTCTTGCGTCACGCTGCTGTGCTTTGTCACGGTTAGGTCTTGCGTCCTTTTCAGCTCTCACGTTATCAGAGCTTTTTGTATCTTTAAGCGGTTTATTTACATTATCCGTTTTTACTTCTTTTACCTCTTTGACCTGTGTATCAGCCTTTACCGCTGCGGGAATATCACGCTTTTCAGTTTTTGCGGGCTGTACATTTTCCTTTGTGGTACTCTCAGCCTTCTTAGGCTCTTTCGGCTCTGCTGACGGTGCAGCAGCAGCGGGTGCAGTAGGAACAGATTTTGTTGTATCCTGTGTTTTTGATTCCTTAACCTCTGTCTTTTTCTCTGAAAGATAAGAGTCGAGATCATCAACAACAGACTGTTTTGTGTAGTGATCGAACACAAAGTTCAGTTCATCTTCGTTCAAAGACGACTGCGAGTTCTTCTTTTTTGAACCCTCAGCTTCATAGTTTTTCATCAGATTAATAATATCCTTTGGCTTAACGTTAAGATCTTTAGCCAATTCGGTTATTTTATACTTTATCATTAGTTATTCCTCCTTATCGTCGGCGATTTTTTTCTCCAGACCTGCGGCAAAGCCTGCGTCCTCAACAGAGATCACCGCAGCCGATTTACCCACGGCAATACTAAGTTCTTCTTTTGAAATAGGGATAGTAATAAGCTTAACGCCGTAAAGCTCGTTATTTCTCAGGATCACCTTTTTCGTATTTGCGGAAATATCATTCGCCATTACTACAAGCTTTGACTTTCCGTCTGCCATAGACTGTACAACGGGATCGCAGCCTATTATAAGCTTTCCGGCACGGCGAATAAGACCTAAAAAGCCTGTAACCTTCTTATCCATTTTCGTTTAACTCCTTTGCAAGCTTCTCATAAACATCTTCGGGAATTTTACAAGAAAACGCTCTCTCCAACCTATGCGCTTTTGCAGCTAATCCCAGACAACCGGCATTACGGCAAATATATGCGCCTCTGCCCGGTTTTTTGCCTGTAAAATCCACTGAAATATCTGTATTTTCCGAAGCAGTACCGTTATCGTCTTTAGCCTGTGGAGCTTTAACAATACGAATTAACTCCTTTTTAGGTTTCATCTCACCGCAGCCTAAGCATTTTCGCATAGGAATTTTCTTCTTAACCACAGCAGCTCCGCCTTTCTGAGTTACTCAACAGTTTCCTGTCCTGCGTTGTTTTCTTGGTCTGCCGCCGAGCCTTCAACAGTTACCATTTCTTCAACAGACGCTGCTGCTTCATCTGTAACAGGCTCTTTTAAGATCTCGCCGTTGTTTTCATCTGTGCTTTCGTTATTCTCGATAAGTGTATCTTTTGTTTCTTCATCTAAAGGAGCGCTTTCGGGTTTAATATCTATTTTATAACCGGTAAGCTTAGCGGCAAGCTTAGCATTCTGACCTTTAGGGCCTATTGCAAGAGAAAGCTTATCATCAGGTACGATAACACGACATTTCTTTTCTTCCTCGTTGACTGTAACGCTGATGATAGTTGCAGGCTTTAAAGCTTCTTCGATATACTCTTTAGGATCTTCCTTATACTCAACGATATCTATTTTTTCGTCGCCGAGTTCTTTTGTAACGTTTTTGATTCTCATACCCTCTTTACCGATACAAGCGCCGACAGCGTCAACATGCTCGATAGTGCTGAGAACTGCCATTTTTGAACGTGAACCGGGTTCTCTGGCAACCTTTTTGATTTGTACAACGCCCTCGTGTACCTCAGGTACTTCATCATCAAAAAGCTGTTTGATGAAGTCCTCTGATGTTCTGCTGATAATAGCTTTGGGGCCTTTGTTTTTATTCTTGCCCTTACCCTTTTTCATCATCATTTCCTGTTCGGGATCATTCTCTTTGAACTCTGCGATATAAACCTTTACGGTATCGCCCTCTTTAAGCTCCTTCAAGCCTACCTGTTCAGCCTTTGTAAGTGTGGCAGTTGACTTGCCGATCTTAATGGTAGCGTTTTCTGTTTTCTCGTCGATATTTACAACAGTAGCTGTAACGATCTGACGTTCTTTTTCTTTAAACTCTTTGAGAGCGATCTCTCTTTCTTTATCTCTTACGCCTTGACGGAAAACGCTCTTTGCATTTTGCACCGAAATTCTGCCCATTTGCTTGAGGTCAACGGGAACAGCAACTCTGTCGCCAAGCTTTGCATTAGGATAAAGCTCTCTTGCAGACCAGTCGAAGATCTCTTTATTCGGATTGGTAACTCTTTCAACAACAGTTTTCTTTATCTTGATAGTTTTAAGACTTGCAACAAAGGAGCGAATTTTTTCAGCCTCTGCATTTTCGTCTAACACTGTATCAGCGCTTTCATCGCTATTATATATATATGAGTCGCCAAACTCTACATCATCATTATCAAAATATGTTTTGCATGCTTTTCTTATCGAATTTTTGATATTCTCAATAAGAACTGCGCTCGGTATTCCCTTTGTGCTTGATATTTCGCTCAATGCCTCGAACATATCATAGTCATATTCGGGTTTTACATTCTTCTTTGCCATTTTTTTAATCATCCTTTCTCTCAGGGGCTCTGCCCCTTCACCGCCGACCTTTTGAAAAGACAGGGCGAAAACTTTAGTTGGTGATAAAAACCTCTTAACTACGGTCTTACCGCCGCTTGTAACAGACAGCTCGACTAATCAAAATCGTCAAGCTTAATATAAACAGCCTCTTTTTTATTAAACGTAACCTCATTCTCAGCGCTATGGTCTTGAATAGTGACCTCGCCTTTATCGTAAGCCTTTAGTTTACCGTTAAACTCTTTGCCTATTCCCTCAATAGGACGTATCATTTTTACCATAACATCTGCACCGATAAATTCAGTGAAATGCTCGTCACGAATAAGCTCTCTTTCTATACCCGGCGAACACACCTCAAGACAATACTCACCGTCGATAGGATCAAGCTTATCAAGCGGTTCATCGACCGCACGGCTCACTTTTTCGCAATCGTCGATAGTAACGCCGTTGTCACTGTCAATAAAAATACGCAGATACCACATAGCACCTTCTTTGACATAGCGAACGTCCCAGAGCTTCAAGCCGAATTCCTGTACTATCGGCTCTACAAGCTTTGTTACAGCCTCTACCGTATTACCGCCTTTATTCTTTGCCACGCATATACACCTCACAACACAAAATAAAATAGGAGCGGGTTTTTTTCTGCCCACTCCTAACTTTAATAATAATTTCTTTTATTATTTTATCATAAACGCATGACAATTTCAAGAGCATTTTCTTCAAACTCTAATAAATAATCTTGTCACATTTTAAACAATTTGTATAAATCAATATACAAATACAGGCATACCGGGATAAACCAGCTCAAACAATGCTCCTGCCATATCAAGCGGCATATTTACACAGCCGTGAGAACCGTTCCATGTATACAGATCGCCGCCGAAATAAGGCTGCCATGTAGCGTCGTGGAAACCGACGTCATCAGCGAATACCATCCAGTATGCAACCTGTGTAGCATAGCCGGGACCTCTGAGAATAGCGTTTCTTTCCTGATATATCAATCTGAAAGCACCTTTCGGAGTATCATTACCCACACTCGGATTACCCGTTACAACATCTGATTCAAGCACTACTTCGCCGTCAACATACATCCACATATGCTGCTGATCAATGCTTACCTCTGCATAAGTATTGCCGTAATACTTATTAACATCATAAGCAACTGCAACTCTGATCCACCACTTGTCGCTTTCTTCGCTTCTGTCGGTAAGATTCAGTTTTACTGACTTCTTAGCCTCTACGATCTTTTTAAGCTCCTCAACGGCGTATTCATCATCAAGCAGCCAGCCGTAATAGCTTACCGGTATCTCGATATTCTGACCGTCGTGAGTAACAAAAAGCTTAGGAGAATCAAAGGTATTATACGTTTCTGCAATATGCTTTACATACTCGACTATCGGTTCTTCGTTCGGAACAAGCTTATAAGTGCCGTCGCCCTGTCCTTTAACATCTATCCACTTGGAGATCGTTTCAACGTCTGCAACTTCTTCGTTTGTACCAAAAGAAAGGCTGATCGTCATATCTGCAATTTCATCACAAGCTTGCTTGCGTGCTGCAAGATCGGGATCATTTGAGAATACTTTCGGCTGACTGTATATCTTACTTTCGTGAAGATCAATAGTATCGATCTGCGACTCCAACGCATCTCTTACAGCGTCGCCAAGCTTATCCTTGTTTGCAGCATTACCCTCAGACTCAGGCACTATCATAAAGCTGCCTTCCATAAGCACAAGCTCTGCGTCCTTCGCTTCAACAGGATACTGCGGAGATACACAATCAAGCTTATCTATCTGAGCATTAAGCAAATCGTTATCATATTTATATGAAAGCACATCATCGTTTAAAGTAATGTTTTTATCTTCAAACAGTTCAAAGATCCACGCCATACCCGATGATATATTTACCAGACTGTCAAATTTATCTGAAATAACTGCCTCAAAGGCAATATCATGACCTTTTATGGTTTCGCTTTTATTATCCTGCTCTTTCAATGTGAGCTTATAATTATCCGTATTGGAGCGTATAAGCTCTTTTGCGGCGTCTATACTTTTCATCGACACATCTACATTATTAAGCGTAGTTCCGGGCAGAAAGTGTTTTGAAAAATAAAATCCTGCCGAGCCGTACCCAACGATCAGCAGCAGCAAAAAAACAAGTATTGCTATCAATACAGCACCTGAGCTTTTTTTCTTTCGCTTCTTTTCGGAGGTTAATGTTCCTTTCGTTTTCTTTTTACTCATAGTCTTACATAGCCTCTGCTTTCTGTTTTCTTTTCTTTATTTCCTTTATATATAGAATAGCATATCTCGAAATAAATTTCAATCGATTTTAAAACTTAATAGTAAAAAGATTATCAAAAATATGACAAAAAAATTAGTTATATTTTTTAGTTTAGATCATAGAATTAATCAAACAGGGCTGATAAATGTTTTGTAATATATAATAATAATGATTTGTGGGAATTATAACACAAAATCAATCTGATTTTTTAAAAAACATTTGATATTTTTTTAACAGTCTGTAAACGCGAAGGACTTGACAACTTTATTTTTGCGTATTAATATATATATTGATATTATTTTAGTACCCATTGAAGCCGATTCGGGTACTAAGGAAAACACTGAATAGATCACGTCCTGCGGACTGAGTACCCACCTCAATGGACATTCGACTTGATCAGTGTTTCCCTAAGGAATTGTATTTAGAGCAGTTCGGCTGCAAAAAAATAGGGGAATACCCCGTGTAAGGGAAGTATTATTATGGATCAGATTTTTTGTTCGAGAAATCCTTTCTACCGCAGTCCCATGGGGGCGGTAGAAGAAAACACAAAGGTACATTTCAGAATAAAAGTACCGCTTTACTTAAAGTGCAGCAAAACACATCTTATCGTCATTGACGAAAGCAGAAACAGCAAAAGAGATAACTACACAATGCTATGGGGCGGTACTGCCGACGAGTGCGAGATCTGGGAGTGCGACTTTATACCTAATAAAAGAGGTCTTTATTGGTACACATTCCAGCTTGATACAGCCGACGGTATCAGATATCTTGTAAGAGATTTCGGCAGCAACGCACGTATAGACTACAACATAATATATTCTTGGCAGCTCACCTGCTACGCTAAAGGCTTTGATACTCCCGACTGGATGCCCGGCGGAGTTATGTATCAGATCTTCCCTGACCGTTTCTATTTTTCAGGCGAAAGCAAGCGTGAAGGCAGAGAGGACAGAGAGTACCATAAAAACTGGAATGAAACACCTGAGTGGCGTCCCAACAAAAACGGCATTATTACAAATACCGATTTCTTTGAGGGCGATCTGAAGGGTATCATGCAAAAGCTTGATTATCTTGAAGATCTCGGCGTTACCTGCATATACCTCAATCCTATTTTTGAGGCGTACTCAAACCACCGCTACGACACAGCAAGCTATGAGGATATTGATCCGCTGCTGGGCACAGAGGAAGATTTCAAAGAGCTTTGCGCAGAGGCTAAAAAGCGAGGCATAAGAATTATAAACGACGGTGTATTCTCACATACGGGCAGCGACAGTAAGTATTTCAACCGTTCAGGCAGATATAAAACGCTGGGCGCATTCAACTCTAAGGAGTCGCCATATTTTAGCTGGTATGACTTTAACAACTGGCCGTACGGCTATAACTCATGGTGGGGCTTTGATACTTTGCCCAACACAAGAGAGGACGATCCGGGCTACAACGAGTACATCAACGGCGAAAACGGTATTATACGCAAATGGATAAAAGCCGGCAACAGCGGCTGGCGACTTGACGTTGCCGACGAATTGCCCGATATATTTATAGAAAATCTCCGCAAGGCTGCAAAAGCCGAGGACGAAAACGCTATTGTTATCGGTGAGGTCTGGGAGGACGCTTCAAACAAAGAAAGCTACGGTTCACGCAGAAAGTTCCTGCTGGGCGATCAGCTTGACACAGTTATGAATTATCCTTTCCGTTCTGCAATACTCGAATACCTCAAAGGTATTGACGCATTCCACATAATGGAGGGTATACTCTGCATACTTGAGAACTATCCCCGTCCGGTAATAAAGAACCTTATGAACTTTGTTACCACTCACGACACAGAAAGAACGCTTACACTTCTTGCAGGCGAGCCTTTGAACAATCGTGACCGTCAGTTCCAGTATTCCACAAAGATGACTCCCGAACAGAGAGTATACGGTTTGCGTCTTATGCGTCTTGCCGCAGGACTTATGTTTACACTTCCGGGATTCCCGTGTGTATACTATGGTGACGAAGCAGGCGTAGAAGGCTATAAAGATCCTTTCAACCGTTCTACATATCCGTGGGGCAATGAGGACACATCACTTATCGACTGGCACAGAAAGCTTGCAAAATTCCGCAAATCGGGTTCTTGCTTCAATGACGGCGAGTTCAAAGACGAATTCTGTTCAGGCGGTATTATGACGTATATACGCTATAATGACGAATGTAAGGCGCTTTGTGTTTTCAACTCTGAAAACAAAGAAAATAGTGTTATTATACCTTACACATTTGCTGATAAGGAAATAACGCTTTCAACGCATGAAAATGTCGTGCTTGAGGGTAATGTTATTACAATGCCTGCAATAAGCTGTGCGTTCATTAAAATAGATTAATAGTTTTTGTATAAACAAAAAGCGATCCGGAAAATAATTCTGTGATCGCTTTTTTTATACCCTAAAAAAATACAAATTTTTTTAAAAAAACTGCACCCAAAACATAAAACCTCCTGTTATAATATACAGAAGTTCAAAATGCTGCATTTAATGATCTATTACAAAACTCATTTACACCGAATATTATTTAATGGTACTTACTTCCCTAAAACAAAATTATTCAATAAATTTTCATTTCTGCTTTTATGATTCGTATTATACATAAAGCATAAATTGAAAATCTATTTCTTCACAGTTGATAAAGAGGTTGACAGAAAGTCTTGAAAAAAGACTGAACAGACATGACGAAAGTGCTTTGTCGGAAATAATTGATAAATACTCACGGCTTATAGCTACCGTGATCTATAACACTTCTAATGCAAGCCTTTCTAAAGAAGATATAGAAGAAACCGTTTCCGATGTTTTTATTGTACTTTGGAAAAATGCCGAAAAGGTACAAGTTGGCAAGCTAAAAGGATACTTATGCACTATTGCACGAACTCGTACGCTAAACAAAATAGCCGCAAACAAAAATACAAACATACTTAACGATACACAGGACGATTTCTCGATCGAAGACGAAACAGAAAAAATGACATTCACAAGAAGCTTCGCAAGATTATCTCTAAAGGGCACCTCTAAACTATGAAGATATGCACCTAATAATAAAAGACGGTACAGTTTATTATCTCTTAACATTTGTTGGCGGCACAGAAAATACAGACGAAGAAGCAGGCATTTTTAGTGAAACAGTAGCATTTACTCCTTCTACGATACTCAACAGATGGTGGCAGCGTGATATTATTGCTATTGACACGAGCGAGAAAAGCGAAATTGTTTTGTGTGGCAATACAGTATATCAAAGCGAAACATAACAAAGGTATAGAGGGCACCTCAAAATAATATTACACCTGTCGGCTCATTCAGAGTTACCGACAGGTGTTTTGTGTTGTATCAGCATATTGCAAGATTTTGTATTGACAATTTGACCGATATATGATATTATAATCAAGCAAATAAATAACTGTGCCAATAGCTCAGCAGGATAGAGCGTTCGCCTCCTAAGCGAAAGGTCGGGGGTTCGAATCCCTTTTGGCACGCTGAAAAAAAGGAAGTCTGACAATAACGGACTTCCTTTTTTCGTATTATCGGGGGATTCGAACCCGCGAGGGTTTTTGCGTTAAGAAAACGTTCCGGTGGAACGTTTTTAGCAAAAAGCTGCGAACGCCTTTGGCGTGAGCAATCAAAGGCGCAGCCTTTGGTCGAATCCCTTTTGGCACGCTGAAAAAAAGGAAGTCTGACAATAACGGACTTCCTTTTTTCGTATTATCGGGGGATTCGAGCCC
>JAFPLH010000065.1 GCA_017402845.1 Clostridia bacterium
TCAGATGTGCCGTAGATTTAGTCGGCAGATTGTACAATAAATCCGCAGGAATACTGACGTATTTCAAGGATTTATTGTGCAAGATGACGGCTGAAGATACGGTGCAGATGAGCGGCAAGAGGTTTTTAGAGGTGCCCTAAAGGAAATACAGCGCAAATTTTAATCAAAAATATAAAACTTAAAGCAATTACTATTATTTTCAAAAAATCCTGATATTTTGCTTTAATTGATAAATTATAATTGAAATCAACTGTATTTTGTGGTATAATTTACCATATGATTTTATAGTAATTTTTGTGATCTTCAAAAGCTTTTCATATATTATTTTTAGGGGGGATTCAGACTGTTTATCAAGAATAAATCAAAACTTCTTATTGTTTTGCTTGCATTAATTGGTTTTCTGCTAAACTGTAATATTTTTGCTTCGGCTTACGGCGGCTATATCTCTGCAAATGCCCCTGAAACTGTCAACATCGGCAGATCGTTTAATGTGACATTAACTCTTGACAGCAGCAAGCCGGTCAAATCTGTTTGGATCAAGTTTAAATTCGACAGCGAGTATATTTCATTTTCAAAGGTCAGTTCACCGATAAAAGCTGATACATACCACAATACAAATGACGGAGAAGCAGAGGTTATTTGTCTTTTTAAGGACGCTGTTACGCAAAGTGATATTGTAAGTATGACCTTTACTGCAAAAACAGGAAATGAATCAAGCACACAAACTATTTTTATAGAAATAGTTGACGCTGTTGCAAATGATCTTGAAAAAGCTGACCTTTCAGGTGATGAGAGTGTGGAAGTATATATTGAAAGGAAAACCAGTCTTTCTCAGAACGAATCGACACAGAAAAAAAGCTCTTATGTTTCACACAGTAGTACAGCGTCAAAGAAAGCTGTTACTTCGTCAAAAAATGAGATACAATCACACAAAGACAATATTAGCTCGGTCAAAAAATACGATACCACACACAATATAGAAACTACATCTTCTGTTACAGAAGAAAACGAACTCAACTACGAGATTCACTCTCAGATAACCAGCGAAAAGCTCAACTACTCAGACAGCAAGGTAAAGTATATTTTATCGGGTGCCGGCGGTACGATCTGCGTTATAGGAGTATTGTTTGGTGTGTATAAGCTGGGGGAAACTAAAAGCCGGAGTACATATATGAAGCAAAACAAAACAGATACAAAAGAATATACAGACAGCGATAATACATAAGGCAGCAATGCAATTGAGATAAGGAGGGATAACGTGGCTTACAGTGAATTGATAAAAAACTTTGAAAAAGTAAGAAGCTATATGAAAGAATTCTATATTTACGGACTGAAAAGCCGTGAAGAATTCAGCACAAAAAGTGCAAGAACTTATGATAACGAAAAACGCCGCATAGAAAGTTATCTCTCTGATTACATCAGGTTTAAACGAGATAAAACCGGGAAAAATGTTTTTATCAGCATTGACAGCCGAAACGCCTCTCACAATCCTTTTTTTAAAGTATGGAAAGCAAAAAGCTTTACCGACTCAGAGGTTACTCTGCACTTTATTCTATTCGATATACTGAAAGAAAATCAACAGGGTATTTCACTTGCTGATATTCTGGAAGCTATTGACAACGATTATCTGTCTATATTTGAAGATCCAATGCAGTTTGATGAGTCAACCGTTCGTAAAAAGATCAACGAGTATAAAAAAATGGGACTTATCAATTCAACAAAAAACGGCAGATCAGTTATTTATACACTTGCACATGAAGATGATCTCCGGCAGCTTGACGATATGCTTAACTTTTTTTCAGAGGTCGCCCCATGCGGTGTAGTCGGAAGCTATATTCTCGACAAAAAAAGCTTTAGTGACTCCGTTTTCTGTTTTAAGCACCATTATCTGACTTCTGCCCTCGACAGTGAGGTGCTTTGTACACTCTTAGAGGCTATATACGACAAAAAAAGTGTTACGGTGCATTATTCGGGTAAAAAGACAGATCTGCCCTCAGTATACGATCTAATTCCGCTGCGGATATACAGCAGCGTTTCTGGCGGCAGACAATACCTTTTCGCATATAATATTCTCACAGGTCAAATGCGTTCTTATCGCACAGATTTTATGAGTAATGTTAAAATGGGAAATGTATGTCTTAGCTTTGATTCTCTCATGGAACAGCTTAATTCGGCAGAAAAACACATTTGGGGCGTTTCTATAAAAAATATGGAAAAAACAGAACACGTTGAATTTACAATTCAGGCAGGTGAGTTTGAACAGTTTGTTATCAAGCGTCTTTACGGTGAAAAACGCTGCGGTACTGTTGAAAAAACAGGCAGCAATTTATACACCTTTTCTGCGGATATATACGACAGCTCTGAAATAGTACCGTGGATAAGAACCTTTATTTGCAGGATCACTCACATCAGTTTTTCAAATAAAACTATTGAGAAACAGTTTTTAAGCGATCTTAAAAAGATGTATCAGCTTTATGATATCGGGGGTGAATAATGTGATCTTTCATGAGATTTACGGCTGCTACTACAAAAGTATTTCCGAAATGCTCAAGCTTGCATTAAATAACGAGCTTGATAATAATACCACCAAAAAAATTATTGATCGCTATGCTTTTAATGAAAGCTCGCTTGAAATATTGCCTGCGCTTCTTGGTCAGAAATGGCAGCTTATTGACAGGGATTTTTCAACTCCTATAATAAACAGTCCCTCTCTGCCCTTAACAACTCTTGAAAAACGTTGGCTAAAAGCTATTTCTCTTGATAAACGCATTGCACTTTTTGATATCGATTTTTCTTTTCTGGGAGATACAGAGCCTCTCTTTTTGCCTGAAAGTATAAAATACTTTGACAAGAGTTTGAACAGCGATCCTTTTGATGATCCGCTGTACATCAGTCATTTTAAAACAGTGCTTGAGGCTGTTAAGAATAAAAAAACTATAATGATAACTTATACCAATCGCCGAAGTATTACAAAAAGCTTTAGGTGTTCTCCGTATAAAATAGAATACTCGGAAAAAGACGATAAGTTCAGAGTATACGCATCAAGCTGCCGCCGTACTCGTTTGCTTAATTTAGCATCAATAGACAAATGCACCATTGACAGCAACGCTCATCTGACAGACACTGACACAATGCAAGATTTGCCGATGTATGTTGTGTTTGAGCTTTCAGATCAGCGAAATGCACTTGAACGTGTGCTGCTGCATTTTGCAAACTTTGAAAAAGAAGCTGAGGCTTTAGGTGATGATCGCTACAAAGTCAGACTGTATTACGATAAAAACGACGAAGCTGAAATGGTTATACGTATACTTTCATTCGGGCAGCATATAAAAGTAACTCAGCCTGACTCGTTTGTTCAGCTTATCAGGAACAAGCTTAAAATGCAGTATGAATTTTCTAAGGAAAAAAGGAAAATGTTTGACGAGTAATCATAGTTATGATATACTTATAATAACTTTATACACATTTTCTACATATTAGCCGAAAGAATTCGATTTATGAAAAATATAAAAATAAGCTTCACAACTTTATTGAATATTATTACCGTAACTCTCTGTACAGGACTTATTCTCTTTTTTGTTCTGTCGGAAAACGGTCTCAGAGATTTTTTGAAGAATTCCCGAAATGCAGATTATAAGTTTCTGTTATATGCTCTGTCAGCTCATATCGGAAACTGCATTATAGACTGTATTCTGACATGGCAGATGGTCAGAGAAAAATACCCTCAGTATAAATTGCGCCACGGCGTAAAATCGAGCATTACCGGACATTTTTTCAGTGCGGTAACTCCCGGTGCAAGCGGCGGTCAGCCAATGCAGGTCTATACAATGGTAAAGTACGGTGTTGACGCCGGCTTTGCCTCGTCTGTACTGCTGCTTAAATTCGTTATTTATCAAATCGTTTCAACTCTTTATACAGTTATACTATTTATAATGAAAAGCAAATTTGTCTTTTCACGATTAAACAGCCGCTTTTCCATTCTGTTTGCAGTTCTCGGATTTGTTTTTCAATTGGGACTTACGGGGTTTGTTATTCTTGCAGGTATCAAACCTGAACCGTTAAAGAAATTTTTTGCTCTTTTTCGCCCTTTGTTCAAACGATTTAAGGACGAAGAAAAAACTGAAAGCTTTTTTGAGTCTGTCAACTCAAGCATTGATACGTTTGCTCAGAGTAATCGTGAATCGGTAAAAAAGCCTTTTCGCATAATACTGTATACAATTCAAATTGTTTTACAGATCTCGTTTATATATTTAGTACCATTCTTTATCTACAAAGCACTTGTGCCCTTTGGTCGGGAAAGCATGGTAACTATGTTCTGTTCGGTAGCTTTTGTAAATACTGTATCTTCTATTATACCTATTCCGGGATCATCAGGTGCGGCAGAAGCTGCATTCGGAATTTTCTTCGGTACATTCTTTACTAAAGAATCTCTTAAATCTGCTGTTCTTATCTGGCGAACTATCACATACTATTTCACCGTTATTATCGAAGGTCCTCTTTCGATCTCAAACAAAAAGACAACAAAAAAATGATACCTATTTAGAGTGCAAAGGAGTCTGTTTTATCAGATGAATAAGAAAATTGATGTAAGTATAATTGTTCCTGTATATAACGGAGAAAAATACCTTTCAGAGTGTCTGGAATCTATCAGGGTACAGACTTTTTCAGACTTCGAGGTACTTATTATAGATGACGGAAGCGATGATAACAGCGCCTCAATTGCAGAAGAATTCTCAAAAAAAGATGATCGCTTTAAACTAACTAAGATATATCGGGGCGGTGTTGCAAACGCACGAAACAGAGGTCTTGAGCTTTCCAAAGGTGAATATATAGGCTTTATCGACTGTGACGACACTGTTGAACCTGAATATCTCGAAACACTCTACCACGCTGCAAAAGACAACGAATGCGACATAGCTTCATGCAATTACTGCATTGTACGCACCAAGCCTTTCTTTCTTCGGTGGAGAGTACATATTAGAAAGCTTAAAACAGGAGTATACACAAAAGAATACTATCTTAACCATATTATCAGAGATTGGGACGTTCGATGTTATCTTTGGAATAAGCTGTGGCACAGAAAGCTTTTTTTTGACAATCACATCACTTTTCCTAAGATGTATTTTGAAGATATCGCAACCGTACCACGCCTTGCTTTTCATGCAAATAAGGTTGCAATTGCAGACAAACCGCTGTATAATTACTTCGTAAGAGCAAACAGCATTATGACATCTGTTAAGGTAGAAAAAATCAACGATTATATAATGTCATTCGGCATTATAAAAAACTACATACAATTGAACGGACAGCTTGATACATATAAAAAATCGCTTGATAAACTATCTAAGATCATTCTGATCGCAAACTATTATAATGTATTCGAGCTGCATCTACACAGTCACAGCTTTCACGGACTTAAACGAAATCAAACTATTGCTAACAAAAACATAAGAGCTTTTGCCTCGGACAGCTTTGAAGCTAAACCGACAGCTCCTGTTGTTAGTGAATATATCATTAATCCGTGGGACTGCTGAAAAGCATTTTTTCTTGATATGACTCAGACTGTTTTGCGCATAGTCTGATTTGTATATATCATCAATTATTAAGAGAGGTTTTTTTATGAGAGGGAAAAATATCATCTTAAGGCTTGTTATCTCGTTGACCTTTGCCGGACTTATTTTCGGCGGTATGATGTGCTTTAATGGTTCAAAGGGCTTTTTTGGCAAAATATCAAACGGTATGAAAAGCTATAACACGATCAGTGAATCTGAACTGAAAAAGAATCAGCCTATAAACGGTACGATCTACTACATATACGATTGTATTGGTTATGAATATACCGAAGACGATAACGGCGTAAAAACAGCTAAATCATACTTCTATACAGTTCCTTTTGAAGATGACAAGGTTCTGATAGTAAAAACAAATGCAAACTCTTATACCGAAACTCAGATGGATCAGCTTTTATTTGCTCCCGATCAAGAAGAATACAAATATCTTCTTGAACGAGGTGTTGATATTGAAGGTTTGCTTGTTAAAAATGACTCAGACGTAGTCGGTTTCTTCAACAACTGGAAAGAGAATCAAGACAATGTTGATCTTTTTAGAAACGATTATAATATTGATATTACAAATTTTGAACCTGTACCCTATACTTTGGATCTGTCAATGAGTATGTCTAAATACACATCATTCTTCTTTATCGGCACAGGTATACTTATTATTACCATAGGCGCATGGGTGGCTTTCTTTATTTTCATCAAGGGCTCCGGTACCAGAACGCTCAAAGCACCAAATTCTTATAATCAGCCTTACGGACAACAGAGTTTCGGTACTTCCGGTTTAGGCACTCAGCCAAACTTCAACGCACCTATGAATAACGGAGCTTCTTCTTATATACCACAGCAATCGAACTCTATTTCAAATCAGTATCCGAATACTAACTCCATGCAGAATATGCCTGCACAGCAATTCTCGCAAGCTGCTGCACCTCAAAGCGGTGTAAGCTCATACATTCCTGAGCAATCAAGCGTAAGCAATTATCTGCCTGCTCAATCGAATTCAACTGCTGCCAATCAACAGAGCTTTTCTTCAAACGTCGGATTTATTCCGGCTCAAACACATTCGTTCTACAACTCGGCAGACAGCTTTAATTCACAATCTACATCATCATTTAATAATGTCTCCAGCAGCTTTAATGCTCAATCCACAGGAGCGTTTAATACAACCGGCAGCGGCTTTAATGCTCAGAAAACAGATTTCATCAGCGGAAACCAGAATTCACAAGAAAACTTCATGTCAAGCGGAAATCAACCGGCAAATGTAAATATAAATAGTCATACTGTTATCGCCGCCCCACAGCAGGAAATTTCGCAAGCTGCTCAAAGTCAGTCGTTCTCACAGGCTGCTGTAATGCAAAACACTCCGAGTACAGTGCCGCAGCAAGCTCCTATACAGACAAACTCAACCAGAAATGACGGAAACAGAGTTGTTATAAGCAAATCCTTTATTACAAAGAAAAAGGATACAAACAACGGGATAGATATTTCCAAGCACTAATTACGCAGTAAAAGCAGTACCGCACATTTCGATAAACCGTTTGACGGTATAGATCTAAGGTGCGGTATAGCATAAAACCAACAGGAGGTAAACATTATGAAAAAATCAGGAGTAATATCAAAGATCTGCGTTACAGCAGTTTTTTTGCTGATAGCACTTGTAATAAGTGTTCCTACTCTCCCAACTGTTTTGAATATGATCGGCGGTGCTCGTGACTTTAGCTCAATGAAGCATTTCGATCTTACAGAAAACAAATCTGTTGAAGGTACTATAAATTATGTTATAGGTTACTCGTCTGACGAAAGCTCAGGAAGCTTTACCGCAAGTACATATTATTATCTTGTAAATCTCGGCGGAAATGCCTTTGATAAAGAAGCTGATAAACACACAGTCGTATTTATCAAAACAAAAGGTTCCTCTGACGCATACACTGCATTGAACAATTTGTTGAGTTCTTCAAAGGGCAGCGTTGAATTTGCCGGTGTCGCAAAAAAAGCTCCTAAGAATACTCAGGATATGTTTGACAAGATCGTTAAAGAAAAAGGTCTTGGCGATATGAATATTACAATGTGCGATTGTATTATTGATATCACAACTGCACCAAAAGCCGTTCTCACAAGATTTTTAATATCACTGATATTCTACGCAGGATTTGTTATTGGATTGCTTCTCACTATCAGCGCATTTAAACGAAACCGTGAGGTGGACTACATTTATCATGAAAGAGCTATGACAAAGGCTGTGCAGGATGTTCGCTCCGGTGCAAATCAGCCCGACGGTTCCGAAACCATGTTTGGTGACAGAGGTACTGAATTTGTTCAAGGCGGCAAGACAGCTCCTCTCACTCCTGCTCCAAGCTATCAAGAGCCTGCTCAGAATAGTCAGCAACAGTATCAAGACGATCAGGATTATTATTACGGTCAGCAGGACCAGAATCAGCAGCAGGACAATTTCTATCAGGGACAGCAGAACCAGTACCAAGGTCAACAGAACTTCTATCAGGGACAGCAAAACCAGTATCAAGGACAACAGAATTTTTATCAAGGACAACAAAACGGCTATCAGGGACAACAGTACGGCGGTCAGAATAATTATGACGACGACGGCTTCTTCGGCGGGTAAAAGATTAAATATTTTTTAACCTTTATGAAAAACTGTTGACATTTTGATAAAAAGTAGCTATGATATTATTATAGTTTGTTATCTATATTCCAACAAATCTTCGGAGGTGTATTATTAATGGAAAAAAAGACATTTGGAATAGTTATCGCAATTGTAACCTTTGCAGCTGCTGTATCTGCCGCTGTAACTGCTTTCTTTCTCATAAACGAAAAGAAAAAGCGTGACGAAGAAGAACTCGAACGCTATCTTGATTGTTCTATTCAGTAAGTCATTAGACAACGATAAATCTTACAGAAAAACAGCTTATCTGAATTATTTTGATAAGCTGTTTATTTTTTAAAGAGTATTGAAGGGCTCCTCTAAAAACGTAATGCGGCTTACATTAACAAGGCGGTCTTTTTGCGGTGCTGCCTTAAGGCAATACCGCACAGATATTGTACCGGAGATGCGCCGTCAGATTTTTCGGCAGAGTTCCTAAAACGATCGCCGGAATACTGACGTATTTCAAGAGAGTTTTCTGTACTATGACGGAAAATATACAAGCAGATTCGGTGCAAAGCCGGCAGGCAGTATTTGTGCGGTGTTGCCTTAAAGCTGCCCTTGATCCAGAACTTATAATTCGACAAATTTTTGAGGGGGTATTATTATGAACGTAATATTTGAAAAAATTTATGAATTCGATCATTTTGTTCTGTTGTTTATACAGGATAATATTCGCTGTGATGTACTAACGCCAATAATGACCGTAACTTCTATGCTTGTAAATATCGGTTTTTTGTGGGTAATTTCAGGTTTAATTATGCTATGCTTTAAGAAAACACGTATGATAGGTGTCATTACGCTTTCTTCTCTTGCTTTGTGTCTGATTTTGAATAATGTCTGCATTAAACATCTCGTAGCACGTCAAAGACCGTTTACAACTTACACTGATCTTTACCCACTGATAAAAAAGCCCACTGACTACTCCTTTGCCTCAGGTCATACAACAGCGTCATTTGCAGCCGTTGGTATATGGGCGAGGTTTATTCCCAAAAAGTTTGCAGTAATTGCAATTATTTTTGCGGTGCTTGTCGGTTTTTCAAGATTATATCTCGGTGTACATTACCCGACAGATGTATTATGCGGTGTTCTGCTTGGTCTTTTGGGCAGTATTATTACATATTTTATCTATTCAAAGAAATTCGATCTCAATAAATACAAAATGGTAAAAGCACCAGTAAAAAAATAATACATCATAATTATCACTGTTCAAGGCATTTCTGAAAGCCTGCCGTCGTTAAAACAGATACATTTTTTCGGCGTCAGGGTTCAGAGGTGTCCTTTTGTCATATTATTACTTATTTTGCAATTTTCAATTATTAAAACTGCATATTGAAATTTATAGGAAAATGTATTATAATAAGAAAGATTTAAAAATTTTACAGGAGGTTTTTTCAGAATGTTTAAGATTTTAGAAAAAACTGCACTTAATCCTTCTATGACCAAAATGGTTGTAGAGGCTTCGCTTATTGCAAAAAAAGCTAAACCGGGGCAATTTATTATTTTCAGAGTTGACGAGTTCGGAGAAAGAGTTCCGCTTACTATTGCAGATTATGACTCCGAAAAAGGTACCGTTACAATAATCTATCAAAAGGTCGGCAGAAGCACTATGCTGCTTGATACATTAAACGAGGATGAGTATATTCTCGATTTTGTAGGACCTCTCGGTGTTCCCACTAAGCTTGACGGATATAAAAAGGTCGCTGTTATCGGAGGCGGCGCAGGCTGTGCAATAGCATATCCACAGGCAAAAGCTCTGCATAACGCAGGAGTTTATGTAGATATGATCGCAGGCTTCAGAAATACAGACCTTATTATACTCGAAGAAGAAATGAAAGCTGTAAGCAACAACCTATACTTGATGACAGATGACGGTTCAAACGGCAATAAGGGTTTTGTAACCAATGCGCTTGAACAGAATATTAAAAACGGTACAGACTACGATCTTGTTATTGCTATCGGTCCGATACCTATGATGAGGGCTGTAAGCGAGCTTACAAGACCTTACGGTATAAAGACGATCGTTTCAATGAATCCGATCATGATCGACGGTACCGGTATGTGCGGCGGCTGCCGTATTACCGTTGGCGGAAAAACAAAATTTGCCTGCATTGACGGTCCCGATTTTGACGGTCACGAGGTAGATTTTGCCGAGCTTATGAAGCGTAACATTACATACAGAACCATGGAACAGACTGCCAGAGAAAAAGAATGCAGACTTATCAAAAATGTCGAGGTAAATTAAAATGACTAATATGTGTCCTACTAAAACGCCCATGCCTGAACAAGCACCTAATGTCAGAAATAAAAACTTTGACGAGGTCGCAAGCGGATATACCGTTGAGATGGCTCTGAACGAGGCTGCAAGATGTTTAAATTGTAAAAATCACCCTTGTATTACGGGCTGTCCCGTTAGTGTGCCTATCCCAAACTTCATTGAGCAAGTTGTTAAGGGTGAATTTGAAGAAGCTTACAAGGTTATTACAACAGCAAGCTCGCTGCCTGCTGTTTGCGGCAGAGTTTGTCCGCAGGAGGCTCAATGTGAGTCTAAGTGTGTAAGAGGTATCAAGGGCGAAAGCGTAAGCATTGGCAGACTTGAAAGATTTGTTGCCGATTATCACCTGCAGCACGCTGATGAAGCTGTTGAAAAACCTGAAAGCAACGGTCATAAGGTTGCCGTTATCGGTTCAGGTCCTGCCGGTTTGACATGCGCAGGCACTCTTGCAAAAATGGGGTATTCTGTTACTGTATTTGAAGCCTTTCATACCGCCGGCGGAGTTCTAATGTACGGTATTCCCGAATTCAGACTTCCTAAGGCTATTGTACAGAAAGAGATCAGCACCCTTAAAAAATTGGGCGTTGACATTGAAACCAATATGGTTATTGGTAAGGTTTTGTCTGTTGACGAGCTTTTTGAGGACGGTTTTGAAGCCGTATTTGTCGGAACAGGAGCAGGATTGCCAAACTTTATGGGTATAGAGGGCGAAGGTCTTATCGGTGTATATTCCGCAAACGAATTCCTAACACGAATCAATTTGATGAAGGCATACAAAGAGGAGTACGACACCCCTATCATTCGTCCGAAAAATGTTGCTGTTGTAGGCGGCGGTAATGTCGCTATGGACGCAGCCCGCAGCGCTCTCAGACTCGGTGCAGAAAACGTGTATATTGTATACAGACGCAGCGAAGATGAAATGCCAGCAAGAAACGAAGAAATACACCACGCAAAAGAAGAAGGAGTTATATTTAAGCTTCTTTCTAACCCTATAAGAGTTATCGGTAATGATGACGGAAAGGTTGTTGGCTTAGAGTGCGTTGAAATGGTTCTCGGTGAACCAGACGCCGGCGGAAGAAGACGCCCTGTTGCTAAAGAGGGGTCAAACTTTGTTTTGAATACAGACGCTGTTATTATTGCTATCGGTAATTCACCTAATCCGCTTATACGTTCAACAACAGAAGGTATCGAAGCTAATGCAAAAGGTTGTATTATCGTTGACGAAAACACAATGAAAACAACTAAAGAAGGCGTTTACGCAGGCGGTGATACCGTTACGGGCGCTGCAACGGTAATTAAGGCTATGGGCGCAGGCAGAAATGCAGCTAAGTCCATTGACGAGTATATAAAAAGCAAGTAATATATAGGGCACCTCTAAATACTATTTAAAGGTGCTCTTTAGTTAAACCCGAACTTAAAATTGTTCGAGTTTTTTATTTCGATTACCCTAAGGAAACACTGATTAAATCGAGTGTTTCCTTAACATTCCCTGCTGCGTTATTCTTTCCGGTATTGTGGTAAAGGCTTTAAAGGATTACGAAAAGCAAAAGAAAAATAAACAAAACCCTGTTTTCCAAGCTAAGGGTATAGGTGTTGATTGTGTAAAGCTGTCTTTCTGAAAATAAGAGTACAATATTCCTGCGAACATATTTTTCGTTCGCAGGTCTTTTTTTTTTGCTATAAATCTTTTTCAGGTGATTGATTAATGCAGATTTTTATAGTATAATTTTATAGGAATATTACAAAATTCGACATTGAGGTGTTTTGTTATGAATAATGATAAAGTTGAAATCAAATATTTTAGCGGATATATCCGCAATTGGAAAAAGCTGTGCAAGGAGCTTGATATTCCTGCAGATCTCAGCAGGACAGACCGTGAAAACGAGATAATTAAAAGTGCCTATTCAAAGTGGGGACTTGAGCTAACAGAGCATATCTACGGAATGTTCGCAATTGCTATATGGGACAACGCAGCAAATAAGCTTTTCTGTATTCGTGACCAGGTCGGTCAGAAGCATATGTATTATGCTGTTATAAACGGAGAGTTTTTCTGCTCAGGTGATATAAACGAAATAGCCTCTACCCCCGGCTTTGAAAAAAAGCTTAACAAGCGTATGCTTCAACAGTATCTGTTCTACGGATTCCCTATCGGAAACGAAACATTTTACGAAGGTCTTTACAAGCTTATGCCCGGTCACTATGCAGTATGGAACGGGAAAGAAGTTTCTGTTACTCGCTACTGGCATCCAGTCTTTGAACCGGACAGCTCAAAGACTGTGGACGAATGGAGCGATCAGCTCTGCAAAACTATTGACGAAATTATGTCGGAAGAAAAGGGCGATCAGGAATTCCCTTACAAAGAATCATTCTTATCCGGCGGTGTTGACTCCTCTTACCTTTTTGCTGTGAGTGACGCTCAGGTTGCAAATACCGTTGGGTATGCTGAATCTGGTTTTGATGAATCAGCGCTTGCAAGACATACCGCAGAAGTTCTCGGAAAGGGTTTCCGTACTAAGCTTATTGAACCCAAAGAATACTTTGACCGTATACCGGAGGTCATAGATAAAATGGGACAGCCTCTCGGCGATGCCTCGGCAGTAGCATTTTCTCTGGGCTGTGCCGCTGTAAAACAGTATGCAGATGTTGTATACTCCGGTGAAGGTATTGATGAGTTTTTCGGCGGATACAACGCACACAAAAGAGTTCTCGGAGAAGGCTGGACATACCTCACCTGCTCTCATATAATGTCACGAGATGTTGTTCGTTCTTTAATGCTCGATTTTGACGAAAATGTTGATCCCGCTGATCCCATTAGCGATCTTTGGAAAGAGGTACAGGGACAAGACGATCTTGCACAAAAGCTTACAATAGATATCTCGCTTTGGCTTGAGGGTGATATTTATTTCAATACCGACCGCACAAGCACCGCCTGCGGAATTGAGCTTCACACCCCATTCAGCGATCTCAGACTTTTCAACGACGCAAGAAGAATTCCTGCTAACTACAAGTTTGCAGAGGATCAGAACAAATTCGTTTTCCGCAAGGCTGCAAGCAGTGTATTACCCGATGAGGTTGCTTTCAGAAAAAAAGTAGGTTTTGCTGTTCCGATACGTAAATGGCTTGCCGATACAGAAATCAACCGTCCCGTAGAAGAAAAGCTTTTCGGAGATACTTCAAAGAAATTCTTCGATCAGAATAATCTGCGTTCAATGTGGGAAAACTATCTCGCCGGTGAAGAAATGATCTGGGGAAGAATTTACGCTATTTACGCTTTCCTTATCTGGTATGATCTGAAATTCGTTGACAATAAATAAACTTGATGCTTTCGTAAAAACAGAACTCGTTCAGGCGGGTTCTGTTTTGATGTAAACGATCAAAATATTATAACATCAATAATCAAGGGTATCTCTAAAAACCTGCCGTCGTTCAGATGTGCCGTAGATTTAGTCGGCAGACGGCACTTTAAAATCGCAGGTATACTGACGTATATCAAGATTTTTTGTGCAAGATGACGGCTGAAGATACGGTGCAGCTGGGCGGCGTGAGGTTTTTAGAGGTGCCCTTAAGGAGCTTTTTTATGAATAATTCACTCGACTGTACTTTTCTTACCGAGCAAGGTAATTTCAATTTCAGAATCGGAGTTATTATTATGAACGAAAGAAAAGTATTAATGGTACGAAATCCCAACTCTGAAAGAGAGTATTATTATTCTGTCGGCGGACGTGTAAAACTCGGTGAGAGTCTTACTCAGTCTGTTGTCAGAGAAGTTCAAGAAGAAACAGGCATTATCTGTGAAGTCGATAAAATGGCTGCAATACATGAAAACTTCTTTAATGATGATGACGGTGTTCCTTTTCACGAAATATCAGTATTTTTTACGCTTAAGCCTAACAAAGAGCTATTGTCTTTAAAGAATGGTACTCTTACCGATCAGGGACCACATGGTGAGTATCTCCAATGGATAGATCTGGACAACTGCGAGAATGTCACTATTTATCCGAAGTTCTTCAAAACTCTTGATCTTTCTGATATTAACGAGATCAAGCACTTCATTGATCGTGAGGAATAATCAAGGCAATACCACACATAGGTATTGCCTGTTTTTGTACTTCTTAGCTTTGGCAGTTTATTTCAATATACCCTTGATTATCATATTAATACAATAAACGTATATACATAGAAATAGATTCTAAAACAATTGGGTGAAATAATGCTGAATAAGATCAATGATTTTCTTTGGGGTTGGTTTATGATACTGCTTTTATCGGGAACGCACATATTCATGACCATTAAAACACGATTTATCCAGAGAAAAATTTTTAAAGCAATCAGACTTTCAGTCACAAAAGAAAAATCAGCCAACGGAAATATAAGTCCTTTTCAGTCGCTTATGGCTTCACTCGCCTCAACTATCGGTACAGGTAATATTATTGGTATGGGAACTGCAATTGCTTTAGGCGGTCCTGGCGCTGTTTTTTGGTGCTGGATCACGGGAGTATTCGGCATTGCTACAAAATATTCAGAAACACTTCTTGCACTACGACACCGTATAAAAAAGAGGGACGGTACTTTTTCGGGCGGCGCTATGTATATTCTTGAATACGGACTCCACGCCAAATGGCTCGGCTGCCTTTTTGCGGTATTCTGTGTTCTTGCATCTTTTGGAATAGGTGCAGGAATACAGATACACGCTATTTCTGATATTTTTTGTCAAACTCTTGATCCGCAAAACGATCATACAATAATTCTATTTACTTACAGAATTTCCACAATATCACTTTTAACAGGTCTTATTACTGCACCCATTATTGGTGCTATCATATTTGGCGGTATTAAATATATTGCTCGGCTCTGCGAGATAATTGTACCCGTTATGGCTTTGCTTTACATTTCAGGGTGCGTATTTATTATACTTATAAATAAAGAATACTTTATTCCTGCAATAAAACTGATACTAAAGTCGGCTTTCTCTGTCACGGCATTTGCAGGAGGTATTACCGGTACATCTATAACGGCGGCTGCACGTTACGGCATTTCAAGAGGGTTGTTTTCAAACGAATCGGGCTTAGGCTCTACACCTATTATCGCCTGTTCTGCACAAAGCAGAAATGCCGTTAGACAGGCTTTGATTTCTGCTACCGCCACATTCTGGGATACTGTTGTAGTCTGCCTTTTAAGCGGTGTTGTACTTGTAAGCTCTATGCTGAAAACTCCCTATGAATTTCAAGAGCTTGAAGGTGCAAGGCTGATGTTCGCCGCCTTTAAGCAAATTCCTTTTGCGGGTACGTTTATTCTTGTTTTGGGTATTGTGATGTTTGCTTTTTCAACAATTCCCGGCTGGTCATATTACGGTGAAAGGTGTGTTGAATATCTGTTTGATGAAAAAGCTGTTGTACTTTACAAAAAGATATTTATTGCGGTTTTATTTATCAGCTCTATAATATCGCTTGATACTGTCTGGACTCTATCTGATATTTTTAATGCGCTTATGGCAATACCTAATATTATCGCTGTGTTGTACCTATCAGATACGGTATCAATTGAAACAAATCATTATCTGTATAATAATCGTTTGGATAGTTTCGATTAGTAAATATCTTCAAATATACAATACTCTCTATGAAAAATGGGCTGCTCAAAGAACAGCCCGTAATTTTTAATTCAGCATAGCAGGCTTATACAAACGTTATCACAATTTATCCTTGTCGAATTTTCCTGTAAATGCAGGTGTATCAAAATCAATATATGCTATCTCGTGATGCGGTACTTGTTCCTCTTTAGGGGGGAGCTTCATATAATCGCCAAAAATCATAGTAAGGTATTTGTCATAGCCTGACATACACGGCATTTTTTCGCCCTCAAATGTGACATATGCAACACCATTATAAATATCTTTTGGATATTTGGGAATCATCCACTTAGGACCTGAGCACAATTCGGTAACGTAATCATTATCATCAAACTTATATTTTGAGATCTGCTTCTCAGCATATTGCCAGATTTTTCTTCGGGTTTTCGGGTTACGAAACATTCCAAGCAATACACTGCTGCCAAAAGCTATAATACCACCGTGGTTTTCGGGTACAATCTGCGCAAGAAACAGCGAAAATATTACCGTCCACATTAATTGAAGCTTACGTTTAAAACCATTGTTTGGTGCTGCGTCAAGCGGAAAAATATCGAGTACCAAACCATGGGGGATATCATATTCAGTTTGATTTGCTTTAACAAGAGTATACTTTTTGTCCGTCAAGGTTGTGAAAATATTACCCGTAAAAACATTTTCATCTGTTCTTAACAGCTCAAATCTTTCGTTGTTCTCCTGTTCTTTCCATAATTTCGTTAGCCTTTCATAGTCGTTGCGAGGCAGCATAACATCTATATCGTCATCCCACGGGACAAATCCACCGTTTCTGACTGCACCTATCAAACATCCGCCTATCAGATAAAAGGTCAGACCATTTCTTTGGCAGAAATCACGGAAATATATCAGCATATCCATTTGTTTTAGCTGCAATTCTCTAAGTAATTCCGGTGTCATTTCTACAAGTTCCATTTTTTAACGTCCCCTCATTCTGAAGAAAGTATTATACCACAAATAAATTGTACTACAATGTGGTATAGCTCTAAAAATAATATAGCAGGCATTATTATTATTGATCTGCCTGCTATTCTGATTACATGTTATTATGCTTTTTTTGTACTGACCTTTGTTTCTGTTTTAAGGAAACGATCTATCTTTATCATTGCAATAAGCTTAAACGGATATTCAAACGGTTTAAGCGACAGTATAAATGTAACCGATGCTGCAATAAGCAGCATTTTCGGTACACCGAAAGTATCAAAGAAAGGCAGCTTAAACCAATCATACTCAGTTTCCATAAAATAAATCAGTCTATGTATAATATAAACCTGAAGTGTTCTTGCTCCGAATTTTGTAAAGAATGTTTTTGTTCTCGGTACAAGCATTAGGAATGACGCACAAAGCAATACAGCATTAACATAAAAAATCAAGCGATTAACCCACATTACCGGAAAGGCTGTAAAATGCTTTAGCTTTGCTGAATAATAATTGTAAGAACACTCAAGTATTCTTGTAGCAATATGGTTGTAATTAAAATATGCGAACGCAAAATATCCGGCTATAAACAGCACAGAAATGATCTGCGTCCATTTGTTTCTGTATTTAAAAATCCATTCCTTTTTGAAATAGTAGCCCAACATAAAAAACGGGAAATGATTTACTGCTCTGCAAACGCTTAACAATCCACCTGCTTTTGTATCATATCCGATAAGCAGTCCCAAAATCAATGCACACACTATCACAGCCACAGGTTTGAATTTTACAACAAACGGCAATAATGAGTACCAGATAACCATACACATTAAATACCATAATGCCGGCATAGGAACAAGAACAGTTAAGGCTGTATCTTTATCACCAAGTATAAAAAACTTAAACAGCATGATACCGCCCTGTGCAAACAGGTAGTACATTAAATATGTGAAAAGTCGCTGTACATTTATCTGACCGTCTTTTTTTATAAAGCTCTTGGCAAAATATCCTGTCATAAATATGAAGCAAGACATATGAAAGGAATTTATAAGAGTCCATATCGCTTTTGCTGAATCATGCTCGGTTTTCATCGGGGCAATAGAGTGAGCCAATACTACAAGCAATATTAAAATAAACTTTGCATTGTCAAAGAAAAACTCTCGCCCTTTTTCATCCTGATACTTTGGTAATTCTTTTGCTTTCTTTTGGATCTTACCCATTAATACACACACTCCCGATAATTTTATTTACTCATACATTCTATCATTCGTCTGTATATTTCAGATAATCCTCCGGAATACATTACTTTCCAGCCTAAAGCTCTTAACCTTGAAGTATCAAGATCCATATATAAAGTTGACAAATAACCGTTTGCCGAAGCGTCCTGAATATCAAATGTAACATTGATACCGGCATTATCTGCAAGCAAATGAGCCATTTCAGCAATAGAACAATAAGTTGTTTCATCAGCTACATTATAAGCAGTACCTTTTTCTCCGCTTAGCATTATTGAAAGTATAGCGGTTACTGCGTCGGCAGTATAAAGATAATCTCGCTCGGTTTCACCTTTTGTTTTCAGAACAATATCGCTCTTTTCAAGAATACATCTGCCAAAGTAAGCAAAGATTCTGTTATCGTTATAGTCAACACCCGGACCGAAGGTCTGCGTCAATCTGGCGATCATTACAGGAACATCATACTCGGACGCATACGCACAGCATAAAGCCTCACACTGCTGTTTGCTTATCGGGTAACTGTTGCGTACATCAAGCGACGTCATAGCACCGGCGTCACTTTCTGCTACTTTATGTCCCTTTTCAGGATGACCATATGTTTCCATACTTGAAAGGTAAACCATACCTTTAACGTTTTTATTTTTTGCAAGCTCAAGAAGATTCAATGTTCCCTTTACGGCAGTTACTATCGTTTCAACCGGCTGTTGTATAAAAGCCTTGCTTGCTGTCTGACTTGCACCGTGTATTATATAATCAACGCTGCCCTCAATTTCTGGAATTGCCTCAACAGTACCAACAATAAATTTTAAACTATCATTTTCTGAAAACTTGGATTTTGCCTTCTCAATGTTTCGCACCAAAGCTAATACCGTTAAATTCAGCTCTCTCTTTTCATTTGTGTAAAGCAGAGCATTAACAGCCGTTGAGCCGATCAGACCTGTTGCACCGGTAACAAGAACAGTCTTTCCTTTTAACTTGTTCCAATCAATAAAGTCTGCTATACATACATTTTCCATATCCTGTTGTAAAACAGCATTCATATTCATTGTCATCTTTGCTCCCTCATAATGGTTTTGTTTCCTAAAATTACGATTCATCAGCAGACGCATTATCGTCATTTATCTCAGGCGGTAACAGTGAAGCAAAATCAAGCTTTTCATACATAAGCTTCATTTCTTCATCACGGGCATTTATTTCATCAACATATTTCTGAGGCATTTTGTCAAGCAAGAACCAGTCAATAACCCTGTCTGAAGAATTGCTGTCTATTACATCAAAATTTCTCTCAACATACTGCTCTACCTTTTCAAACTCAAAATCTTTTTCTTTAATTGCCTTCAAAAGCTCGTCAAAGGTATTACATACCTTTCCCGGAGCAGCAAGGCGATAATCATGATGAAATCCTCTTGAGATCGAATACTGCATTTCGTCAAAAGCAAAAAACAACATTGGCTTATGCATAAGTGAAAACTCGTAAATACATGATGAGTAATCTGTTATGAGCAAGTCTGTTATATAAAACAGATTGTTAATATCATGATAGCTTGTAAGATCAAGAAATTTATCGCTGTATTTCCCGATCGGAACAGGTTGATTTATCCATGGGTGCATTTTAAACAGCACAACATATTCATCACCGCACAATTTATAAAGCTTTTCAAAATCCATTATTTCAAATGGATAATGTGCGTCAGGATGATTGTTGCCTCTGAATGTAGGAGCAAAAAGTATTACCTTTTTACCTTTGCACATAGGATAAGCTTCATACAATTCTTTGGTTTTTTCTTCTCTGTGTGATTTATCAAGATATTTGTCCATTCGTGGCATACCGGTAGGCAATACTCTTTCACTATTTATTCCCCACGCTTCTGCAAAAACGTGAGATACTTGCCTTGATCCGCAAACACCGTAGGTATATACTCTGTGTGCAAGGAAAGGTGCAGAAGCCGCAAGATGTCCCCAACGGCTATAACCTACCGCTTTAAAACCTATTCCGGCATGCCAGAGATTGATAATCGTTGTCTTATCAAGATCTAATTTTACTCTTGTAAATGCAGGAACGTAGTTATCACAAAAGATTATATTGGCTTTTGCCAGATTTTTCATAAGTATTCTCTGATTATGAATTCTCTGCTTTATCGTATATTCCGACGGAATGTCTGCGATCCATGCAAATTCTATTATTTCAAAGTCTTTGTCGATCTCACGTTCTCTGATCCGCTTTTCAACAGCCTTTAAATTTGACGCCATATTATAGTTGGCTTCATAGAGAAACAGTACGGTATTCTTATTCTTTCTGTACTTCTTTCTGTAATGATCATACATTTGCTGAAGAAGCCTGAAAGAATACTTTCTTACGTTCGCCTTAAGATTTGCTTTTTGTTTAGCTGTAAATGATACTTTTTTTGGTTTTGGAGCATATATATCTCCCATACCTGCTGCTTTTGCATGAAGAATATGCATAAGAAAAGGCAGTGTATCTGCCCATTCTTTAACTAAAAAAGTTACTGCATACGTGCTTCTTCGTGCTTTGCCATTATATAGAAAATTACGTGAGCACTCTTGAAGTCTTGACGCAAGCTTTACATCTGTTTCAGCTACTGCGAGTATGTCTTCATCTCGGCAAACCGCAATAGTATAGTTACCGGTAGGAACACAACGAGCATTGCCGGGATTGGTTACATTAAGCGATACTCTATACATATTGCCTTTTATGCTTTCTGTGCGAAATATCGCTCTTGCCTTGTAGTCACCGTTTATGATATAAAAGGTTAAGGGCTTCTTTTTATCTGCTCCCTTGGAAAAATCCACTCTTATATCAAGATATACTGTAACTCTTTCCCACTCAATATCTATTACCGTAGCATCTATCAAATGACTTTCGGTAAGATTTTTCATCATTATCAATTCATTATTCTTTTCCATACCGGAATTATCACTCATAATCTATCTCCTTTTCATGATATGGCAGATCAAAGCCTGCAAGCGTTAAAATGTGCCCTATATACTAAAAGTCTAACTGCTGATTTTCTCTTGCGTCATATAAAGCACGGAATGTATAGAAATCATCAGGAGTAGTTATCTTCATATTCTCATAATTACCGATTATACAGTATGTTTCATAGCCGTACTGCTGCATAAGCGTACAGGAATCTATCATATTGGTATTGCCATCTGAAATTGCTTTTCTTTGTGCAGACAATATATCTTTCAGAAGGAAGCTTTGAGGAGCTTTTGCAACAAATGAGTGGGCACGATCTGGAACCTTTACTACCTTATTGTTATCATCAACAAGAACAAAGGTTTCTTTTGTTTTTACGCATGTTATTGCAGAACCGTGTTTCTTCACTGATTCAATGTTCAGAGTAAGCTCATCAGCAGTAATAAGCGGACGTACTCCGTCATGTATCAAAACAATATCGTCATCATTATTGCTTATTTTTTCGGCTGCTTCCAGTCCGTTAAAAATTGACATCTGACCTGTTGCCCCGCCTGGTACGATTGTTGCGATCTTGTCAAGACGATATCTGAATTTAAGCTCTTCCATATGTTCGATCCAATCCGCAATACAAACAACAACTACTGCGTCAATATCCGGATGATTTTGAAACACTTCGATAGTGTGAACAATAATAGGCTTTCCGTGAACGAGCAAAAACTGCTTAGGCTTATCCTTTGAATTCATACGAGTACCGGAACCGCCTGCAAAAATAACCGCTATATTCATAATACAATACTCCCATTATAATTCTAATTTTAACTAATTTCTTATCAAAAAACAGCATTTCACAAAAGCTCGCAAATAATACCGTCGCATTTATAAGAAAATAGCATTACTAAAATAATACCATATAGAAATAATAAAATCAATACTGAATTCTTCCAAAAACAATACTCTAAAAAAGAAAAAAATATATAAATGACTCAAACAAAAATGCCGCATAAATTACTATTTTCGGGTTTTCAATTCCTTTGGTGATTTTATTATAATTCCGCCATACTTCTTTCGTACTATTTCGATACCCTTCAATACTAAACTGCATAAGAATTCGCTTAGTGCCGCTATTGCTATTGTTATGATCCAGAAAATAATAAACATCTTCAGGTTTAACGTATTTGTCGGATAGATTTTTTTGTAAAAACCAAGAACAAAACAGTGTACAAGATATATACTGAATGATATTTTTGATAAATAATCTACTATCACATTATTAAACAACAAGTTTTTCTTTTCAGCAGAAAAAGCAAAAGCTGTACAGAAAATAAATATTACAACAAAATAAAAATCAAAATGTGTAGAACCTTTTTTGAATGTATAGATAAGAATAAAACTAAATCCTATGATCTCGCCAAGACGTACCAAAAAATTGCCGAATTTTGTAAGTTTCGTTTCTTTTAGTTTCTTATAAAATTCGTATGAAATAACACCTGCACACATACCGCCGAATCCTCTGATCATTGCTATCGAGAAACCTAAAACATCAGAAAAATCATATACGTTACCACTTAGACGTCCCATTTTTATACTCAGATATGAGTATACTACTATGCATATCAGCGGTGCCCAAAAATGTGCAAAGAAATCTTTTTCCTTTCTAAGCATATAAAATATAAAATATCCACAGATCAATAACACCGAAATATACCACGAAGGACCGTTAATCGTTATATAATTCCATGCAAGGCCCTGCAAAAGCATTAATTCATCAATCAAAGTCAGTATCAAATCAAATGCTTTCCTTGCAGACATGGAATTATTAATGATACGCAATACTATCATCATTATAAGCGACAAAAAATAAACGGGAAAAAATCTCTTAAATCTGTGTTTTGTATACTCCCAGGCACTAATCTCACTGTGTTCACACTTGTATGCAAGCAAAAATCCGGAAACAACAAAGAAAAATTCAACAGCTATTCGCCAACCGTTTTCTGCATGAACTACTGTATTGAATTTGCTGTATGTACCTGAAAAGTGAAATATTACTATGGAAAAAGTAAAAATAACCCGCCAAAAGTTTATACTGTTGTTCTTACTCATCTTATTCTTTCCTCCAAAAAAACTATTATTTGAACTGCTATTTTTCTTTTACCAACGATTCTGTCAGCCTCTTATTATAACACGAGGAATAGTAACATGTGCCAACAAAATGTGCCCCTCTTTCAAAAGCAGACGCTGCGTCACCAAGCTTTTCATAAGAAAAAACAACCGGACTCAGCTTGTTGTCTTTCAAGATCTGCGAGTTTTCTTCAGTAAAGTTCTTTTCGCTTATTGAGATCAACACAATACCGTATTTTTTACAAACAGAAAGCGCCTTTTCTTGTTTTGCCTTACAATCTTCTGTGCTGCGGCTTTCAGGAAAAAAGTAAATTATCCTGCTCGGACAGTTCTGTTTTCTCCATAACTTTACGTCGCCCTCTGATTGCAGCCTTATAAAAGTTCTGTCGTTATCCATTTTATACGATTTTAAAATAGCTGCAATATTTTCAAAAAGTGGTTCTTTAAGACTTGCAGGCGGTACACCTACGTCAAGTATGATCCTGACTCCTTTGTACTTTGATAAAATTTCTGCCGCTTCATCAAAACCGCCCATTCTGAATTTACCGTCAAGCAGCTTGGTTTTGAACTCGTTTAACGCAACTTCCTTTGGCTTATCACTTTGTATATCAATACCAAGCATACGTAAATTCTTTTCAGACCATCCGTTTATACATACAGGCTTTCCTTCAACATCTGCTCGGATATCGGCTTCAAAAAATCTACATCCTTCTTGAAGTCTGCGTTCAAGCTCATCAAGAGAATTAGGCGCTTTATATCTGTGTTGTATACCGCCAAGCCCAACTTCAAACACTTTATCAGATATATCAGCGCCGCTTACATTTCTGTTTTTGGCATATTTACTTAAAAATCTTTTCAATTCAAAGTATACGGCATTTTTCTTGAAATATCCGAGTTTTCGTACCGATTTCTCTTTTGCTTCTAAAAACGTATTAAAAACATTTTCAGCGTTTATATTATCCGGTGAGATATAGAATTCCGGCGTTTTTATTTTCTCACTCCATAATCTGAGCTTATTATTCCACACAAGACCAATGCAGGGAATACCTAAAGAGTATGACGTTATACAAGCGTGCATACGAAGTGCAATTATCGCTTCAAAGCTGCTGATATTTTCGACAAGCATTTCCGAATTCAACGGCGGCGGCAGCTTTTCGCCATGACCTATTTTTGTCATAAGTTTATTTGCAAATGCTTCGTCACCTTTAGCTCCGTTTGTAAATACCTTCCAGTTATAGCCTTTATCTTCAAGAAGCTTTATCATATCAGACCAGAACGAAAGCATAAAATCTTCATCAAGTTCAGAATTTCCGTAATCAGGGAACAGATCGCCACGTGCAACATTTATGCCTACTATGCCGTTATCGTGCATAGACTTTTCATATACGTCTTTCGCCCAGACCGCCGGATCAAAAACACCTTTTACCCTAAGATCTGATCTTTCTTTATATTTATCGGTCATTAATACAATATCGTCACGAATTGTAATACCTTTTACACAATCATAATTCACATAGTTTTTAAGCATTACAAAACGTTCGTCCTGATCGTCGAAGCCCTCAACTCCCACTGAATTCATAAACACAGGTACTCCACACCTCTGCGCTTCTTCAATAATATTGCACAAATGATTATAAAACTTCTCCTGCTTGAATTTCAGCAGTCCGCCGCCTGCAAAAACAACGGCGTCTGTAAACTGTATCTGCCAAAGGTCTTCACTGTCGATATTATATCTTAATACTGTACTATACTTTGCTTTTTTCCCCAAGGCTTTTTTAATCAAATATTCTGTACAATCTGCAATTATGCCGTCACCGTAGTTACTGTTTACGATACATACAAGCATTATTTTTAGGTTTTTATTCATTATACTACACCATTTTCCTTAATAATAGCCAGAAACCACGGAACAAAACAGACAAAGCTGCCTTTAAATACGATGAAATTCTTACAGCGTGATTCGTACACTCCGGTATTTCACTACAATAAACAGGATTTGACAAGATAAACTTATCAAATCCATGTTCTGCACAAAAATCTGACTCTATGAAAAACTATTATACTATTATTGTTTCTCAAGATACCATATTTGATTTTTTTCTCCTGTATATTTTGATAGATATACCTTTTTATTCTTTGAATCGTAGGTAAGTGCGTTTTTACCGTTATAAATATAAACTCCGCCGTTTTGTTCATTTTTGATTGTCCATCTGTTTGTTGTAGTGTCGGGAGTATATATTACCGCACCAACTCCGTTTTTGTTGCTTGAAGTTGATATTTCACGATGCAGATCAGTAAATTTAAACCAATATTCGCGTTCAAAATTAACTATTCTTACAGGAGTAGGATCATCGGAAAGAGTTATCGGAGTTTCTTTATCGTTTGAATTCTTCGGCTCAACAAGTGTTATTCCGTTTTCTGAGTTTGCGTATATTTTGTATTTGCCCTCTTTTATCACCTGATTGTTAGAGTTGGCTTCAAGCCACTGAGTATAAACAGCAGTATCAGCGGTAAGAGAATGATCTGATATCATAAAAATTCCCAGTGAAGTTATCACTATAACTGCAATACACAAATACGGTGTAAGCGAAAGATAAGTATCACGTATTGTATTTTCATTTGATTTCGATTTTGATCTGCTTTTACTCTTTCTTTGTGTAATCATCTGAACAAGCTTCATATAGCCTGCAGCAGTCAACGGGAAAAGCAATACGAAATACGGTAATGTGTATCGAGGACCTGCCTCCCAGAATGTATGAAATATGTATCCGCCTACAAATGTCATCGAAACAACGAGCGTATAAAGATTCGTTTTATTTCTGCAAAGAATACAAAATAACAATGCTCCGAAATAAACAGCAGTCATCAGGGGATTCAATAACACAAGGCATATTGACGTACCGCTTGGACTTTTGAATTTCTGAACCCAACTGCTCATTGATATAACTGACGTTTTTCCTCTAATATTCCACGCATACTGAAAAGTTGGATCACCCCATTGGTAAGCCTGCTTTTTTGTAAAAAATTTTAGTGCATATCCGGGATTTTCAGAAAATACATGTAACCTTTCTCGAACCTCCTCTTTAGATAATATTGCGTGTTGTTCCGAATCAAAATTACATTCATTCCTGTAAAGCTGTAAATTGTAATCGTTAAACGCTCCGGGGGCACGATTGCCCTCTTGTAAGCCCATAGCGATCCAGCCCCATGAAGATGCACCACCGTCAAGCGGGTATTCGGTAATGTGTGACATTATTGCTTTAGGTAATGCGGAAGATATTATTGCTGCTGCTATGATAAGTATTGGCAGTAATCCGAGTTTGATCTCTTTTTTGCGCAATAGCTCAATTATCGCACAAATTGCTGCTGCAATTAAAAAAATCATATAGTTTGATTTTATTACAACAGAAAGCATTATTAGTACTGCACTTTCAACTGCTATATTAATTTTTCTTGTTCTGAAAAACTTCAACTCTTTGTCAATTGCAGCAACTCCGAACGCAAGACCGATCAGAGTACCATAAAAATATGAACAGTATACTATAAGCGGAAAGAATGCATATCCTATTACAATTACAGAAAGCTGTGCTGGACGTCCAAATTCAAATTCACCGCACAATTCAGACAGCTCATAATAAAAAATAAGCAAAGCCGCTATGTTGAAAAAACTAAATGCTATGTAGTTCAAATTACCAAATAATAAGGAAAAAAGGTAAGTTATCAACAATAAGCCGTATTGATTCTGATAACACTCAAAATACTCGCCGGGTTGAAATCTTGAATAATCCTCCATTTGCAGTTCATAAACTCCGTTTACGATTCTGTATTGATCTGCACCGGGAATAAACTGCGTTGACAACATTACAAAAGCCGCAATTCCGCCCATTACTAAAAGCATTTTTTTACGGATCTTTTTGAAGTATTCATCATCTGTTTTGATACGATCAATAAATCTTTTTACAGTGCTGTTATTTTTGATAAATACTGCTGCCAATAAAAGCACTGAAAGAAAAATGATAAAAACTATCGGGTGATCCATTATAAAAAAGTGACCGCCCTCATCATCTCTTACAAGAATCGTAGTGCTTATAGTTGTAACAAGATACAAAAACAAAAGAATAGCAAAACAAATCCACGACACGACATTTCTGTAAAGGATCTCAATACCCGTACTGCATTTATCGAGCAGCTGCTTTACCTTTTGCATTTTTTATGCTCCTTTTTTTGACTTAATTTGATTTTTCACCAAATCATATAGTATCATAGTTTCAATTTAGTGTCAAGTAAAAACAGGCTTGCTAAATCTGCTTTATTACAATTAAACAAAATGTTAATGACAATAGTATTGTTTAGTCAACGTGCTGTATTATTCCGTTATTCTATGATCGAGCATTAATTGATAATAATATTGTCAATCAAGAAATATGTTGCGTTTTTATTAATTTAATGATATAATTTATTTACTATCAATTAATTGGGGGTTCTATTATGAAAAAGCTTAAAATTGCCGCTGCTTTAGCTGCTGCCGCTATTCTCTTTGCCGGCTGCGGTGCTCAGCCTGAATCATCAAGCAAATACGATTTTACTATGCCTGATCCGCCAACAGAATTTGTTGTCACAACAATAACCGATGCCGCTGATGACTCCGTGAAATATGCCGCATTACAATTTGACGGCAAAACATACATTAAATACGGTACATTAAACGGTGAACTTAATTCAAGCGATTTAGGTTCTTGTCTTGGTTATCTTGTTCAGGACGATCAAAAGATCACCGATATCGGAATTTTTCCTCTCTCGTCTGATCCTGATATGAATTATCTTGTTACTTTAGACAACAAGGGTATTATGGATAAACCTTCGTTTTTCAGAAATTCTGAAACCGTTGGCAAGGATATTTCTACACCGTCTTTTATTGAAAGCGAAGGTAATAATTACTGGACAACCTCTAATTAAACCACGCTCTCAAGCTTTGGCGCTAATCTTGCGTTTTTGTCAAATTGACATCAAATCTCTTGTTAGGGTAATACCGCACAAAGCCATTAGGCGGTATTTGTGCGGTGTTGCCTTAGTATTCTTGCGAGATTTGCCAGAAGCTCTGAACATTCCACAATTAAACAGCAAACGGCAGTCGGTTTTTTCTCCGACTGCCGTTTTTTACAGTTATTTGTTTTTATCTAACTTCTATATGCGGTGCTACTTGTTTGAGGTACTCTCTCATCTCTGCCCAATCTCTTGCAAACTGAGTATTGCTCGGTAAGTAACAAACCTTATACGTCTGACTGCCTACTTGTGCGGCAAGGTAACGTCTTTGAAGTACACTTCCTTCGATGGTATAGCGATCCATTTTTACATATAATACAGATATTTCATCATATATAAGCATTACTCCCAAGCCCTTGCCTATTATGCTGTCTTTTCCCAACAAA
>JAFPLH010000066.1 GCA_017402845.1 Clostridia bacterium
CAGATGTGCCGCAGATTTAGTCGGCAGACGGCACTTTAAAATCGCCGGCATACTGACGTATGTCAAGATTTTTTGTGCAAGATGACGGCTGAAGATACGGTGCAGATGGACGGCGTGAGGTTTTTAGAGGTGCCCTTTATTAATATTATATAAAATATGTCTTTATTTGTCAATTATCTAAAGGGCATCTCTAAAAACCTGCCGTCGTTCAGATGTGCCGTAGATTTAGTCGGCAGACGGCACTTTAAAATCGCAGGTATACTGACGTATATCAAGATTTTTTGTGCAGGATCACGGCTGAAGATACGGTGCAGATAGGCGGCGTGAGATTTTTAGAGGTGCCCTAAAGGCAATACCGCCTGACGGCTTTGTAACGAATCTGCTTGGTCATACTGCACATCTTCGGCACAATATCTGTGCGGTATTGCCTAAAAACTACTTGACAAAAATAGAAATAAAGAGTATATATATTCTATATCACAATTTTGAGGAGTGTTTATAATGTCCGATGATAATTCGGAAAAAAAGGATAGAAAAAAACAAAGAAAATTATTTTCCGACCTTTGGGGACTCAAACGTAAAGATGTCACCGAAGAAACTATTCTGAGCGTAATTGACGCCGGCGAAGAAAACGGAAATATAGAAGAACACGAGCGTCACCGCATTGAAAATATACTTGACTTTTCCGATCGTGAAGTCGGAGATATTATGACTCATAGAATCGACCTTACAGCCCTTGAAGATACTGCCACACTTGATGAAACCGTTAAGCTTGCAATTGATACGGGGTACTCGCGCATACCCGTATACCACGAAGATATAGACAATATTATAGGCGTGCTTTATGTTAAAGATCTGCTTAAATATGTGTGCGGTGATTTCAGCGACAAGTTTTGTCTTACCGAAATTATCAGAACAGTACCATTTGTACCCAAAAGCAAAAACTGTGAAAAGCTCTTTGCACTTATGACAGAGAAAAAAGTACAAATGGCTGTTGTTGTTGACGAGTACGGCGGTACGGAAGGCGTAATTACTCTTGAAGACCTCGTTGAAGCGATACTCGGCAACATTCAGGACGAATTTGATGATGAGGACGAAACTATTGAGCAGATCGGCAGCAATACCTTCGCCGTTGACGGATTAACACTTATTGAAGATGTAGAACAGCTGCTTGGTGAATCGCTCAACGCTCCGCAGGACTGTGATACTCTTGCAGCGTTCATTCTTGAAAATCTCGGCAGAATACCTCACGCAAGCGAAAGACCGGTAGTAAATATTGGGCATATTACACTTACCGTAACCGAAATGGAGGACAGACGGATAGCAAAGGTACTTATAGTTAAAAATACATAGTTTTCCTATTCTCTTAATGTTATAAAAGAACAGTCCCATACCCGAAAGGTAAGGGACTGTTCTTTGCGCTAAATAGTTTTGAAGGGTTGCTTTTTATGTGAATATTTCTCGTACTCTTGACTTTACATTCACATTATACTATACTATTAATAAAAATTCAGTTGTTTTTACAACAAAATCATTTTTTTGGAGAAAAAATTATGTCAATAGACGACTATATGCCTGCACTTAAAAAATCAAGCTTGTTTTCACAGATCAACGACAGCGACCTCAAATACATATACAATGCGCTGGGCGCAGAAATAAAGAAATATAAAAGCGAAGAAACAATATATTCTTACGGTGACAAAATATATAACATATATGTTGTTTTAGAAGGCGACGTTTTTTTTGTAAGAGAAGATTTCTGGGGTAACAATGGTATTCTTACAAAAATAGATACGGGGCAAAGCTTTGGAATGGCTTATGCTTTTTCGTCTAAGAAAATATCTGAAATGAAGGCTGTCACGCAAAAGGGCTGTACACTTATGATTATTCATACAGATAAAATATACAAACCCTTTTCCGCAAGATACGATCTACAGGAAATACTGATAAAGAATGTAATCAAGACTTTATGTGACAAGAGTATTTTTCTTACAGAAAAGCTCACGCATATTTCACAGAGAAAGCTCCGTGACAAAATAATAGCATATTTGTCGTATGAAGCTATCAGAAACAATTCAAACTCCTTTTATATTCCCTACTCACGCCGACAGCTTGCAGAATACTTATGCGTTGACAGAAGCGCATTGTCAAACGAACTGAGTAAACTGCAAAACGAAGGAATAATTAAATTTCACAAAAATCACTTTACCATATTAAGCGCTGAATGACAAAAACGCTTTTCTGCACTCATTATGCGGAAAAGCGTTTTATTGTATTATTTTTCTGTTTCGGTTTCTTTGATTATGTATATAGGTCTGTTTTTTGTTTCAAGATATGTTTTCGACAAATACATTCCTAAAACTCCGATTCCGATAAGCTGTATTCCGCCTAAGAAAAGTATTATACATACAAGCGACGGAAAACCCGTTGTCGGATCACCGAAAACAAGCGTTTTTATCAGATAAAAGCAAGCCATGATAAAAGCAAACACACAGATAACAAATCCCATGATAGATGATATGTACAGCGGAGTTGTTGAGAAAGCCATAATACCCTCCATGGAGTATTTGAACAGCTTCCAGAAAGACCATTTTGTCTGCCCTGCCACTCTTTCGGCATTGACATATTCAAACCACTTTGTCTTAAAGCCTACCCAGCCGAATATGCCCTTTGAAAATCTGTTATATTCGCTCATTGACAGTATTGCGTCAACCATTTTTCTGCGCATTAGTCTGAAATCTCTTGCGCCGTCAACAATTTCTGCGTCGCTCATTTTATTTATTATTCTGTAAAACATCTTCGCAAAAAATGAACGTATAGGCGGTTCGCCTTTTCTGTCTGTTCGTCTTGTTGCGGCACAGTCGTATTCTCCGCTTTTTACTGTTGCATACATTTCAGGCAGCAGCGAGGGCGGATCCTGCAAATCAGCGTCCATTACTGCTATATAATCTCCCTTTGCCGCTTTCAAGCCTGCAAGCATACCTGCTTCTTTTCCGAAATTTCTCGAAAAGGAGATATACCTCACCCGTGAATCTTTTTTATGCAAATATTTCAGCATTGAAAGCGTTTTATCCTTTGAGCCGTCATCTACAAAGATAAACTCAAATCGTACCTGCGGCATACTCTTTGCCGTTTTTACAATCTCTTTATAAAATGCCGGCAATGCCTCTTGTTCATTGTAGCAAGGCACTACTATTGATATAAGATCCATTCTTGTTATTCTCCTTAGAAATAATTGCAGATAATTTCTTGCGGTACTCTCTCCGTCACGCTTGTGACGGAGGGAGTATATACAACCTCGCCGCCAAGCCTTTTGACCGAAAACTTAATTTGTGTTTATGTTACTCACAGTAATCATACCCACTCTAAGCTTGGTTTGCCCTGCTTCTTGAACCTTTCGTTTATGCAAAGTGCTGCAAATGCAAGAATTGCAACTATTGCGATAAACATTCCTGCCTTGAAGCCCTGCGGTGAGTATACAAGCTTTACGTCGTGTGTTCCCTTCTTCACATCAGCAGAAAGGAATACCTCCATTGCTTCTTCTGTGCTTGTTCTCTCGCCGTCAATATATAGCTTCCAGCCTGTTTCATACGGAATAGATGTGAGCATTACGCCGTCTTTCTGAACGTCGATAGTACCCTCTATCACATTACTTGTGTAGTGTGTTACTTTGAGTCCCTCGTCATTGAGCTTTGCATAGCCTTCGTCAAGAACATCTTTATTCAGGAATGCTACACCGATAATATTCTTGCCGCTTTTTTCTGAGTCTACCTTCAATGTGAACTTATCACCCTTGTGATAGTAGCCCACAGGGAAAATGTATCTCTGAGATTCTATATCGTAAGTATGCTTTACGCTGCCTGAAACTTCGATCTTCTTGCTCGATTTTACATTTGCCCATGCATAATAGTTTCCGTCCTTAGGTGCGGAGTAGGTAACATTGATCTCGCCGCTGTTGTTGCCTGAGGTAAAGCTGTATGAATACATACCTTCGCTGTCCTCTTTATGCTCCATATTTACACAGTCGAACGAATTCGGCTTAATCAATGAGTAAACGTCCTTTTTAACGCCAGTTGTACCTGTAAATACCGCATTCTGAGTCAAGAATACATTACTATTCTCCATATTTACGTCTTTAACGGCATTGTCTGCCATATAGCCGATAGGCAGGTTGTATTCGTTAAGATACATCTTAACATTACCGTCTGACGATTCTTTTAACTCTGTAAGCGCTGTTTCTCTGCCGATATAATTGTCACGGGAAATAACATACTTTACACCCATATACATAGAAGTAACAGGTGAAGTAAGCAAATACTGGAAGCTGCTTCGCTTTGATACCATTCCGAAACGGCTTGTGAATGTTATCATATTCTTATATGATGTTGACGAGAACTGACCTACGCCGTTATAGCCGTATATCATACCGTCATTCTTTGTGGAATAGTTTGTCTGATCTATACGGTAGAATTCATCGCCGTTCAATTCGTCTGCATATTCGATAAGCTCTGCTACCGATTCTTCCTTATCGGGATAATTCTGATGACTTGTTGTTCCTACCGTACTTACGCCGATACTGCATTCGATACACATTTCGACAATAATAAGTACGCTCGCAAATATCGTGAGAATACGTCTGTCAATAAGCTTGAACTCATAGAAGGTCATCAAAAGTATATATACTGCCGCAACGATAAGACTGCCGATTACAGCTTTTCTGTCAAGGTAGAATACACTTATGCATACCATAACAATGGTAAGCACGCTCATGCCTATAATATCCTTTTTATCAAGCTCTGAGAAGGCTGTAAACGCTTTGTAAGCAATAACTATGAGTACAAAACTAAATAAAAATGCAAATCTGTAAGGAATAAGGTTAGGGAAGTGGAAGCCGTGCCAGATAAAATCAAGAATATTTATGTTAAGGCTGACAAACAAAAAGCCAAGCAAAGACAAATAAGCTATCTTCTCTCTTTTCTCGATATTCTTTGTACGAACGAAAATTACAAGCAAAAGCAGGCATACAACGCCTGTTCCGATATTCGGCAAGCCTTCCATGGTAGTTGTTTTATGGAAAGAAAAGAGGTTTGCTGTCATTTCCATAAAATTGTTGTAAATTTCTATCTTCTTCGGGAATTTATCGTCTGTACCTACCGTATTCTGAAGCTGAATGTATGATGTAAGCGAAATGGGCATAGTCATCATCAAAGCCACTATGGAATATACGCCCATTTTTATAAAATCATGCACAAGCTTGTCAATATTGGTTTTTGCAATTATACTCTGTATCACGAACCAGATGAGTACAAACACACATATCATATATCCGATATAATAGCTCGACAAAAATGCAGCTGCAAGTGAAATTATATATACCTTAAACTTGCCCTCGTTTACTACACAGTACGCACCCAATGCGACAAGCGGCAGCAAAGCAACGCTGTCAAGCCAGATAATGTTCCAGTAATAACCCATAAAGAAATCACAGAACGCATAGCAGCAGCCGAAAGCAACAAGTGAAAGGTCGTTTCTCTTATACACATGTTTAAGGAATATAGCCGTAAACAGACTTGCGCAGCCTATTTTGGTCATCATAAACACAGCCATAGCCTCACGAATGTATTTCACGGGTACAAACACCGTAAGCCAGTTAAGCGGACTTGCGATATAGTAGCCTATCATAGCGATAAAGTTTGTGCCAAGACCGTTTCTCCAACTGTACAGAAGTGAATCGCCGCTTTTCAGCTTACGCTGGAACTCCTTCAAAAAGGGCAGATACTGCTGTTTGCAGTCGGAATACATGACCTGTCTTTCACCGAACGGATACACTCCTGCTTTTACAAACATTACGCCCATGATTATGAACGGTACTAAAAATGATAATATCAGGAATAATCTTGTCTTGCTCTGCTCACGCTCTTTTATTGCGGGCAGTTTTCTTGCCTTTTTATTTTGTGCCGCAGCAGCTTTTTTGACTTCCTTCTTGCTTGTCTCCTCTTGTGTATCTTCTTTTGTATCCTCTTTATCTTCTTCGGATATTTCGGGGGCTTCTTCACTTTCTGCCAGCTTTTTTTCTGCAAGCAGCTCAGCCTCTAATTCGGCTCTTATCTGACTGCGCATAGCTTCAAGCTCTTCCCCACTCAATTTTTCCGATACAGTATTAAGTTCTGCGTTGTTTTCGGTTTTTTCCACAGACGCTTCCGCTTTTTGAGCAGCTTCATCAGCGGCTTTTTTCTCCTGCTTTATTTCCTCTTTAGCGGCGGCTGCCGGTTTGGCTGGTCTATTAGCAGAATTTTTCTTTTTATTCTTTTTTGCCAATTATACTCTCCTCCTTTATATCATATTATCTTATCAAGACATAAACTTTTCGTAGATTGGAAGTATCTCCTCGCATGTACCCTGCATTTTGATCTCGCCGTCATGCAGCCACAAAATGTTGTCGCAAAGCTTTCTCAGAGTATCTGAGTTATGCGATACTATTACTACCGTTCTGTCCTCATTGCTTATAAGGCTTTTCATTTTTTCATAGCTTTTCTTTTTAAACTTTGCGTCACCAACAGACAAAACCTCGTCTATGAGCATTATTTCTGTTTCAAGAATAGCAGTAATTGAGAAAGCAAGCTTTGAGTACATACCGCTTGAATACGTTTTAACGGGCTTATCTATAAAGTCGCCAAGCTCTGAAAACTCGATGATCTCATCAAGCTTTTCATCTATCTGCTCTTTTGAAAATCCCAGAAGCATACCCGACAGGTAAATGTTTTCTCTGCCGCTTAGCTTATTCTGAAAGCCTACACCGATAGAAAGCAAAGAAATAGTATGTCCGTGAAGATCTATTGTACCCTCATCAGGGGCAAAAATGCCGGCGATAGCACGCAAAAGCGTAGATTTTCCGCTGCCGTTTTTGCCGACAACGCCTAATATCTGACCTTTGGGTACTTCAAAGCTTACTCCCTTTACAGCTTCAAAAAGCTCTGTCTTTTTATACTTATGGGGAGCGAGTATCGTTTTAAGCAGTGAAACCTTTTTAAATATTCTGTATCTGATTTTTACATCAGATACGGAAATCGCTAATTCTGTACTCTCTGACATAATCAAATCACCTTTACATAACTGTTCTCGAACTTATAAATAATTCTTACTCCGATAATCGAAATCAAAGTGCCGACAAAGAACCATATGCACAGCATTAACCAATGAGGGTTTTCCCCATAAAGAAGAACTCGTCTGAGGTCTGTAATAAGCAGCGCCATAGGGTTGAGCTTAACAAGCAAATTATCATACGGCACAGGCACTTTTCCGGGTACAACTTCTCCGATAGGTTCGATAGAATAGAATATACCTGAAAGGTAGAAGCCCATTTGAAGTACTACTGTAATTACATTGAGCAGATCCTCTACAAAAACGCCGAAGTGCATTATTATCGTACTCAGACCAAAGGTGACCACACACAAAACAAGCGTTATAGGTATTATCCAGACAATTCTCCACGTTATGGGTACTTTATAGACTATCATTGTTATTACGACGAGTAAATTTGAAACAAGCATTTTAAAGCCGTATACGCCCATTTTTTCAAATACAAACATATACTTAGGAACATAGACCTTTGTGACTATCATCTTTTTTGCAGAAACCAGCTTTACACTTGCTTTAAGGGTTTTTGAGAAAAAAGACCACGTATTAAGTCCCATAAATACAAACACGGGAAAATAAGGCACGCTGCTGTTGAACACAACAACGGCAATGAACAAATAAACGAGCATATAGAGCAGCGGATCTAATATCCACCACAGCCAACTCAAAAAAGAATCGGCAACCTCGGATTTCAATTCGGCTTTAGACGAAAATACCGTATAATTAAAAAACTTTTTGAAATCCTTTACGAATCTGCTCATCGCTGACCATCACTTCTTTCTTTTCTTTAAATTTTTATTAAAACACATAATCGTTTTGATTATAACATTATAACTTAAATTTTGCAATAGGCATTTTGTCCTTAATCACACCTGTATTCTATAAAATTACTTATGCTTTTTTCAAATTGAGGTGAAACCTAAGTAATATAAGTTCGCAGATAATTGTTATTCTCCAAAAATCTTTTAATTTTTTTGTTACACTACTTGTACTAATGTCCTTTTTGGTTTATAATTAAAACATATATGTAATTTTTTAAAAACAAAATGTAACCGTTACGCAAAAGTATGAGCGTAATAATATAAGGGAAAGGAAAGATCGGGGAATGTTTTCAAGAGATATAGGCATTGATTTAGGTACAGCCAATACGCTTGTATATATAAAGGGCAAGGGCGTTGTTATGAGAGAACCGTCTGTTGTAGCCGTTGATACAAGAACCGACGACGTTCTTGCAGTCGGCACACAAGCTAAAGATATGCTTGGCAGAACTCCGGGCTCAATAATAGCCGTACGTCCGCTTAAAGACGGTGTTATAGCCGATTTCGATATTACAGCCACAATGCTTGAAAAGTATATAAAGCAAACTACACGTTCCGGGCTTTTTAGTCACCCGAAAATTGTAATAGCTTTGCCCTCAGGCGTAACAGAGGTCGAGCGCAGAGCCGTTGAGGACGCTGCCGAACAGGCAGGCGGCAGAAATATTGAACTTATGGAAGAACCTATGGCAGCAGCCCTCGGTGCAGGCTTGCCTGTCTTTGAACCTGTCGGCTCTATGATAGTAGACATAGGCGGCGGCACTTCTGAGGTCGCCGTAATAAGCTATGGTGATATTGTACATTCATGCTCGGTAAGAGTTGCCGGCGACAAGTTTGACGAAGCGATAATCGCATACATCAAAAAGACTCATAATCTTGTAATAGGCGAACGTACCGCAGAGGATATAAAAATACTGATAGGCTCGGCTTTCCCCTATGAAAACGAAGAAGGAATGGAGATAAGGGGCAGAAATCTTGCAGACGGTATGCCCCTTGATATTGTTGTAACACCTGCTGAGATAAGAGACGCTCTTGCAGACTCATTTGCTGCTATTATAGACGCTGTTTGTCAAACACTTGAGCTTACTCCGCCTGAGCTTTGCGCAGATATTTTGGATAACGGAATCACTCTCACAGGCGGCGGAGCGCTTATCAGAGGTCTTGACAAGCTTATCTCACAAGAGGCGAACGTACCTGTATTCGTTGCGGATAATCCGCTTGACTGCGTTGTTCTGGGCACAGGTAAAAGGCTTGAAATGCCCGATGACAAGGATTATTTCGGAAATTACGAGTAAGGAACTGTTCATAATTATCTACGAGGTCTTTATATATGAAAGAAACCGGCAATGTTAAAAAGGTACTTGCAACAACATTTATTGTACTGCTTGTAGTTTCTGCGGTATCTGCCGCTTTGAACAAGAATTTTTTTACTGATGTATACACATTTGTTTCTTCTCCGTTTCAGCAGACTGCCGCTTCTCTTATGTCTGAGTACGGTCAAGACGCTTCAAAAACAAAAGAGGAGCTGCTCAAAGAAAACAGCGAATTAAAAAAAGAAGTAAACGAGCTTGTAAGTCAGGTAATTGATTATGACGATATAAAAAAGGAAAACGAGATACTTCGTAAGTATTACGGTATAAAAGACGATAATCCCGATTATAAGATAGAGGTTGCAGCTGTAATAAGACGTGATCCGAATGACGACTACTACGGCTTTACCATAAACAAGGGCAGCCGTAATGATGTTAAGCTGAACGATCCTGTTATCACAGAAAACGGTCTTGTAGGCTGGATAAGCGACGTTCAGGTGACTACAAGCCGTGTTACAACACTTCTTTCACCCGAAGCAAAGGTAGGAGCTATGGACAAAAAATCGGGCGACAGCGGAATTGCAACAGGCAGCGCCTCATACAGCGACAAAGGTATGCTTATACTTTCGGTAATATCGGCAGACAACAAAATTCAGGAAAACGATATTGTTATCACCACGGGCGTGGGTGGAGTATATCCGCCCGATATTGTTATAGGCAAGGTAGTAAATCTTGATAACGATCCGTATGATACTACTCCGTTTGCGGTATTAAAGCCTTATGAAGATCTGAGATCTGTTTCAGACGTTGTTGTAATCACGTCATTTGACGGTCAGGGCGTTGTTGAGGCTGTAAGCTCAGATAAAAAAGCAACTAACGATACTGCTCGCTTAAAGAAATAATAATCGTACTGTACCGTTATAAAGGGCAATTTCATCAACTTAAGAAAGAATATTAGATAGAGTTTATTGCGGTACTCCCTCCGTCACGCCTGCGGCTTTTTCGCCTCCCTCTTTGAGGAAGGTGGCGCAAGGTGCGTTTAGTACCTTGCGACGAAGGGAGTATATACAAAATCCCTTAAGTTCATGACATTGTTATAAAGGGGAGTGAGAATAATTAAACGAAGATACTTCAGATACGCACTGTATGCAGTTGAAATATTTATACTATACATAATAGAGGGTACACCTTATCTTATCCCCGAAATAGCTTTGGCAAAGCCTATGCTGCTTGTATCGGCGGCAGTATCTGCGGCAGCGTTTGAGCTGCCCTGTTTCTCACTTTTTTTCGGGGTATTCTGCGGCTTGGTCATTGATGTGGGCACAGGCGGCGTTATGGGGCTTACGTCAATTCTTCTCGGCGGTATCTGCTACTGCGTTTCAGCATGGAACAATAAATACATCAAAAATAACATTTATCTTGTTCTGCTTTACAGTGCTGTTGCTGCAATTGCGGTGGTGTCGCTCAAATTCTTTATTTTCTGCTTTATCAAGCCCTACTCATCACCTTTAGACGACTATATCACCCATTACCTGCCACGCATGGTTTATACATGGGCGGCAACACCGATAATATATGTAATAACTATGTGCGTATCAATAACATACCGCAAGGATAAAAGAAAAGCTCACGTCAAAAAAAGAAAACGTGTTCCACATTCTCAGCGAAGCGCTGTAAGCCGCAGGCGTGCTAAACTAAACAACACTTGATCTATAAGGTTTTATTATGAAGAAAAAAGAAGTTACACTCGGCTCAAATGCCGTTAGGGCGGCTATTTGCTCGCTTATGACTGTTTTTATTTTTGCCTCGTTTGCGGTCAGGCTGTTTCAGTGGCAGATCATAGACAGCACTGAATACCAAGAAGAAGTTCTGTCAGCCACAACTTATACTATGACCACCGAGGCAAGCCGAGGAGAAATTCTCGACAAAAACGGAAAACAGCTTGTTGTAAATGATTCGGGTTACAGAATAATGTTTAACAAGCTTTATATGAAAGAAAATTCAGAAAACGAGATCATTCACAGGCTTATTGGTCTTATGGAGCTGCGAAAAGAACCCTGGATAGATAAGCTGCCTGTTTATATTGATAACAACGGCATTTATCAATTTAAAGAGGGTTACGATAATACAATAGATTTTATCAAAAGCAAAAGTATGCTCAATATGAACAAGTATGCAACAGCACAGGATTGTATGTCGGAATTTGTTGAACACTACGAGATAGACTCCACACTGTATACACAAAAAGAGCTTCGTGATATTATAAGCGTTCGTTATAATATGGAGTTCAGCGGTTACAGCAGCTCTAATCCCTACAAATTCGCTGACAACATAAGCCGTGATATGATCGCTGTCGTACTCGAAAATTCTCAGGGATTTCCCGGCGTTGAGTGTACGGGTACATTTCTGCGTTACTGCAAAGAGGGCACTCTTGCGCCGCATTTATTCGGTACGGTAGGCGCAATATCTCAGGAAGAATACAACGAGCATAAATCCGAGGGTTACAGCTACAACGACAGAATAGGAAAAAGCGGTATCGAATACGCCCTCGAAAGCTATCTGAGAGGCACAAACGGCGAAAAGCGCATTACTAAGACCGCTGACGGCGCAGTTATTGAAGAAACCGAAACAATTCACGCAGTACCGGGTAATACAGTATATCTTACGATAGATTCGTCTTTGCAGGAGGCAACCGACAAGGCGCTTGAAAAATACGTTAAAGAAGCCGGAAAAACATACAGCGACTGTATCGCCGGCGCTGCTGTAATGTTAGATGTAAAAAATTTCAGTGTGCTTGCATGTTCAAGTTATCCGTCGTTTGATTTGCAGAAATACAACACAGATGATGATTATTACGAAAAGCTTGTAAGTGATGATAAGCTGCCGCTTTTCGACAGAGCATTGACGGGTAACTTTATTGTAGGCTCTACCTTCAAGCCGTGTGTAGCCGCAGCAGCCCTCGAAGAAGGAATAGTAACAGACAGTTCTACAATATTTTGCAGTCAGAATTACGACTATTACAAAACAGATATTATTAAGTGTCTGGGATATCACGAGGCAGTCAACGTAAAAGGTGCGCTTGCCCAGTCGTGCAACTATTTCTTTGCAGACGTCGGACGCAGACTCGGCATTGATACTATGGACATATACGCAGAAAAATTCGGACTCGGTATTCATACGGGTATAGAACTCTACGAAAGCACAGGTATTCTTGCAGGCAGAGATTCAAATGTGTGGTATGAAGGTAATACGTGTCAGGCTGCTATCGGTCAATCTGACAATGCTTTTACGCCCATTCAACTGGGAGCGTATGCGGCAACTCTTGCAAACGACGGTGTAAGGCTTAAAACACATTTTGTAGATCACATCACAGATTTCAAGGGCGAAACAGTTATTTTGGACAACTCGCAGCCCGAAGTGCTTAACACGGTGGGAGTATCTACCGAGAATATGAAGATAGTACAGCAGGGTATGCGTGAAGTTGTCACCTCAGGAACAGCAAAGGATATTTTCGGTAAATACAGCGTACCCGTTGCCGCAAAAACCGGTACTGCCGAAAATATAGGTTCTGACAATGTTACATTTATCGCATATGCCCCATACGAAAAACCCGAGGTTGCAGTAGCCGTTGTAGTTGAACACGGCGGAAACGGTCAATACTCAATGGGAATTGCGAAAGCTATGTTTGATTCATACTTTAAATCGACAGGCAGAATAAAAGAACAGCCGAAGAATACCACGTCAAAGAAGAATACATCAAGCAAGTCAGCGGAATGATATTCAAAATTTTACAAATAATAAAACCGCACTTATCATCAGATCAAGTGCGGTTTTTACTTACACATTTCCAAATTCGTCCATTAATTCGCTTTTTATCGAAATACCCAATCCCTTAATATAATTAAAAAACAGCATATGTTCATTCATCGGGACTCCGCCCTTACTGTTATAAAGTTCAGCCATACGGTCTAAAACTGTGCTGTTTCCGTTTTCTAATGTGTTTCTTGCTTCTGCGTTAGGAACAAATGCATTTTTTAAGGTTTTGCCCGTTGACGGCTCCAACCATATTTTAGCTGTTTCAACCTCGCCGTTATTGGCAAAGTTTTTATACTCTATCTCCCATGCAGGCGGCAGGTCATGATGAAGATTTCTGTTAAAGGTGATCGACAATATTTCCCGATAAAATATAAATTGAGAATTTCTGCCGATTAGACAATACTGACCTACTATCATACAATCACTAAAAATACGCCGTTCATTTATGAAATCCTGCAATACCTGATTTAACATTCCGTTATTGTAGTAATACTCAAATCGCTTTTGATATAATGACTTCGTTGGCAGCAGAGAAAAAATATTCAAGCTGCTGCTGCAATATCTGTTCAGATCATTTATGACCTTCTGTTTCGTATCCACATTATATTTCACCTCTTGCTTTATACCACTATTATACATCATAATACTATTATATTGTTAACATTATGTAAATAATACTATGTATAAAAGTGCCGTAAAGTCCGAAATTTTCTCGTCTTTACGGCACTTGTTTTTTTATATTAAAAGCAATCTTACTTAATTACTCTTACTCTCATAACACCGTCAACAGATTCAAGTGAAGCTGCGTCAGCGTCTGTATCTGCAACTGTATATGCTACATTGCCTCTTACCCATGTGTTAGCATTTGCAAGTACTGCCTTAACTGCGTTTGTAACTGCTTCGTCATTCTTATGAATTACAGTTACTCTTGTGCCTTCAGCCTTTGCAAGCTCTACTCTCGGCATATTAACACTGTTGATAATTGCGCCTGTTTCAATATATGCTTTTACCTGATCTGCTGCCATAATTGCACAGTTATCCTCAGACTCAGGTGTAGATGCGCCCAGGTGAGGAATAGCAATAACTCCCTGCTCACAAAGAAGATCGTCTGTTGCAAAGTCTGTAACATAAGCTGCGATCTTACCGGACTTGATACCTGCAAGAATATCAGCAGAGTTTACAAGACCGTCTCTTGAGAAGTTGAGTATTCTTACGCCGTCTTTCATCTTTGCAAGTGACTCTGCATTGATAAGAGCCTTTGTATCAGGTGTAAGCGGAACGTGTACAGTAACATAATCAGATGCTGCATAGATATCGTCAAGCTTATCTGTTGTCTTGATACCGTCGTTAAGTCTTGCTGCTGCAGCAGGTGTAAGGAAAGGATCGTAACCGATAACATTCATACCCAAAGCCTGTGCTGCGTTTGCTACAAGCGCACCGATAGCGCCCAGACCGATAACGCCAAGTGTCTTGCCCATGATCTCAGGACCTACAAATTGGCTCTTGCCCTTTTCTACCATTTTGCCGACCTGATCGCCGTTACCCTTTAAGCTCTTTTCCCACTCAATACCGCCTAATACGTTTCTTGAACACATAAGCATACCTGTGAGTACGAGCTCTTTTACAGCGTTTGCATTTGCACCGGGTGTGTTGAATACAACGATACCCTTATCTGTGCATTTGTCTATCGGAATATTGTTTGTGCCTGCGCCTGCTCTTGCAATTGCAAGCAAGCTCTCAGGCAGCTCCATATCATGCATTGCGGCACTTCTTACAATTACGCCTTCGGGTGCAGCGCAATTGTCGGATACTGCATAGTTATCGCCCAAACGGTTAAGACCGATCTTTGCTATCTTGTTAAGTGTAAGTATATTGTACATGGTATTCATCTCCATATTACTAATAGATTAAGAATTCTTCTCTTCAAACTCTTTCATGAAAGCTACAAGCTTTTCAACACCCTCAACAGGCATTGCATTGTAGATAGAAGCTCTCATACCGCCAACTGTTCTGTGACCTTTGAGGTTTACAAAGCCTGCCTCTGTTGCAGCCTTTACAAACTTAGCGTCAAGATCTGCGTCGCCTGTTACGAACGGTACATTCATAAGTGAGCGATCCTCAGGAACAACTGTGCCCTTAAACATCTTTGAGCTGTCAAGGAAGCTGTAAAGAATATCTGCCTTCTTCTCGTTGAGCTTCTGCATTGCCTCAAGACCGCCGATTTCGTTCTTGATCCACTCCATAACAAGCTTAGCTATATATATTGTATAGCACGGAGGTGTATTAAAGAGAGAATCTGCGTCAGCATGTGTCTTGTAGTTAAACATATTCGGAGTGATATCCATAGCGTTGCCGATAAGGTCCTCACGAACGATAACTATTGTAAGACCTGCGGGCGCAAGATTTTTCTGTGCGCCTGCAAAAAGAAGTCCGAACTTTGAAACATCAAGGGGCTTAGACATAATGCAGGAAGAAATATCTGCTACAAGCGGAATATCGCCTGTATCGGGCAGCTCGTGATAAACAGTACCGTAGATTGTATTGTTCATGCAGATGTATACATAGTCTGCGTCATCACGGAAGTCTGCTCTTGTTGTCTTGGGAATGTAGGAGAAAACCTTATCCTCAGAAGAAGCAACTGCCTTTGCGTCGCCGTAACGCGCAGCCTCTTTCCATGCCTTTTTAGCCCACTGACCTGTGATGATATAGTCTGCCTTGTTGTTCTTGTTCATAAGGTTCTGTGCAACCATTGTAAACTGTGAAGAACCGCCGCCCTGAAGGAAAAGCACCTTGTAGTTATCCGGTACATTCATAAGCTCTCTTACAAGCTTTTCTGCGTCCTTAATAATAGCGTCAAATACCTTTGAACGGTGCGACATCTCCATTACTGACTGACCGCTGCCCTGATAATCAAGCATTTCCTCTGCTGCTTTTTTCAAAACAGACTCAGGAAGCATAGACGGACCTGCCGAAAAATTATAAACTCTACTCATTTTGAAGCCTCCATAACGATAATTAAAAATTTAACAAAGTACAAAATGTACACATACTTATTATATTACAAGATTTCACCATAGTCAAACATTTTCTTAATAAAATATGTATTTATCCTGAAAAAAATTCTGAAAATTGAAGTTTTGATAACCTGTACTTGCAAATTAGTCTTATTATACCAACTCATAATTCTCAATTGAAATAAAAAATTAAGAACTGCAAAAACAAAGCGTCAACTTCATTTTTGCAGTTCCGATCAATGCTTATAAGTATTATTTCTTCTTCTGAGCCTGCAAGCGTTTTGCTCGTCTTTGACTGCATCCGCAGCTACACATAGTAACATAATCGTTATTGATAGTACCGCAGTCGGGGCATTTCCACTCGTCGAAATACGGCTCGCGGTCGTTATTCGGCTTCGGTGCCGGCGGCGGTGAAGAAGTTACGTTAGAACTTCCTCTGAACGACATAGTCTTTTTGGGCACCGGCGGTGAGGCAGGCTGTGCCGGAGCAGGTGCCGCAGCCTTTGGCGGTTCTTTTATAGCCGCAGCAACAGATGAAGTCACATTCTGATTATACTGCATTCTTACAGGTGACGGCGGAATTTCTCTTTGAGGTATTCCACCTGCTGCCTGTCTGTTAGGTATCGGCGGCGGAGTTACGGGAGCTGCTGCCTGTGTAGCTCTCATACCGGGATTTGGTACCGCAGGCGGTGTCACAGCGGCAGGTCGTGCTGCCTGTGGTGCTTTAGCAGGTCTTTCAGGTGCGCCCTGAGCCATTCGCTTAGCTCTTCTCTGACTACCACCGCAGCTGCACATTGATACATAATCATTATTTATCGTACCGCAATCGGGGCACTTCCACTCGTCAAAGAAAGGTTCTCTGTCGTTGGAGGGCTTCGTTTCGGCGGCAGGCTTTTCTGCCGGAGCTGCGGCAGGTGCCGGTGCAGCGGTCGGTGCCTTCTGGATATTCTGTTCCTCTGCGTATTTGCTCAAACGATCCTCTTTTTCGGGAACAGCATTCTTTGCACTCGCTTTATCAACAAGGTTATACAGCGCATTAGTCATCTTACGCTCAAGAGCTGACTGGCGAGAAACAGTTTCAACCTCAACAATTACGTTGCTGTCAAACATTTTCGGGCCAAAGTTATTCTTTTGTTCAAGAATAGCTTCCATTGCTTTGTCACGCTCAGCCTGCTTCTTCTTTTCCTCTTCTTCCTGCGCTGCATAAGGATCTACACCCTTTTCATAGACGATCGCAGCTCTTCTCTTTGTTACTCCGCATGCGCACGTTGTAACATAAGAAGCATTAGTACGGCCACAACGGAAGCATGACCAATCAACGGTCATATCCATTTTTTTGCCTGTACCAACCAGCTCGCCTGGTTCAAGAGTCACACCGGTGATCTCTTGCTTCGGTGCAGATACCGGCTTTGGCGGAAGCTCCTGTTCAAAGCTTGGCTTTACTCTGTTCTGGGCTGCTTGTACGGGTGGTACGCTGACCGGTGCGGGCACAACGGGCTTAACCGGCGTTACAGGAGTTACAGGGGCAGCGGGTGCCGGTCTTTGAGCAACAGCCGGCATAGGAGGTACCTGAGGTGCAGTTCTTTGCGGTACTGCCGGTGGCTGAACCGGAGGAGCTGCCGGTACGTTCCATTGTGATGACGGTGCTGCTGTCTGCGTACGCGGCGCAGGTGCAGCAGTTTGCGGTCTCGGCTGCTGTACAGGCACACTTGTTGCCTGCGGGCGCTGAGGCGGTTCGACCGGTTGTCTTACCACCGGTCTGTCGGGCTGCCTTGCCGGTGTTTGCGTTCTCGGCTCAGGCATTGACGATCTCGGTGTATTAGGTGTTTGTGGTATATCTATTACAGAATCTGATCTGCGCGGTCTTTTTGCCGTTCTTCTATAACCGCAGCCACAGGTTGTAACATAGTTTGCGTTTACAAGTCCGCAATACTCGCACTTCCACTCATTAACACCTGCTTCACGCTCTTGCTTATACACAACCTTTTTCTTAAACGGGTTAAATCCGCCCGATTTTTTTTGCGGCTGCGGCGGCGGTGATGGAGGTGCTGACGTTGGAGCCTGTCTTATCGTTGGCGACGTTCTCACAACCGGCTGACGCATAGTGGGCTGAGTTCTTACAACGGGCTGTCTTTGCGGTGCGGCAGGTGACTGAGGTCTGATAACAGGCTGTGATCTGCCTGCCGGTACGCTGCCTCCTACAACAGGTCTTGAGCCTGCCTGCGGCGGACGTGCAGCCGGCTGAGCTGTGGGAGCAGATGCTGCCGTATGCGCAACAGGAACAGATGCGCCAGATCTTGCATAAGCGCCGGTAGCCATTTTTTGCTCCATTCGCATTCTGCGCTCTTGCTCTCTGATAGAACGCTGCAACGGTGATAGCATGCTCAGATCTTCGTCATCATCATAAAGCGATTTATCCTTTGCGGCAGCTTGTTCGAGCGTCTCTTTTTCTTTTTGCGCTTCTGCCTTTTTGCGTTCTTCTTCTTCAAGCATTTTCGCCTGAATTTCTTTTAGCTTTCTCAGCTCTTCTGCTTTACGCTTTGCCTCTGCCTCAGCTTTTCTCTTTGCTTCTTCTTCTGCCTTGCGTTTTGCCTCTTCTTCGGCTTTGCGCTTTGCTTCTTGTTCTGCTTTTATTCTTGCTTCTGCTTCGGCTTTCAGTCGTGCTTCTTCCTCAGCTTTGCGCTTAGCTTCCTCGGCGGCTCTGATTCGAGCTTCCTCCTCGGCTTTGCGTCTTGCTTCTTCCTCTGCCTTACGTCTTGCCTCTTCCTCAGCCTTGCGCCTTGCTTCTTCTTCGGCTTTGCGCTTAGCTTCCTCGGCGGCTCTGATTCGAGCTTCCTCCTCGGCTTTGCGCCTTGCTTCTTCCTCTGCCTTGCGTCTTGCCTCTTCTTCGGCCTTGCGCCTTGCTTCTTCTTCGGCTTTGCGCTTAGCTTCCTCGGCGGCTCTGATTCGAGCTTCCTCCTCGGCTTTGCGTCTTGCTTCTTCCTCTGCCTTACGTCTTGCCTCTTCCTCAGCCTTGCGCCTTGCTTCTTCTTCGGCTTTGCGCTTAGC
>JAFPLH010000067.1 GCA_017402845.1 Clostridia bacterium
CTCCATTTGACAGGCTTGAAAAGGTTGATATAATATTGAATTTGGTTTTTCAAAATCCCAAATTACTTCGTTATCGTAACAGAACATCAGTAAACAAGGGATTTTTTGAAAAATAAACCAACACTATGCAAACAGGGATTTATTCTTATATACGATCTCTAAAGGATATTCTCCTGCTTCAGTTTGAGGTGTTACTACAACATCGTAATCTACGCCTTGCACCAGAACTTCCTCTTTTCCGTTTACCAGAACCGTAACTTTAACTTCCGGCGAAACAGGATTTCCGTTATAAGTTAGATCAGTAATTTCTACTGTGGTTTCTTCAATAGCTGCTCTTACAGTATAATTACCTGCGTTTTACGGTGGTGTACTTGTATATGTTGAATCAGCAGCATCTTTTACTTTATACGTGTATGTTACTTTAGCATTGCCGCTATTGCCCGTCACACTCGGATTTTGAGCAGTTTCGCCGAATGTCCAATCTTTAATAGAGACAGTAGGATTAATATTTGCTTTATTTACAGTCACAGTTACCGTTGAATCCTTCGTGCCGCTTAAATAGTTATCATTGTCTGCCCGCAGCTGCTCTTACAACTACTTTGTATGTGCCTACCGGAGTATTAGCTGCGGTTGTGAGTGTTGTGCCGCTTACACTGAAATATGATACTGCGGTGCCGGAACTATTTTTCTGGCTGTTTACAGAATAACTCAATGCTCCCTGCGCATTTTGTGCTGCAGTAAGCGAATATTTCTGTGCAATTGTGTTGAATGTTTCGTTAACACTTTGAGCGCTTTTATAAGTCAGCGTGTTAGATGCTTTAGTGATAGTCAAAGTTACTGTTGAAGTGCTTGATCCGCTGTAATAGTTATTGTTACCGGTAGCTGTTGCCGTTACACCTATAGAATGTGTGCCTACCGGAGTGTTGGCTGCAATTGTCAGCGTTGTTCCGCTAACAGTAAAATACGAATCTCCTCTACTCTTCGAATAAGATGCGGATGCGCATTCTCTCCGTTCACCTCTACCTTTGCAAACTGCGGAAACTCTGTTCCGAATTTCATTGTGCAGAAGTTGTGGATCTCTTCTTCCGAACCGAGAGCTTGATTTGCAAACTGATTGCAGGAAAAATCGAGTATTTCAAAACCTTTATCCTTAAAATCCTTATACATAGCTTCAAGAGCATCGTATTGAGGCGTAAATCCGCATCCGGTAGCGGTATTTACGATCAAAAGTACCTTTCCTGCATACTCGCTTAACTGAACCTCGTTTCCTTGTCTGTCACGAACATTAACATTATATATTGCCGACATATTGATTCCTCTTCATTTTTTAAAAATAATGCCGCCGATAAAAAATTGCATTATATTTTCTCATTGTTCTTTTTACGTTCTTGATCTAATATTTTGTATAATATTTGATATAAAAAAACTGCCTCGTCCTCTGATAAACAAATTTCCTTTGCAATAGTTTTCGGAACGCATAGAGCTTTGTCCTGTAATATTCTTCCCTTTTCGGTAAGCTCAATAACAAGATTACGCTCGTCTTTTGCAGATTTCTTTTTTTCAATCAAATTTTTGTTCTCTAATTTTTTAAGCAAAGGCGTTATAGTATTGCTTTTCAGATATAATTCTTCACAAAGAAACTTCTCGTTGACAGGAGCTTTCTCCCACAACACCATCATTACGATATACTGTGTATATGTAAGGTCGATATCATCAAGCAAAGTTTTGTATTTCCTCGTTATTAAATTTGATACCGCATAAAGAGGAAAACAAAGCTGATTTTTCAATCGAAGCGCTTCATACTTTTCGTCCATATTAAATCACCTACAATAATTATATCGTGTGAGATATAATTTGTTAAGAAAAAAATTTGTAACTATTGGGCTCTGTTTTTTACAAACAAATAATGAATAGCTACAAATTTTCTTTAGGTTTTATAGATGACTTTATTCAATTATTCTAAAGCAAACTTATAAGAACCTTGCAGATATCGCCGCAGTGACAACATACAAAAATATAAAAGCCGCATAGGATAATATTTACCGCGTAACTGTATCGGGAATTATGTTTTCATTCTCGGAAGATGATATTTTAATTACAAGGTTGTTTGGAAGACATACTATCGGAACAAGCGGCGAATCTATGAAACCTGTTTTTTCGCAGATCTCATCGGGGCAAGTCGCTTGTGTAACGCCTATCTTACCCCGGCGTACCTCAACGGTATTGCTGCCGCCGTTACTGTTTGTTATTACAAAAGAGTACGATTGTTCTACGCTGTTCAAATCAATAGTTTTAACAAGCTTATCATCTGAGTATATGTAAGCAATGCGTTCTTTCCCGCCAACGAAATATTGTATCAGTATAGCGCAGCAGGATAATAATATTACAGCGGCAATCAGAACTGCACAAATAATTTTCTTTTTCATGAATATTTCTCTTTAGAATTGCTGTTTATATGGTATTGAGCGTGTATTCGGAGAATTTGCTGCTTACTGTGAACTTCTCCGCTATACCGCTTGTTATGTATATCTTGTTATCGCTTGACACGATTATTACATCATAATCATGTTTTGTTCCAATATATTCAACAGATTTTTCAATTCCCATTACAAAAAGAGAAGTTGACAGCGCATCGCACGTCATACCGTCACTCCCGATAACAGTAACAGATATTATATCTGTTTCGGCAGGATAGCCTGTTTTCGGGTCGATTATATGACGGTATATATTGCCGTTCTCGTCCTCAAAGTATCGCTCATACCCTCCTGAAGTTATTACAGCTTTGTCCGCAACTTCTACAATTCCCACTATATCAGAGCTGTCATTTGGGTCTTGTATTCCGATTTTCCAGTTGTTTCCGTCAGGTTTTGCGCCTATGGTCTGAACATTGCCTCCCATATTAAGAATAGCGCTTGTAATGCCCTCTGATTTAATTATATCTGCCGCACAGCGACCGGCATACCCCTTTGCGATACCTCCGAGGTCAATGTTGGCATGATTATTCAGTGAAACTAAATTATTGTCATTATCGAGAATAATATTTTCGCTTCCGACGTATTTAAGCAGCTCATCAATACGAGCCTGCGTTGGTACTTTGTAATTGCCGGTTGTAAATCCCCATTCTTTTGTAATAGGGTAAAGAGTAATATCAAAGGCACCGTTTGTATCCTTGTTTATCTCTATAGACCGATTAATAAGTAAAGCTGTATCAGACGAAATTTTAATCTGCTCCCCATTTGCGTTGTTAAGCTTGAAGATCTCGCTTTTTTCGTTTATTACCGAAAGCATTTCGTCAAGATCTTTGATTTTATCAGAAGTTTTTTGAAGAACCTTTTCGCTGTTTTCTCCGTATGCTTTCAGCGACATATAAGTATCCATTGCAAAAATATCTGTCTCGCTCTCCTTTGCCCTATTATCAACGCTTTGAGAATTACAGGACGATAGGACAATTATCAGGATTATGCCAAATATTGAAGATACTATTTTTTTATTAATCATTACCATTTTCCTTTTCTTTTTGTTTGTAATAAAAAACGTCGGTAAACTTTTTTAATAAACCCGAATTTTTCATTTTTATCGTAGTAAAATCAGTAAGCAGTCCTATTAATACTCCCGTGATGCAACCCGAGATCAGCAAATATGGAAGATATAAGATAATCTGCCGCGAAAGAAGTATTACCGCCACACCTATCTGACCGATGTTGTGAAAAACAGCGCCTGCCGTGCTTATGAACCATACAGGCTTACCTTTTAGAATATAGTTTGCAATACACATGGCGATGAGCGCAAATATACCGCCGCATAAGCTGTATATCATGGATATTGCTTGCCCTGCAAAAATCGAGGCGAGTATTATTCTTACGATCAAAACGGCAAATGCCGATTTTTTGTCTGCATTCAGAACAAGAAAAAGAGTAATGACATTTGCAAGACCAAGCTTGATGCCTTGTATCGGAACAATAGGCGGAATAGCCGATTCTATTGTAAAAATAATCAGCGCAAGAGATGTTAGCAGCGAAAGCAGGACAATCTTTTTAATTTTGTTGCTTTGCATATTTTCACCTGTTAATGATATAATTTATCCGATTAGTTAGTGATCAATAACCGATTGATATTATACTACAATTATAAAGCTGTGTCAATAAGCAAACACCCAGTAAAAAATTATTACTAATAACCTATTGACAAATGTACGCAAAAGCTGTATAATTCATCTCGAGTTAGCTATAACTTACTAAAAGATCAAACATGTACAGAGATTGATAATCGGAATCTGTCAGTATAATTTTTGCAGATTCCTTTTTATTGGTACTATGGTTAGTTATAAATAACCTATCGGACTATGTTTGGTCAATAATCGAAAGGACGTGTTTATAGATATGATCAAAAAAAGAATTAGGGCGATTTCAATTGCTGCCGCTGCAGTGCTTACACTTGGAGCGCTGCCTTTGTCGGCATCTGCACAACAGGACGATACGGTTTATGTTACCATGAATATTCCGTACGACGATTTCTACTCATCAGAGGTAACAAACAATCCGATAGAAATAGACGCTGTTTCATCTGCAACCGACGCTAAGTGGAAAAAGTTTGGCGTAACGTATTATAAAGATAACACAGACGGCGTTGGCGGAACTATTTACGGTGTTTCATTTCCTGTAGCCGTAAACTCGGGTGACTTAAATAATCTTAAATCTGTCAGTGATGAAACAGACGATTATTATTATACCGAACTCTCCGAAAAACCTGCTGTTTATAAAGATTTGACAATCAATTCCGATGGCAGCTACTCCTTTTCTCTAACGCAGGGCAATAAAGAGACTACCATTGTTGACGCTTGCTCGCTTACTTCCGAAACTCCTTGGGGCGACTATCTTTTCGAATTTGATGACCAGAATATTATCAGCGGTGATGTTTACGGTATTGTTGTTACCACAAGCGATGGTTTTGAATACGGAATGAGACATCTTGAAAACATTTGGCTTAAAAACTACGAGTTTTCATGGAGTTCGGGATTCAAGACAACCGAACCTCACGGAAACACTCTCAATCCTGAGCATTACAAGTCTATAATGGGAAAGACAATAAAAAATGTAGAGTATATCACTACAACTGGTATATACGATTATAATGTTGATAAGTATGTACCTATCATTACCGGCAGTGCAGTAACAGTTGCAGATACAAGCATTGACGCAGGTCAGACCACTGTAGAAATTACACCTGAATTACCCGATGATTTCAACGCAGCGTATAATGTAAATGGTTTGAATGTAGAGTACGCAGACGGCAAGCTTCTGTTCAGTGGCGCAAATGCAGGTTCTTATACACTCTATGTTGAAGATATAGATGGCAAATACGCTCCAATATCCGCTTCTTTTGTCCTTTCGACCGATAAAGCGGCGGCAAAGTACGATTCAGCTTCAATAAGTCTTGTATCATTAGGTGACGACGATGCTTATACAGCGTTTTTGAAGAATATAAGTACTGTAATTGTTGACGGTACTTCTTACAGCGCCTCAGGTAAGAGGGGCATAAAAATTGTAAACACTGAAAACGGCGCTATTGATCTTGACGCGGAGTCAAGAAACGGAAAAGTATTCGATACTGAAAACAAAGACTGTTTCGAGGTTACGGTTTCGGCAGCGGGTTATCCTGAGATATCGTTTACGCTCAGTTTAAAGGACGACTACGCAGATGATACAAGTTCATCTGTGTCAAGCAATACCTCTTCGGTGACATCATCGGAGACGTCTTCAATGACATCTTCGGTTACATCGTCAGAGACGTCATCTAAGACTTCTTCCGGTTATTCTTCTACTTCAAGCTACATAACCTCACCCAAAACCTCGGGACAATCTAATGCATATATTTTTGTGATAATTGCGTCACTGGCATTTGCGGCAATGGGTTTCTCATTTAGAAAATCAAGCAAAGAATAATTATTAGATCCAAAGACATTTTTTCTTTAAGTTTTAGCGCATCGTTTATTTGCGATGCGCTAATTGTCTGAGGTAATTTTGAAATAATTGTTAGATAAGGAAGATCGAATATGCTATTTTTAATATCCCTTTCCGCAACAGTTCTGTTTACTGTATTATGCGGTAATATTTTGAAAAGAAAGCCTTTACCGTTTTATGCAGGATTTACTGTATTAGCTGTATTTTTTGCATTTTTCCCGTTTGAAAAATGTTCTGACTCGATATTGGGTTATATAGTTTCTTTGTTTTCCAATGGAACATTGGCAGCGGCCTTTTTTGTGCTTGTTATGTATGCAGGTGCGTTTAAGTCAGGCAGTATCGGAGCAAAAAAGCTGATGCCGATAAGAGCCGAGCTTGCAATAACAGCGTCATTGTTAACGATAACACACCTGATCTCCTACGGATTTACATATATAAAACGACTGCTTACAGGTTCAATCTCTCCAACACAAGCTGCGGTTACATATTTTGCAATACCTCTCGTGGCTTTACTGCTCCCTCTTGCCGTTACCTCTTTTAAAAATATCAGAAAAAAGATGAACCCTAAAAAGTGGAAAAATTTACAGAAGTTTGCATATTTGTTTTATATTTTGCTCTATTTACATATTCTTATTGCATATATACCCTCGGCACGTCACGGCAAAGTAAAAAGCATTGCAAATGTAATAGCTTACAGTGCGGTGTTTTTTGTGTATGCAGCTATGAGAATTTCAAAAGAGCTTGTGAAAAAACATAAGGAAAGCGAACAAAAAATTAAAATATCACTTTCTGCTTTAGGTACAGCAGCTTTTGCAATGGTTTCGTTAATGGTAGTTATCCCTACCGTTCAAACAAAAAACGTACCTGAAATTCCAACCACTGAGTCTGTCAGTTCATCAGCAATTGTAAGCGCTGTCAGTTCTTCTTTAAGTAAAAGCTCAGAGGAAAGTTCGAAAGCAGTATCTTCAAAAAATATATCTTCAAAAGCTGTTTCATCAAAAAGCAGTACAAGCAAAGCCTCGAACACCTCATCTGCACTACAAAGCTCGGTTCGTGACGAAAGCAACTCTTCAAATAAAGAAGAATCTAACGAAAGCTTAGATGAACAGCAAAATAATGAAACTGAATTTCAACAGGAGACTATTACAGAACAAATAGAAGATGAATCGGAAGAAACTGTTGAGGAATCTGTATTTGAAAGTGAATCTGAACAACAACCCGAGCCGGAAACAGAACCTGAATCGGAAATTGAGATCTCCAAAATATTCAATGACGGCGAATACAGCGCTAAATGCTATGAAGAGGACGATGATGTTCGTGTTATGATAACCGTAACTATCAGAATTGAAAATGACAGGATTGTTGATATAAAAGTAGATTCAGATGAAAGCGATACATGGTATCTCGACAATATTGTTGAAAATCTCATACCGTTGATAGTCGAAAAAGAGGGAAACTCGCTTGATGATCTTGATGATATAGACGCAGTAAGTGGTGCGACGCTAAGCTCAAACGGCGTTAAAAGAGCTGTAAAAGACGCACTCGATCAGGCAAGAATAATGTGATCTTTTAGATATTACGTTTTTTTGCCGGAAAAAGAAAGTGACTTGGCCGTGAATGTCCGCTGTATGCTTGGCAGTAGGAAGTATGAACTTAAAGCAAGGTTGAGGTGCTGTCTAATGACAATACCTCAACCTTGCTTTGTATGGCTGTCATCAGTTCACCTGATATGGTTGCAGGCAGATCAATTTCTATTCCGTTTCCGGTAATATGTATTTTCTCATCTGACTTTGCTGTAGCCATATCTGAAGGCATTTCCGTTTTACACTTCATTAAAGGTACAATATCATACTGGTCGCTTTCGTTAAGCATTTCCTTACGGATAACATTCAGACGATAGTAAAATGTCTTTACCGATAGTCCCTGCATGACACACCAGTCATTCACCTTCATACCGCTCCGCTGATATTCCTCATACATTCGTTTCCAGTTTTCATGTCTGACGACTTGCTTTACCTCTGCTATTTTATCCATTCTGATCAACTCCATTTCCGGTCTTTTGACTTATTCAGACCTGCTTGGAGTTATTTTACCATTTTCAGAGTTTTTTAGATAGTCACTGGAACATTGAGGGGATACTTTACATTCAGCGCAAAAATCTCCGCCCCCGAAGTTCTGCTTCAGGGGCGGAGTAATTTATGATTCAGTTTTTAATCACCGGAAATCAGTCTTCCTTCTTTTTTCTGGAAGTTCTGATAATAACAGCTGCACAGGCAATGGTTACAAG
>JAFPLH010000068.1 GCA_017402845.1 Clostridia bacterium
GGCACAAATAAGGGTTAAAATAATGGCAGTAATGATTTCTCGCTTTACTATAATATGCGACTAATCAAAAAAAGGTGCAAAAAACCTCTGAAAACCCGAAAGGATCTCCAGAGGCATATATTAGTGCAAAAGGTATAAAATTGAAAAATGGAGTTATCTCAGCTTTTTAGCAGAACATAATATAAGGAGCTTTTGATAAATCATATTCGTCTGAAAAATTAAAAATGTTCGATCACAAATTTTCCATTTTCAGCGTATTACTTTCCTGCAAGCTCGTCTGCAAGAGCTTCAAGCTTCGGCAGATCGTTCTCCTTTACAGCAGATTTAAAGCTGAATGTGTTTTCGCAAACGGTGATATCTTTCATAGTATCAACAACAGCTTTCATAGCTTTTGCGGCAATTGGAGCCCATGAGCCGTTTTCGATAAAAGCAACAGTACGCTTCTTGTAACCCTTGCTTGCAAGACGGTTGAGGAAATCCTGCATTGCCGGGAACATACCGCCGTCATAAGTTGCGCTTGCAAGAACGAGTCTGTCATATCTGAAAGCGTCCTCAATAGCCTCTGCCATATCGTCACGGGCAAGATCAAAAACAGAAACCTTTTCAACGCCCTTCTTTTCAAGCATTTCTGCAAGCTTTTTTGCACAGTCGCCTGTGTTGCCGTGAATTGAACCGAAAGCGATAGCTACGCCCTTATCTTCCGGTTCATAGCTGCTCCATGTGTTGTATTTATCAACGTAATACTCAATGTTCTCGCTGAGTATGGGACCATGCAAAGGACAAATGTACTTCACCTCGTCTAAAGCGGCAAGCTTTTTAAGAAGTGCCTGCACCTGTGCGCCGTATTTGCCTACAATGTTAAAGTAATAGCGTCTTGCCTCGCAAGCCCAGTCTTCTTCTGTGTCGAGTGTGCCGAACTTGCCGAATGCGTCTGCTGAGAATACTATCTTATCTGTCATATCAAAGGTAACCATTACCTCAGGCCAATGCACCATGGGAGCTGTCAAAAATTTAAGTGTGTGCTTGCCTGTTTCTAAAGTATCGCCCTCTTTTACTGTAACGGCATTTTCTCCGAGCTCTATATCAAAGAACTGACCGAGCATTGCAAAGGTTTTTGCGTTGCCTACAATTTTGATTTCGGGGTACTTCTCCAAAAGCGCCTTTATCGAGCCTGAATGATCGGGCTCAGCGTGGCTGATAACGAGATAATCCGGTTTTTTGCCTTCTAAAGCATTTTCAAGATTTTCAAACCATTTGTATGTTTCACGGCTGTCTACGGAATCCATAATAACACACTTCTCATCTTTGATAAGATAAGAATTGTAAGAAATACCGTTTGGTACGTCATATTGGCTTTCAAAAAGTCCTAAATATTTATCGTCCACACCGATATATACCACAGACTCTGTAATGTTCTTGTTCATAGTAATAAACTCTCCTCTTTTTTTCGCAAGATACCTAAAAGCGGCTCCTGCGTATTTCCCTCTCCGCTATTACTGTCGGTAAAGTCTGTCAAACTATCATATATACGAAAAAGGCATTATAATTATAACATAAATATTACAAAATTGAAATAGATATTTTTACTTAAAAATGATGACAAATTCGGCCTAAAATATGTAAACACCGCAAAAAATTATGCTTTTTTGCGGTGAGTAAGTTATTATTTTCTGTTTTTTATATCACACAAAGCCAGATGTTCAGCTTCTGCTATACCCGTATACATAAAATTGACTATTCTGTTTTTATGAGTAAGAACAGAGAACTCTCCCAGATTTTCAAGCTGAGAAACAAATCTAAAAACAACATAGCTCTGACCGTCCGCCTCGACATCAAGAATATTAATGCATGACGGTATTATATAACGCTTGATATCATTGTCTGTTTTCACCTGCGGCAAATATTTTTTTGTACTCTTTGCGCCGCCCATATTCATTAAGCTGCGGTTTTGTCTGTACTCGTCAAAATATCCCAGAAAAATATTGTCAAGTATAATGTCTTGATTTTCGATAATAAAAGTATACGCTGCCTCATGCTTTTTTTCTGCTTTTTTTGTGGTATTCTTGTCACCGATAACAACATAAAAAGCGTCACTTTTACCAAAAACGTCCTGCCAGTATTCAAGCTTGATACTTGTCATTAAGTTTCCGCAATCGTTTTTAAGATTTTCAATCATTGTTCTATCTCCTTATTGTGTCTTATGTATGTATATTACAGCGGAATTTGTTTCGCAATACGAAGCTTTCCGCCCAAAATTAGCAATGCACACAGCATTGCTAATTGTTAGAATCAAAATATCGTTTTCCGGCTCAATGCGCCGCCGTGTCGCGGCGGGGCGGCTTTAGCTTAAAACGGTACTTAGGTGCATTTTCTGCCAAAATGCACCTTTTTCAAAAACAGTCGTTTAGACTGTTTTTGAAATTCACCCCTAAAAGGGCTGTTCGTTGCCTGCGGCGAGTGCCGGCTGCGCCGTCCCTGCCTTGGCTTTGTGGGGACGCCGTCCCCACACCCCTGCAAGCCTTTTGAAAAAGGAATGAGCGAAAACTTGCGCTTAATTGGAGTTGGCATACACCTTATCATTCAATGTTCAAACAGATATCTCTGTACACATTCTCATTCACCCAGACCGAAACCGAACCGCCGTCAACAAAGAATTCGCCGTTTCCTTCTTCGTCTATTGTTACAGGTGCATTTGTAAGGTCAATAACATTATAGAACTGTCTGCCTGCAAATTTCTGACCGATATTCATTATCTTAGAGCCGCACTCTGCATTTGTCATAAGTACAGCCATACCGGAATTCTCGTGTTCGTCGTCGCCCCTGCGTACAAAGCCTACAACAGAGTCATCATCAAAATAATCCTCTTGTTCTCCGTATGCGTACTTCTTACGAAGATAAATAAGCTTTTTAAGCGTCGGCACAGGCGGTATATTATCGTTGGGAATACCGTAATAATCACCATAAAATACACACGGCAAGCCCTGGCTTCTGAGCAGTATAAGCGCATAAGCTATCGGCTTGAACCATGTGGGTATAAACGAGAAAAGCGACTGTCCGGGCTGAGTGTCGTGATTGTCAACAAACGTCACGGCATTTTCGGGCTTTAGCTTTACAAGCGTATTTTCGAGAAGCTGACGCATATCATAAGCGCCGTTTGAATACGAACAGTCTTGAAAAGAGAAGTGAAGCGGCACATCAAAAAGCGACATACTATCTTCTACAACATCAAGATAATGCGTAAGCTTATCTATCTCACTTGACCAGTATTCACCCACGGCAAAAAAGTCGTAACCGTAATGCTCTCTTAATACCTTGAGCCAATCTCTGTAAAACTCAAATCTTATGTGCTTTACGGCGTCTATTCTGAATCCGTTCGGTCTTACAGTATCAAGATACCACTTGCCCCAGTTTGTAACAGCCTCAACTGTTTCGGGATTCTCCATATCAAGGTCTGTACCCATTAAATAATCGAAGTTTGCAAACTCGCTGTCTGTTTCGCTGTTCCATGCTTTTCCGTCAAAAAGGAAAATACCGAACTGCTGGTGCTCCTCGTCCCAGTCTGTACCGTTAAAGTGTGTATAATTCCAAGTAAAGTCGGAGTACTTGCCGGCACGTCCGGGAAAAGTATACTTAGTCCATACAGTACGCTTTTCGGGTTCGCTGATATCTTCTTCTCTGTTTTCGGGATTGTTCTCAACGGCTACAACTTCTTCGAGCTCATCAGCGCCTGTCATGTGGTTAAGAACTATATCTACCAAAACTTCAATACCCTTATTTTGCAGGGTTTGCACAGCATTCAGATATGCATCTCTTGTACCGTACTTTGTGGCAACGCTGCCTCTTTGGTCAAACTCGCCGAGATCGTATGTATCATACACATCATAGCCTACGCTGTCTTTACCTGTTGCGCCCTTATATGCAGGCGGCAGCCACAGCATATTGATACCATTTTCAAGCAGCTTATCAGCCTGAACAACACATCTGTCCCAAAACAAACCGTTGTTCGGAAGATACCACTCAAAATACTGCATCATTGTTTTATTTTCCATTATTTCACAGCTTTCTTTAAAACTCTATACAAAATTTATTTATTTTTAATTCATTCTCATCTTTCGGGTTAGTCTTAGGATCAATCAGTACAAGCTCAGCTTTAAATGACTCTCTGCCTAAAAGCTTTTTCAGCTTTTCAAGCACCTTATTCGCACCCGAACCGCTTTGACAAAGAATGACCGCTATTTCTTTATTTTTGAGCAGGTCTTTATATTCTTCTAAAAACGTCCTTAAAGGCGGAGTTATACAGCTTGCCCATACAGGCATACCGAGTATTATAGTATCATATTTATCTGCATTGAATTCATACGGCATAAGCTCAGGCTTTTCGCCCATAACAGCGCTTTTTCCGCCGAAATAGAATTTCTTAAAGCCTTTGTCATGATACGCTTTTTTCGGGTGCAGCTCTATTAAATCGGCGTTTAGCTTCTCTGCAATTCTGCTTGCGGCAAATTTTGTATTGCCGTTTAATGAATAGTATACAATTGCTGTATTCATAGAATCGGCTCCTTTACAGAAGAAAACAGATTACAAAAATATTTCTTTTCCATACAATATTATAACAGATTGTAACCTTAATTAATACAGTAATAATACCCAAACTTTTATCATCACATAACCGATAATTATAGGAATAAAAAACGTATATTGTGACAGCTTAAAGATGAATAAACCGTCAAAAGGCGTACAAAATAAACATGGTGATAAAATGTTTATAGCGATAATAAGAACTGCTCTTTTGTACTCTGTGATACTTGCGGCAGTAAGATTAATGGGAAAACGTCAGATAAGCGATTTGCAGACAAGCGAGCTTGTTGTAACAATGCTGCTTTCGGATATAGCCTCAATAGCGTTGGAAAACACCTCAAAGCCGCTGTTAAGCGGACTTGTACCAATGACGGTGCTTGTGATATGCGAAATTCTGCTTTCGGCAGTAATGATAAAGAGTCCGTTATTTCGTAAAATAGTATGCGGCAGACCGATTGTTGTAATAAGCAAAGGGAAAATAGTACAAAGCGAGCTTAAACGGCTGAGAATGAGTATAGACGAGCTATGGGAAGAACTGAGAAGCAAAGACGTATTTTCGCTTGATGATGTTATGTATGCGATAGTGGAAACAAACGGCACATTAAGTGTATTGAAAAAGCCCGAAAAGGATAGCGTAACAAACGGTGATATGAATATCAAAACCGAAAACAAGGGCTTAGAAACGCTTGTAATAAGCGACGGCAGTATATCTGAATTTTCCTTACGGCTATGCGGCAGCGATAAAAAGAAGCTTTTTGATATACTGAAAAAAGAAAAAACAGATGTTAAAGATATATTTGTAATGACCATGAACGAAAAGGGCGATTATACACTGATAAAGAGGAGTGAAACGTTATAACAAGAGTATGGATAGCTTTAGCGCTGCTTGCTTCAATACTTACGCTTGCATTTACTGAATACAGAATGTGCAACAAGCTTTCAAGCGAGCTTATAGAACTGGCAGATAAAGCGGAAGAAGAATTATCAAACGGAAAAAGCACCGAACAGCTATATATTAAAATGAAAGAGCTGTGGAGCAGCAAAAAGAATTCGGCGGAGATGTTCATAAACCACAACGACGCCGACAGCATTGACAATTTGTTAGAAGAAATGATACGCTGTTCACACCTCAACGAGCACAACAGGATATATGCGGACTGCGGCGAGCTTAAAAACAGGCTATTATCGCTGAGAGAAACGGAATGTGTTAATTGGCACAACATACTTTGAAAATTTAAAGTGTAAAATTTAAAGTGTAAAATTTAGACGGTAAAAAAAGATTAAGTTTTCGGTCAAGCCTTTTTCAAAAGGCTTGCGGGGTGCAGGGGCAGAGCCCCGCCCGCCGGAGGCAGGAGAAAGCCCTTTTAGGGGTGAATTTCAAAAACAGTCTAAACGACTGTTTTTGAAAGAGGGGGATTTTGGCAGAAAATCCCCCTTAGTGCCGTTTTGCACAAAAGCTTCCCCGCCGTGACACGGCGGCACAGCCTACTTTGAAAATTTAAGGTGTAAAATTTAAAATGTAAAATTTATGCTGAGCAAAAAAACAAGCGGTATAACATCAAAAAAGCCTGTGAAACGACTCACAGGCTTTTAACGGCTTCAATATATCAATTTTTTGAATTCTTCTCGGCTCTTGCTTTAATTATCTCCTCAAGCTGACCTTTTGTGAATCTGTGATTCTTATTGCAGAAATGACAGTTCGCAACGGCATATCCCTTATCATTCGCAAGACTTCTTATCTCGTCATCTGAAAGCTTGATTATAGCATTGATAACCCTCTCTCTGCTGCAGCCGCAGTAGTATTCTACCGGCTGTTCGTCGAGTACCTCAACATCAAAACCGTCAAGCGCCTTTTTGCACATATCGAGCAAAGACATTCCCTTTGCAAGCATAGTTGTAACAGGTTCAAGCTTAACGATATTGCTTTCAATTTTAGCAATAGTATTATCGTCTGCGCCGGGCAAAAGCTGAATAAGCATACCGCCGGCAAGCAACACCTCGCCGTCCTCTTTATTAATGAGTACGCCCAAAGCGCAAACAGTAGGAATCTGCTCACTTATACCGTAATAGCCGGTAATATCCTCTGCTATCTCGCCCGAAACAAGCTTACACACTCCGATATACGGTTCACCTGTACCGTAATCACGCATAACATTTATAACGCCGTCTGTACCAACAGCCTTACCGACGTTTATTTTTCCGTTCGGATAATACTCAGTTTCGGTCTGCGGGTGTTCAACATAGCCTCTGCAATTGCCTCTGCTGTCAGCAACGGCAACAACAGCGCCAAGCGGACCGCCGCCGTTTACTCTAAGAGTAATAGCAGCATTTTTTTGTTTAAGCATTACGCCCATAATTGACGACGCTGTAAGCAGTCTGCCCAAAGCGGCAGAAGCAACGGGCGACGTATGGTGCAGCTTTTTGCCCATATAGGCAATATTTGTTGTATCGGCAGCAACAGCCATAACAGAACCGTCGGCAGTAATGCAGCGTATCAGTTTATCTTTTTTTGCAGGCGCTTTATCGTCTGCATAAATTTCGTTCAAATCTTTATTATCTTCCATTTTTTTCTCCTTATTCGCTGTTGTTCTTTTTTGCGACAAAAGTAAGTCTTTGTGAATCCTCTTTAATGCTGTCGAAAGAGAGGTCGTCATACACAGCTAAAACCACAAAGCCGCTTTTATTAAGCATTTGAGTAATTTGTTCTTCTGTATAGGCGTACTCCTTTATATACTCGCTGCTTCTTATGTACACATCATTTTCCGGTATAAAGAAATCAAGCTCCATATCGACGCTGTTATCTTTATCGTTATAGGTATTTTGCCACACACAGAACACATTATCTGTATCAAACACAAATGTATTATCTGCAAGAATATTGCGGTGCTTATACACGGTATTCACATCAAAAATAAAAAGCCCGTCTTTTTCGGTAAAAGCGCCTACTCTGTCAAATGCCTTCTGAACCTGAATACTGCCGTCGAGGTGGTTTATACTATCGAGAGTACACACGCAGGTATTTATAGTACCGTACAGATCGAGCGACTGCATTTTCTGCCGCAGAAACAAGATATCAAGGTCTTGCTCGGCGCATTTTTGCTGAGCCTGAGTAAGCATTTCTACTGATGAATCAGCGCCGTAAATATCCCAGCCTCTTTTTTTAAGCTCGGCGGTAAGCGTTCCTGTGCCGCAGGCAAGATCGAGAACACACCCCGGCTCGTGCGAAAACTTTTCGCATATTTTACATATATACTCCGCCTTAGCTTTATAATCGACATTTTCGGTAAGGCTGTCATAGAACTCGGCAAAAACGCCGTAAGCCATTATTCATCTTCCTTATCTTCGAGATTTTTAAGTCTGTCAAAAACCAGAGCGTACCCCTCGCAGCTTGTATAATTAAGCGAACGGTTCACACGGCTGATAGTTGCAGTAGAAGCGCCTGTTTCTTCAACAATTTTACTATATACTACTTTGTTATTGAGAAGCTTTGCAACCATAAGTCTTTGTGACATTGCTTTTAGCTCCGGCACTGTACACAGATCTTCAAAGAAACGTCTGCATTCGTCAACAGTTTCGAGGGTAGTGATCGCTTTGAACAGATATGTCAAGCTATCCTCATTTAAGTTTGCGTTCATTTTGTTTTCTCCTATATCCTTATTTACACACATTAATGTGTTAAACCTTTAATACTATTTTATCACAAATTAAAGTAAATGTAAAGGGAAAAACAACAAAATAAGCACAGACTGTCAAGCGCTTTTGCAGCAGTCTGTGCTTTTTGCTATTTATCACCATAATGTCCTTTTTTTACAGCAGCGACAGCAATTGAATCACCGTCAACCTTGTAAACAACACTAAGGGGGATTTTCTGCCAAAATCCCCCCCTTTCAAAAGCAGTCGTTTAAACTGTTTCTGAAATTCGCCCTGAAAGGCTTTTTAAAAAGCTTTTACGAAAACTTAAAAAAAATCTCACCTACAAAATTATACAGATCAACCCGTTGCAGCCGTCATTAATAATACGTTCGACAGTTTCGTTCATTCTCATTCGAGCTTCTGCCGGCATACGATAAAGCTTATTGTGCAAGCCCTCGTTCACAAGCTCATGCAGAGATTTTCCGAAGATGTTAGACTGCCAAATTTTCACCGGATCATCTTCAAAATCATTCAGCATAGACATAACAAGATCCTCCGACTGCTGTTCCGAGCCTACTATCGGTGTTATCTCTGTTGTAATATTCGTTTTCATCATGTGTATTGACGGCGCAGAGGCTCTAAGCTTTATACCGTACTTTGTACCCTGCTTGATTATCTGCGGTTCTTCTAAAGTCAGCTCCTCAATTGTTGGCATAACTATGCCGTAGCCCGTTTCGGTAACATCATCATAAGCCTTTTTTATCTTGTCGAACTCAGTTTTTGTCTTTGTAAGCTCCGTGATGATCCTCAGCATATCGGCTTCATCAGCTATTTTCATACCTGAGCTTTCGCTGAGTACCTCCCAGAACAAGCCCTGTTCGGGTACAACAGAAATAACGGCTCTGCCTGTGCCGAGGTCTATATTTTTTATCGACGAGCTTTGAACGCAGCCGCATTTCTCTATACCGCTGCATACGTCGCTTATCTGTCTTATACGCTCTGCATTCATAGCGCTTGACTTAACAAAACCGTACATTTCGCTTTTTATCCTGTGTGCGTTATCAAGGCTTGTTACCCATTTGGGAATATCAATGCCTATTTCCTTTATCGGAAACTCAAACAGCATTTGAGCAAGAATACGTTTTATCTCGTTTTCGTCAAGCTCAAGACAATTTACGGGTATAGCCGAAACTGAGTGTTTACGGCTTATCTGCTGTGCAAGCGTTACGGCGTCAGCGTCAGAAGGATCAATGCAGTTTACCAACACTATAAACGGCTTATTTATCTGTTTAAGCTCGTTTATCACTCTTTCTTCTGCCTCAGCGTATTCCTGTCTGGGAATATCTGTTACAGAACCGTCTGTTGTGATAACAACACCGACAGTTGAATGTTCGTTTATAACCTTCTGCGTGCCTATTTCGGCTGCCATATTAAACGGTATTTCTTCGTCATACCACGGAGTTTTCACCATGCGGGGCTGTTCGTTCTCTATATAGCCAAGCGCACTCGGCACAATGTATCCAACGCAGTCGATCATACGCACATTAAGAGATACGTTGTCCTGCAAATGTACGCTTGCGGCTTCTTCGGGAATAAATTTCGGTTCGGTAGTCATAATAGTTCTGCCCGCTGACGACTGCGGCAATTCATCTGTTGCACGTTTGCGCAGGTTTTCGTCGGGAATATTCGGTATTACAAGAGTATCCATGAACCTTTTTATAAATGTAGACTTTCCCGTTCTGACAGCGCCTACAACACCGATATAAATCTGACCGCCCGTACGGGTTGATATATCCTGATAAATATTTCTTTCTTCCAAATTGTGTGCCTCCTGTATTTCTGCAATTTGTATAAATGTATGTGCAGGCAGGCAGTATTATTACTTATAGAGATTATTTCTATAACAGAATTATAAAACAGAAATACCGTTATACAATAAAATACGAGGTGATTATCATTAACGTATACGATTTTGACAAAACCATTTATTACAACGACAGCACTTCTGACTTTTATGTTTTCTGTTTAAAGAGGCACCCAAAAATTGCGGCGCATTTTCCAAAGACAATGTTAGCATTTATAAAATATCTGCTCAGGATAAACACGAAAACTCAGTTTAAAGAAGTTATGTATGAATTTCTGCATGAAGTAGACATTGAAAAAGACCTGCCCGATTTCTGGGAAACACACAAACACAAGATAAAGCCGTTCTACATAGAGCACAAAAAAGAAGATGACGTAATAATATCTGCTTCACCTGAATTTCTGCTAAAGCCCATTTGCGAGATAACGGGCATAAAAAATCTTATGGCTTCAAGAGTTGATCCGAAAACGGGGAAATACACGGGAATAAACTGTCACGGAAAAGAGAAGGTACGCCGCTTCAACGAGGTATACAACAACGCAGTAATAGACGAATTCTACTCCGACGCATACTGTGACACTCCGCTTGCGCTTTTAGCAAAACAAAGCTATATGGTAAAGGGCGACAAAGTATCAGCGTGGAAATTCCGCAGAAAAGACAATAAAAAATAATGGTATAATACAGAAACAGCCCGACAAAACAAACGTCTTGTCGGGTTGTGTGTATGGAATGTTTTTTAGGGCGGCTCTAAAGCTCTTTCGCCGTTTATCTGTGCGGCGCAGTTTTCTTAGAGATGTCCTTATTATTGCTTATGCCCTTTCTCCTCTTCCAAGCAGGTAGTCAACCGTAACTTCGAGAATATCGGCAAGTGCAACAAGCTCTATATCTGTCACAAATCTTATCTGTCCTTCGAGCTTTGACAATCCGGACGCATTCATGTCAACACCACGCACCTGAAGCTGTGCTAATAGTTCCTTCTGTTTCATTCCTTTTTTCTTGCGTGCTGTTTCAACCTTGGCGCCAACTAAGTTTCTGTCTCCGAGTGCCTGTTTTCGCAGCCTCATACAATCATCTCCTAAATTTGCTTATTAAATTTTCACACCATAAATATAATTATTAATATTATATATTCTTTTTTGAAAAAAATCAAGTAAAATAATTTTAAATATATACATATATTTTGTTGATATAACACATATTTTAACTTTTTCTGTTGCTTTTTCACGTTAAAGTGATAAACAAACTAATAACAATTATCGTACATATTTTACTTATGGGCAGTTCTAAAAACCTAATGTCGTTCAGATGTGCCGTAGATTTAGTCGGCAGATTGTACAATAAATCCGCAGGAATACTGACGTATTTCAAGGATTTATTGTGCAAGATGACGGCTGAAGATACGGTGCAGATGA
>JAFPLH010000069.1 GCA_017402845.1 Clostridia bacterium
AATATTTGGTAAAATAATATGATGAATATAATGCCCATTTTGTACTTGCGCAGCAGCTTTCAAATTGAAATTATAGGATAAACACAACTCCGCACTTCAGGATAGCTTTTTCAGTGAAGTATATATACGATAATTGCACATTGTACATTGACGTGGGGGCATAGAACAGTAAATAACAGAAAGGACTGTACCCAAAATGGTCAGAAGTATGACAGGATACGGCAGAAGTGAATCGATTGGCTCAGTTCGTGATATTTCCGTAGAGATTAAGTCGGTTAATCACCGCTACTTCGAGGTGAATACGAGAGTCACAAGAGGATACGGCTTTATTGAGGACAGACTTAAAAAATATCTGCAAACCAAAATTTCAAGAGGAAAGCTTGATGTGTATGTGTCTATTGGTCTTGCAGAGGACGAAGAAGCCGATGTTACCGTTAATCATAACCTTGCAAAGGGATATATAAACGCGCTCAGAGAGCTTGGAAGTGTTTACGGCTTGCCTGATGACATAACAATATCGTCGGTTGCAAAGTATTCAGATATATTCTCAGTACATAAGCAAGCCGAGGATGAAGAAAAGGTCTGGAAAGAAGTAAAGCCTGTTCTTGACGAAGCTTTGAACGATTTCTTGAATATGCGTCAAGCCGAGGGAGAACGCCTGAAAGCAGACGTTATGAGCAGAGCCGAAACAATTATAAGTATAGTTGAAGAAATAGAAAAGCGTTCGCCGCAAACCGTGATCGAGTATAAAGCAAAGCTTACCGAACGTATAAACGAGCTTCTTGAAAATGCTGCTGTTGACGAACAGCGCATAGCTACCGAAGCCGCAATTTTTGCCGATAAAATAGCCGTAGACGAAGAAACCGTAAGACTGCGCAGTCATTTTGCACAGATGAACGACATTTTTGCAAAGGGCGGTGCGATAGGCAGAAAGCTTGATTTTATCGTACAAGAAATGAACAGAGAAGCTAATACTATCGGTTCAAAGGTCACAGACGCTTCTCTTGCTCATAAGGTAGTAGACATAAAAGCCGAGCTTGAAAAGATCAGAGAACAAATACAAAATATAGAATGATCGCATTTTTCACAGCCTCTGCGGTATGTGCTTTACGGCACATACAATTTCATAATCTTGCAGGGGTAACAGATAAAAGGAAAAATCAATATGAAAATGATAAACATAGGCTTTGGCAACAGTGTTGCCGCCGAAAGAATAGTATCGGTAGTGAGTCCCGATTCAGCGCCAATAAAGCGTATGGTGCAGGACGCAAGAGATAAGGGCAGGCTGATAGACGCTTCATACGGAAGAAAAAGCCGTTCGGTTATTTTTACCGACAGCGATCATATTATTCTGAGTGCTGTTCAGCCCGATACTATAAATACAAGAATAGCCGAGGAGGATGACTCTAATGAAAAAAGGTAAGATATATGTAGTTTCCGGTCCGTCGGGAGTGGGCAAAGGTACAATAGTCAAAAAGCTTATTGAGGACTATGACAATATCGCTTTGTCTGTTTCTGCAACAACTCGTTCGCCCCGTACCGGCGAAGTTGACAAGGTGCATTATTTCTTTATGAGTAAAGACGAGTTCACAGATATTATAGATAAAGACGGATTTATCGAATATGCCGAGTACTGCGGAAATTACTACGGTACGCCGAAAGCCGCTGTTTACGAAAAGCTTGAACAGGGCTTTGACGTTATACTTGAAATAGAGGTTCAGGGCGGTATTCAGGTTATGGAGAAGTTTCCTCAGGCTTGCGGAATATTTATTCTTCCGCCGAGTATGCCTGTGCTTGAAAAAAGACTGCGAGGCAGACAAAGTGAGGACGAGGAAACCATTCAGAAACGCTTGCAGACAGCAAAGGAAGAAATGTCAAAGATAAATCGTTATCACTGCTTTGTGGTAAACGGACCTATCGAACGTGCTGTTGCAGATGTTGCAGAAATAATAGAAAAGAACAGAGATTAATAACGGAGGAGAATATATATGTATAAACCGTCAATTGATGATATGCTCACAGGAAAAGAGAGCAGATATTCTTTGGTTATTGCCGTTGCAAAAAGAGCCAGAGAGATCACTAACGAATACAACTCACGCAAAGAGGTTTGCGACGATAAGACGGTACTCATGGCTGTAAACGATTTTAAAGAGCATAAGTATGAGATCGTAGTTGATGATTCACCCGAACCGAAGCTTACAGAATCTGCTGCGGATAATGCAGAAGATACGGTACAGACAGAAGAACAAACAGACATACAGGCTGATGATAACGGTGAAGTGGTCAATATTGACGCCTTGCAGGAGGAAAGCGATCTTTGATGAGTTTTTTGATCGCAAGAGTTGCCGCAGATAAAACCCTGTACAGCTTTGACAGACTGTTTGACTATATAATACCCGATTATCTGAAAAATGACGCCGCCCCCGGAAAAAGAGTAATGGTACCCTTTGGCGGCGGTAACAAAAAGCGTCAGGCAATGATAATAGAGGTGCTTGAGTCAGACAGCGCAGAAAGACTTAAAGAAATATCAGCCGTACTCGACAGCGAACCTTTGCTTACAAGCGAGCTTTTAAAGCTTGTTTTGTCTATGAAGGAGAGGTACTACTGCACCTATTACGACGCTGTAAGAACTATGCTTCCGGCAGGTATCAGCTACAAGATATCACAGGTGTATAAGATCAGCAAAGATATGCAGGATATACAGCTTACCGACAAGCAAAAAGCCGTTACAGACGTTTTCCCGAAAAAGGGCGAAATAAAACAGGAGCAGCTTTTCAAAAAGCTTGGCATAGACTGCGAAAGCAGAGAGATAACAGAGCTTCTTTCAATGGGTTATCTCAAAAGAGAAGAAACTGCATTCCGCAAAACGGGCGACGCTTTTGAGAAAATGGTAAGACTTTGCGATAACTGCAATACAGAAGGTCTTACATCTCGCAGAAAAGAGGTTACCGATCTGCTTAGAAATGTCGGGGCGGTTTCGGTAAAAGAGGTAATGTATTATACGGGCGTTACACGTTCGGTAATAGACGCACTTGTAAGTGCGGGCGTGTGCGAGTATTTCGACAAAGAGGTATTCAGACTGCCTGAAAGCAAGTATTCCTCAAGCAATAACGAGATCGTGCTTACAGCCGAACAGCAGAAAGCGTATGATGAAATGCTTGAACGTTACAGACAAACCGATCCTTGTGTATCGCTGCTTTATGGAGTTACGGGCGCAGGCAAAACGTCTGTATTTCTCAAGCTTATAGAAACAGTAAGGCGTGACGGAAAAAGCGTTATTGTAATGGTACCCGAAATTGCTCTTACACCGCAAATGGTTGCAGTTTTCAAGTCTGAGTTTGGCAGCGACGTTGCAGTATTTCACAGCGCACTTTCGATGGGCGAAAGGCTTGACGAGTGGAAACGAGTTCGCCGTGGGGCTGCAAAAATTGCCGTTGGAACAAGAAGTGCGGTGTTTGCGCCCTTTGAAGACATTGGTCTTATCATTATGGACGAGGAGCAGGAGTACACCTACAAATCAGAAGCTTCTCCGAGGTATCACGCCCGTGAAACTGCAAAGCTGAGATGCGTTGAGCATAAATGTATGCTGCTGTTGTCATCGGCAACACCGTCTGTTGAGAGCAGGTTTAATGCCGAGCGTGGTACATATTATATGTCACGCCTTGAAAAGCGTTACGGAAAAGCAAATCTGCCTGAGGTAACTGTTGTAGATATGAATTCCGAGGGCATAGACGCTCTTACAACGGGAATAGGAAAAACTCTTATAAACGCAGTTGAAAAGAATCTTGAAAACGGCGAGCAGTCGATACTTCTGCTTAACAGACGCGGTTATAATACCTTTGTATCGTGCAAAACGTGCGGCGGCGTTGTAACTTGTCCCAATTGCAGCATATCGCTTACATACCATTCCGCAAACAACAGGCTGATGTGTCATTACTGCGGCTTTTCAATGAGTATTACGGATAAGTGTTTGTCGTGCGGTTCCGGTACTCTTAAATTTTCCGGCAGCGGAACACAGAAAGCCGAACAGACATTACAGGTGCTTTTTCCGCAGGCACGTATTTTAAGACTTGACGCAGACTCAACGCTTGCAAAGCAGTCGTATGAAGAAAAGCTTTCAGGTTTTAAAAACGGTGAGTACGATATACTTTTAGGTACACAAATGGTCGCCAAAGGACTTGACTTTCCCAAAGTAACGCTGGTTGGTGTTTTGTCGGCAGATCAGACAATGTACGGCAGAGATTTCAGAGCATACGAAAGAGCGTTTTCGCTTATAACGCAGGTAGTTGGCAGATCAGGCAGGGGAGAGCGTCCCGGAAAGGCTATTATACAAACCTTTACGCCTGAAAATCCAGTTATTGCACTTGCGTCTGCGCAGGACTACGAGGGCTTTTACAGAAGTGAGATACCACTCAGAAAAGCTATGGAATATCCGCCCTTTGCAGATATATGTATGATAGGTATAGTGAGTACAAAAGAAAATAAGTGCAAACAGGCGGCAGGCGAATTTGCAGAGCTTTTATGTGCAAGAATAACTGAGAGGTGCAGCGATCTGCCTATAAGAGTTATGGGGCCGTCGCCTGCGTCGGTGTATAAGGTAAACAACAAATACAGATACAAAATAATAATAAAATTTCACAACTGCAAACCGTGGCGCAGCATGCTTTCAGGTGTGCTTTCGGATTTTGCAAAGGACAGAAAATACAGCGAGGTCACGGTTTACGCCGATATTGATCCCGATAATATACTATAAAAGAGGAGTAAAAGAAAAGCTATGGCTTTACGAGATATAGTAAAAGAGGGCGACAAAATACTTTCAAAACGCTGCCGCCCCGTAGAAAAATTTGATGAGAAGCTTGCAATTTTGCTTGATGATATGGCTCAGACTCTTAAATCTGCCGATGGTGTAGGACTTGCAGCGCCGCAGGTCGGAATACTTCGCCGTGTGTGCATTGTAGACGTTGGCGACGAACAAGGTCTGATCGAGCTTGTTAATCCCGAAATAGTATTATTTGCAGGAAAGCAGGAGGGCGCAGAGGGTTGTCTTTCGTGCCCCGGTGAATACGGACTTGTTGACCGTCCTATGTATGTTACAGTAAAAGCACAGGACAGAAACGGCAAAGAGTTTACCGTTAAGGGTGAAGGACTAAAAGCAAGAGCATTTTGTCACGAGATAGATCATCTTGACGGTATTATATTCAAGCAGAAAGTCAAGAGAATGCTGCGTCCTGATGAAATGAACGGTTGACAGGAGTTTGTTTGATGAATATTGTATTTATGGGTACGCCGGATTTTGCGGCGGTATCCCTTGAAAGACTGATAAGTGACGGAAGATTCAACATCAGCGCCGTATATACTCAGCCCGATAAGCCGGCAGGGCGTAAAAAGATACTTACTCCGCCTGATGTAAAGGTACTTGCTCAGAAGCATGGATTAAACGTACATCAGCCGAACACACTAAAAACGGAAGATGTTATAAACGAGCTGCGAGCTTTGAAGCCTGATGTTATTGCGGTAATAGCCTACGGCAAGATCTTACCGAAAGCGGTTCTTGACATACCGAAATACGGCTGTATAAATATACACGGTTCTCTTTTGCCGAAGTACAGAGGCGCCGCACCTATTCAGCGAGCAGTTATTGACGGAGAGAAGGTAACAGGGGTTACTTCAATGCTGCTTGACGAGGGTGTAGACACAGGCGATATGCTCTTTAAAGAAGAAACGCAGATCATGCCGAATGAAACCGCAGGCGAGCTTTTTGACAGGCTTGCGCTTATGGGTGCTGATCTGCTGATAAAAACGCTTGAAGCGTTGCAGACAGGAGAAATAGAGCGCACACCGCAGGAACATTCAAATGCAAGCTATGCGGCTATGCTTTCAAAGGACGAAATAATTATAGATTGGAATATGCCTGCACAGGCTGTTCACGATAAGGTCAGAGGTATGAATCCGTGGCCTGTTGCGGCGGCGCTGTACGGCGGAAAGAAAATAAAGATATATAAAACCTTATTGGTTGATAAAAAAGGCAAACCGGGCGAGGTATTATCGGTAAAGCCTGCTGTTGTGGCTTGCGGCAGCGGCGCTGTTCAGCTTATTGAGGTACAGCCGGAAAGTAAAAACAAAATGTCCGGCGAGGACTTTTTCAGAGGTCAGCGTATGACGGTCGGAGATATTTTGAAATAAAGTTTTCGATCAAGCCTTTTTCAAAAGGCTTGCGGGTTTTAATGGCGGAGCCCTTAACAATAAAGGGAAAAGAGTCGGAAGCTTTTTTTGTAAAAAAGCGGCGCAAAAATTTTAAGGGCACCTCTAAAAACCTCACGCCGTCCATCTGCACCGTATCTTCAGCCGTCATCTTGCACAAAAAATCTTGACATACGTCAGTATGCCGGCGATTTTAAAGTGCCGTCTGCCGACTAAATCTGCGGCACATCTGAACG
>JAFPLH010000070.1 GCA_017402845.1 Clostridia bacterium
GTGAAAAACAAGGGTATCGCTCTTTCAAGAGAAAAGCTTATAAATCATGTATGGGGATACGATTTCTTCGGTGACGACCGCACGCTTGACACTCATATTAAGCTTTTGAGAAAAAGTCTTGGAGAATACAGCCGCTGTATAGTGACAATAAGAAGTGTGGGGTATAGATTTGAAGCATAAGCTTACATTAAAAAAGATCAACGAATTTATAACTCAAAAAGTAAAGAGCTTTGATTTCAAAAAACTTAATATTTTTGCATACGGAAAAAGAAAGCACTCTCTTATGACTTGGCTGAGTACCTGCTTCTTTTCCTTTACAATTATTATGATAATTACTCTTTGGCTGTTTCAAGGTGTTTTTTTAGAAAGCTTTTATAAAGCAATTAAAACAAAGAATCTTACCACATGTGCAGAAAGCGTTTGTAAGAATATTGATAATAAAAATATTTATATGCTTATTGATACGATCTGCGATCAAAACGATTTTTGTATTGCTTTGTGTACTCACGACGTTTACGGAAATTACAAACAATCTTATGTTTCAAATCCGGAAGCAGGCGGACACATCAATTCTCTGAGCAGCAGAATACTAAATGATTATTACATCAAGACAAGAAATAATCACGGCAAGTATATTGATATCATTGATACCGTTATAGAGGAGGACTCTCTTTTTAAAGAGAACGATTTTATAGGAATAGAACCTGAGCTTGAAAAAAAGTTTACCAAAGGTATGATATATGCTGTATCGTTTACAGATTCAGAGGATACAGAAATTCTTATGCTTATTTATTCAACTGTTACATTGTCGTCAAGTACAAAACAAACGCTTACTTATCAGCTGCGAATAATTACGGCTGTATTTGTAATTATTGCTGTTTTTATTTCTGTATCATTTTCAAGACTCATAGCCTTGCCTTTGGAGAATATAAACAACACCGCAAAAGAGCTTGCACAGGGTAACTATGAAATTAAATTTTCAGGCAAAGGATACCGTGAGGTAGAACAACTGAGCGAAACCCTGAATATCGCAACATACGAGCTTTCACAGGTAGATCAGATGAGAAAGGATCTTATTGCAAACGTATCTCACGATCTGCGAACACCTCTTACACTTATTACCGGATACGGTGAAGTTATGAGAGATATTCCCGGAGAAAATACCCCCGAAAATATTCAGATCATCATTGACGAGGCAACTCGTCTGAGCAGTCTTGTAAACGATCTTATAGACATCTCCAAAATAGAAGCAGGCACTATGAAGCTTGAAGCGACAGCGTTTTGTTTGACAGACACCATTCAGGCAATGTTCGGAAGATACAATAAACTTAAAGAACAAGATGGCTTCTCTTTTACGCTTGAACACGATCAAGATGTTTATGTATATGCAGATCAGCTCAAGATCTCTCAGGTAATATACAACTTGGTAAACAATGCCGTAAACTACTGCGGCGACAGCAAAGCAATAACAGTTCGTCAGATATGCTATGACAATCGTGTGCGTATTGAGGTCATTGATAACGGTCCCGGTATTCCTCAGGATAAGCTTAAAAATATCTGGGACAGATATTATAAGGTAGACAAATCTCATAAGAGCGCAAAAATCGGCACCGGACTCGGATTGTCTATTGTAAAGACTATACTTAAACTCCATAAAGCAAACTTTGGTGTTTTCAGCACCGTAGGCAAGGGCACTACATTCTGGTTTGAGCTTGCAAGAACAAATAAAGACGGAGAACCGTTATAAACACATACCGCCGGACAGGTAATATTCTGTTTGGCGGTATTATCTTTTTTTATTTTTTGGTGTATTATTACATAAAAATCGGTAATAATTACATCGAAAGGAGTTTTGAAATATGCATAAAAAACATACCCTTCTATCAGGCGTACTGATCTTTGCTTTGCTGTTCTCGGTGATCTCTTATAATTACAATGCCAATGCACTTTCAAAATACGGCTCAACAGGAAACGAAGTAGTACAAATTCAGCAAAAGCTTTCTGCGTTAGGCTATTACAGCGGAAGTATCGACGGAGTGTACGGTACAAAAACAAAAAATGCCGTGATTCAATTTCAAAAAGACTGCGGTCTTACTCCCGACGGAATTGCCGGAACAAAAACCTTGACTTATCTCGGTCTTTCTTCATCGCCGTCAAGCTACGGCTATACTCAGGGCGAAATTGATCTGCTTGCACGCACTATCTCTGCTGAAGCAAGAGGCGAACCATACGAAGGACAGGTCGCTGTCGGCGCTGTGATTCTCAACCGTGTTGAACACCCTTCGTTCCCGAATACAATTGCAGGTGTGGTATATCAAAACGGTGCTTTCTCATGTATGGACGACGGACAATTTAATCAGCCCGTATACGAAACATCAAAGCGTGCAGCTATCGACGCCATAAACGGCTGGGATCCATCAGGCGGGGCAATATATTATTATAATCCCGTTACCGCAACAAGCAAATGGATAAGATCAAGACAGATTATTGCAACCATAGGCAAGCATGTTTTTTGTTTATGAAATTTGTTTTCATTGATTAATCATAATTATTATATATTTTATTGAATTATTTTACTGTATCAATTTCAAAAATTTTATTTATTTTTTTAAAAAAACTATTGTTTTTATTACCATTCTCTTGTAAAATTATATTAGATATATAATCTAATATTCTTTCACAAGGGGGATCATTTTAAAATGAACATTCAATCTACTGCGGGCAGCTTTAGTTCACGCAGCTTAAGCAAAGTCAGGGAATACTTCAAAAAGCCTACTATGCTTATTATTGCAGGACTCTCTGCTGCTTGTCTGGCTCTCCAGGTAATCACAAAGATGAACACCAGCATGATTTCAATTATTATAAGTGCTGTTGTTGTTGCTTGCCTGTTTCTCATTTATTTTTCATCTCTCAAAGGCAGTCTGAAACCAACGCCATTCTTCCTTACTCTCCAGATCATATCTACCTTGCAGGTAATAGTTACTGCTCTCGGCGCAGTTGTTACATTGTTAGGCGGATTAGTTCTTATCATGAGTACTGATACTATCGTACAAGCTATTACAGAACATCCAGAAAACTTTTCAGGAATTTTTATCGGTGATTTTGACTTGAGCCAGCTTGATCCTGAAACATTGAATGAGACTGTATCAAATATGAAAGTCGGCTTACTCATCGGCTTGCTTATTGTTACTGTATTTCTTGTTCTTATGGTTGTTTACGTTGCGTGTCAGACATCATTCTTAAAAGCTTGCAAACGCAGCTGCAAAGAACCTAATCTTTTCTCAGACGGCGCATCAACATACGGTAACCTTTCTATCGTTGTTGCTATCTTACAGCTTGTTCTTATCGTTGTAGCATTCTTGATTCTCAATTCAGGTGACACAGACACTTTGGATGATATGGGTGTAGACAGCACACAATTGAACTTTCAGCTTACAGTTCCCATGATCGCTTACCTGATATGCGACGCCGCAGGCACATTCCTCAGAGGTTCTTTCGCAAAGGGTTGGATTAAATTTGCTGAAGAAAACAGATCTTATGTTGCCACAGCTCCTGTTACATCTCGTGCAGCAGACGCAAGCCCAATCGCAACATTTAAATCAACAACAAGAAAATCTAACGACGCTATCAAGCAGAGTCAGCCTTATCTCTACGGTGAAGATGATAAAAACTCTACACAAAAGAAAAAATCTGCTTATATTCCTGAAGAACTTCAGAACGATTATCCGCCTCAGCAGTTCGATCAGCCTATGGGCGGCGGTATGATGAACGATCCTTTTATGGGCGATCCTTTTGCTCAGCCAATGCCTCCTATGCCTAATGGTGATCCTTTTGCAGCCGATCCTTTCGCTGCCGATCCGTTTGCTGCTCAGCAGCCTATGGGCAATCCTTACGGTATGCCGAATCCTAATGATGCAAATCCTTATAACAACGGCATGATGTAATTATTCACTTGCTTTCAATAAGCCTGTCATATTTTGGCAGGCTTATTTTTTTGTCATTAATCTTCTAAAAGCAATTGATTTACAGTCTGACATTGTGATATAATACATATGTTGGCACAATGAAAATTTTACAGAAATATGTATGTGCTTTATTTGATTTTTTATGTATGGAGAGATAAGTATGAACCATATTGGATTTGATAACGAAAAATACCTTAGCTTACAATCTGAAAAAATACTCGAAAGAATAAACAGCTTCGGCGGAAAGCTTTATATGGAATTTGGCGGAAAGTTGTTTGACGATTATCATGCGTCAAGAGTACTCCCCGGTTTCAAGCCTGACAGTAAGGTCAGAATGCTTTTAAAGCTGAAAGAACAAACCGAGATCATTTTTGCTATTAACGCTTCTGCAATTGAACAGAATAAAATGCGAAGCGATATAGGCATTACATACGATATGGATATTCTCAGACTTATCGATAAGCTTACAGAAATAGGTTTATATGTAGGCAGCGTTGTTATCACGCAATACTGTTCACAGCCCTCTGCAAACAAATTCAAAGCAAGACTTGAGAATCTCGGAATAAAAGTATATCTGCATTATCCGATAGCAGGTTATCCTTCTAACCCACAGTTTATTGTAAGTGAAGAAGGCTTCGGCAAAAACGATTATATCGAAACATCACGTTCACTTGTAGTCGTAACAGCACCCGGCCCCGGAAGCGGAAAAATGGCAACGTGTCTTTCTCAGCTTTACCACGAAAACAAACGAGGAATAAAAGCAGGATATGCAAAATACGAAACCTTCCCTGTCTGGAGTATTCCCCTTATGCACCCTGTAAACCTGGCATACGAGGCAGCTACGGCAGACCTGAATGACGTTAATATGATAGATCCTTGGCACTTGCAGGCATACGGAGAAACAACTGTCAATTATAATCGTGATGTTGAAGTATTCCCTGTATTGAACGCAATATTTGAGCATATTTCGGGAGCTTCTCCGTATAAATCCCCCACCGATATGGGCGTCAATATGGTAGGCTTTGCTATTGTTGATGACGACATTGTAAGCGAATCATCTAAACAAGAGATCATCAGAAGATACTACGCTGCTCTGCAAAAGCAAAAGCAAACAGGCACAGCCGCCGACGAAGTAAAGAAGATCGAAATGCTCTTAAACCGACTCGGACTTACAAAAAATGACAGACGAGTTGCAAAAGCAGTAAATGAATTCTCAGAAAAACATGATAATCCTGTTGCCGGAATCGAGCTGAACGACGGTACTATCGTTACAGGCAAAACAAGCGATCTTTTGGGTGCAGTTTGCTCTATGCTCTTAAATGCAATTAAAGTACTCGCAGGAATTGATGACAGTATACTTCTTATCTCAAAAGAAGTTATTGAGGCGATTCAAAAGTTAAAGATAGATGTTATGAAAAACCAGAATCCAAGAATGCATGTAGATGAAGTTCTGATTGCTCTTTCTGTTAGTGCTCAGAATAACGAAAACGCAAAAAAAGCTCTTGAGCAAGTCATAAATCTAAAAGGTACGCAAGTCCATTCTTCTGTTATTCTCTCGCAAGAGGATATGGATATATTCCGCAGACTCGGTGTAGACCTCACTTGTGAGCCGGAATATGAATCAGATAAACTGTACCACAGATAACAATAGTATTTTACAAAAGACTGCATTTATTTTTGCAGTCTTTTTTTCTGTAAAATTAATATATTGTCAATAAGTAATAATGATCATATTATTTTGATTTTTTTGGTAAATGTGATAAATTTCAATTAATATCCTTTAAACTATTGTAATTTTTACTTATATATCTTAAAATATATATGTACATTATGAAAGGGGGATCTGATTTGAAAAATGATGTTTACCAACCTAAAGATAATTATGAACGCAACTTTCTATTGGTAAAAAAATTCGGAGGAAAATTTGGAGTGCTTTTTCTTACCATACTGTTTTTCGCAAATATCGTATTATCTATAATTTTATCTTTCCAAGAAAACGATAAGCTTATTGTGATAATAACGAGAGTTGCTTCTTCTAAGTTTTCTTTCAATATTGACTTAGGTGAATACAAAACCTTGTTATTTTTAGGTAACGTATTAATATCCGCATTTATAACATGCTGCCTGATTTTAATTTTTGTTAAAAGCCGTAATATGGGATTCAGCGAGAGTCCAGAAATGGGAATATTACTTCTGCATAAGTTTTCTATGCTTGAAATAGTCTTGTGTGCTGTTGCCTTTCTTGCTATGATCGCTGAAACAGGTTACTTTATGTTTGGAGATATTAATAATTTTGATTGGCTTGCTCATATCTTCAACATGAATATTTCTGATATTTTAGCTTATAAAGTTACTTTTGTTATCTTTTTTATTCTTGCAGACATACTCTCATTTATGCTTATCTGGAACGCACAGTCACAAGCAGTATTTTTAAAGTCTATTAAACAAACACTTTTAGAAAGTGTTCCAAGAAACAAAGGTGCTCACGCTTACGGTGTTTTTTCACTTTCTATCGGTATACTATTGATAGGCTACGCTGCTCTTGTTACATTCTTGTATACGTGCTACAAAGATGCTTTCAGCGGCTTCAGCATAGACGTAGATAAAACATTTGTAATACTAAGCTTATCTCTCGCTTATATTCGTGGATTAATACCATGCGTTATAGGAATTCTTGCATTCTCATTTTCGTCAATGGTTGATGAATCAAACAACTACAATAATCTTTCTTATAATTTTCAGGTGCTTGGAGATGCACAAGATCCTAATATGTCGGGCAGAAAAAACAATTTCTATTAATAAAAAACAGGGTGTTTACGGACACTCTGTTTTTTTATTGCATATTTAATATAACAAAAAAGTTTTCAACTCCATTTTGTTTTGGTGTTGAAAACTTTTTCTTTATATGTACTAATGCAATTCATCAATAATATAAAAGTATAAAAATTGAGTTATCAACAGTATGCGAAAATTATGTTGATAACTCAATTTATACAGCATATTTTTTATTAGAGGATATAAAAACCGCCCCGCTTGTTAAAACGGAGCAGTTTTGTAATATACTAATATGATATCGGGATTATTTTATTACATCTTTTCCGCCCATATAAGGTCTTAATACCTCAGGAATACGAACAGAACCGTCCTCATTCAGATTGTTTTCAAGGAACGCAATAAGCATTCTCGGCGGTGCAACAACAGTATTATTAAGCGTATGAGCAAAATACTTTTGCTTACCTGCCGATACTCTTATTCTTAAACGTCTTGCCTGAGCGTCACCAAGATTTGAACAAGAACCAACTTCAAAGTATTTCTTTTGACGCGGTGACCATGCTTCAACATCAATACTCTTAACCTTTAGGTCAGCCAAGTCACCTGAGCAGCATTCAAGAGTACGAACAGGAATGTCAAGCGAACGGAACAGATCAACTGTATTCTGCCAGAGCTTATCGAACCACATTTTGCTTTCTTCAGGCTTACAAACTACGATCATTTCTTGCTTTTCAAACTGATGTATACGATATACTCCTCTTTCCTCTATACCGTGAGCACCCTTTTCTTTTCTGAAGCAGGGTGAATAGCTTGTCAAAGTTTTTGGCAGTTCTTCTTCCTTTATAACAGTATCAATAAACTTACCTATCATAGAATGTTCGCTTGTACCGATAAGATAAAGATCTTCACCCTCTATCTTATACATCATAGCGTCCATTTCAGCAAAGCTCATAACACCTGTTACAACATCGCTTCTTATCATAAACGGCGGTACACAATAAGTAAAGCCACGGTCAATCATAAAATCACGAGCATAGCTAATAACAGCAGAGTGAAGTCTTGCGATATCTCCCATAAGATAATAAAAACCATTACCTGCAACACGTCTTGCGCTGTCGAGATCAATACCATTCAGCTTTTCCATGATATCAGTATGATAAGGGATCTCAAAATCAGGTACAAACGGATCGCCGTATTTCTGAACCTCAACATTCTCGCTGTCATCTTTACCTATCGGAACGCTTTCATCAATGATATTCGGAATAGTCATCATAATTTTTTTGACCTTCTCGCCTATCTCTGATTCCTTAGCCTCTAAGTTTGCAAGCTCCTCTGATTTTTCGGTAACAAGCTTTTTCATTTCTTCGGCTTCTTCTTTTTTGCCTTGTCCCATTAATGCGCCAATTTGCTTTGAATATTTATTTCTGTCGGCTCTCAAAGTATCAGCCTGTTGTTGTGTAGCTCGTCTTTGGTTATCAAGTTCAATAACCTCATCAACAAGCGGAAGCTTGCTGTCCTGAAATTTCTTCTTGATATTCTCCTTAACAACATCAGGGTTTTCTCTTAAAAATTTAATGTCTATCATTTTTCATTACTCCTTTTTATTTACAAGGGAAACACTGATTAAATCGAGTGTACTTATCGCTTAGTATTTTTTCAGGCAAATTGTGCGAAAATCACGCCGGGTGCGGTCTGCCGGTGTCAGACGTTGCCGCAAGGCAACAGCACCGACCGAGGCGGCAGCCGAGACTATACTGACGTATTTCAAGTGATTTGAGTGCAATTTGACTAAAAAAGACAAGCGAGAAGGGGGCTCAGTCCGCAGAACGTGATCTATTCAGTGATTCCCAAGGGAATACTCCCTTTTTCAATCTTCTTTAAAGTGACTAAGCAGTTCTTTCAGGTCATCTTCTCCGTAAAACTCAAGTACAAGAGTACCGCTGTTTTTACTTTTCTGATTAACAACAACCTTTCTTCCGAAAGACTCACTCAGCGACAATTCTACCTCTCTGTAATACTGAGGGCGTTTGTCTTGTTTTTCTTTTACTACGATCTCTTTATCAGACTGATCTGTCTCCTTATTGATCTGAGCAACCATTTTTTCGGTTTCTCTAACAGATAAGTTATTATCTATAATAGATCTTGCAGCCATTTCGAGCATATCTTCATTTTCAAGTGCAAGCAAAGCTCTTGCGTGACCTGCGGAGATATCGCCGTTTTTCAGCATGATCTTAATGCTTTCCGGCAGTTTAAGAAGTCTGAGCGTATTAGCAACAGCAGAACGTGATTTATTTACTATACCTGATATTTGCTCCTGCGTCATGCCGTATTCTTTCATCAGCGATTCATACCCCATTGCAAGCTCCAGATCAGAAAGATCTTCTCTCTGCAAGTTTTCTACAAGTGCCAGCTCCATTGCTTCAGAATCGGTAAGCTCACGCACAACAACAGGCACATTAGTTAAACCTGCCATTCTTGCTGCTCTGAATCTTCTTTCACCTGCTACAATCTCATAACCGCCGCCAAACAATGGTCTTACAACAAGCGGCTGCAAAACACCGTGCTGAGCAATAGACTCTGAAAGCTCATTTAGTGATTCCGGTTCAAACTCTCGGCGAGGCTGATTTTTATTAGGCTCGATCTCTGAAATTTTAAGCGTAATAGTATCATTATGATCTTCACTTTCATTCTGCATAAATATTTCGCTCAAACCTCTGCCAAGACCGTTCTTTTTAGGTGGCATTTCTTCACTCCTTTATTTTCTGTCTATTTCTTTAGCGAGATCCATATACGCTACGCTGCCCTTTCCGCTTCGGTCATAATACATTATCGGAGTACCGAAGCTGGGTGCTTCACTAAGTCTTACAGCTCTCGGAATTACTGTATTAAACACCTTTCTCGGAAAGAATTTCTTTACTTCTTCTACAACCTGCTGTGTAAGGTTAAGTCTGCCGTCATACATAGTAAGCAAAACGCCTTCAATATCAAGATGTTCATTAAACGAACGCTTAACACGTCTTACTGTATTCATAAGCTGAGATAAACCTTCAAGTGCATAATACTCGCACTGTATCGGAACAAGAATAGTATCACACAAGCAAAGCGCATTAACCGTAATCAAACCCAAAGACGGAGGACAATCAATAATAATATAGTCGTACACCTCTCTGAGCGGAATTACAGCGCTCTTTAAAATAGACTCTCTGTGTTCTCTATCGGCAATTTCAAGCTCAGCAGCAGCAAGATCAAGACTCGATGGAAGAATATCAAGGTTCTGAAACTGTGTTTTTACTACGGTATCCTTACCGCTTACACCCTCAACAAAAATATCGTATGTACTGTGTTTAACAGCTCTTTTATTAACACCCACACCACTTGTAGCATTACCCTGAGGATCGATATCTATAAGCAAGACCTTCTTCCCCATTTTGCCCAGACCTGCTGCCAAGTTTACAGAAGTTGTAGTTTTTCCGACGCCGCCTTTTTGGTTGGCGATAGCAATTATTTTACCCATTTACAAATTCCTTTCTTTCCTTATTATTGAAGCTCACATATACTTCAAATAACGGTATAATTCCGAAAATCAAAACATTTACACATAAAAACCGCCTAACAGCTCATTACAGAAAATACCTGTATATTTTTTTTACTGCCTCTGTACGGTAATTAAGTACTATTTTTTTATTTCGAGCATTTCGGAAGTCACATATACATTATAACATCTTAAGCGGATAATTTAAAGTATTTTTATTATATCTTTCAATATTGTAATATGTTTTTTGTGTTTATCGGGGTTGTATCATCATTTCACGTGAAACATCATGTTTATCGTTCTTTTTATGTTGTATAATTGTTTCACGTGAAACATCATGTTTATCGTTCTTTTTATGTTGTATAATTGTTTCACGTGGAACATTATGTTTATCGTTCCTTTTATGTTGTATAATTGTTTCACGTGAAACATTATGTTTATCGTTCTTTTTATGTTGTATA